>DATENS010000226.1:0-6416 GCA_035274925.1 Pyrinomonadaceae bacterium | reverse complement strand
CGTCATTTGCTTGCGCCAGTTCATGACAAAATCGGTATTGTCCAGCGGTCGCGCTTTAACATAGCAAACTTCGGCGGCGGCCTGGATCTGATCGTCGCCGAGTTGGTTTCCGATTAGCGCGCCGGCCGCTTCCTCAACCTGAATTGGAGATGGGGCAATGCCTCCAAGGACGATTTTTGCGTCAGCGATCGTTCGATCGTCGCCCGTCCCGTACCGCACATACGCGGCCACTCCCAATACCGGGAAATCAAACGCCCCACGTCGCCGCAGCTTCTGATACGAAGCGCGCCAACCGTTGATGGGCGGCAAGTGAATATCGGCCAGCAGTTCATCCGGCCGCTTCTTCAAATAATCAATGCCATCGTCATTGTAAAAGCCGGCGGCATCAATCATTCGTTCGCTTAAAGTCGAGACGAGCCTGAACTTTGCCCCTATAGCAACCATCAGGGGAACGAGATCGGAAGATTGCACGGCCCAGCATTTCGAGCTGCCCGGCGCGACCCAGCAAACATCACCGTCTTTCTTCAAACAAAAATTGATGCCTTTGCGCCACTCGTAATTCTGGTCGTAGTAGTTGCAGCGGGTATCCAGCAGCAGGTTACCGCCAATCGTGCCCATGTTTCTCAGAATCGGCGTCGAGATCGTGCGCGCGGCCGCGGCAATTACAGGATAGTCGCGTTTGATGATTGGGTTCTCAATAATGTCGGTGAGCGTCACCGACGCGCCTATGACCACCCCGCCTTTTCCGTCTCCGGTTATCTGATTCAATTCGGGAAGACGCATGACGGAAATGACGGTCTTTGGAGTTTGCTGCCGGCGCTTCATGTTGGGATACAAATCGGTCCCGCCCGCGACGAACTGCGCCTCTGGCCCGGCGTCGGCAAACACTTTCACCGCCTCCGCGATCGTGCGCGGCGTGCGATAGACAAATTTGGGAAGGCGCATCATGCGAATTTGAAAGTTTACTGTGTTGCCGGCTTTTGCACCACGTCACGTCTCACATACAGCAACAAATCGACGCCCGGTCGCAAACTGAAAGTGCCGCCGGGATTTCTGCTCGGAAGGATCCGCGGATCGCCGAGTTGGCTCGAATCAATTTGCTGATACTGATCACCAAAGGTCGTTTTGATTTCTTCCTCTTGTCCGGACGAAGCAATGATGATCGGTTCCGTTGTCGATACTACTTTCTGGTAATAACCGACGCGCGGATTGTTTCGAAAATACCAGGGCAGCGGCCAGTACTCGGGAGAAAGGAGAGCAATGCCCGTTTCGTTTTTCGTGCCTAACTGGTTTGCCACTCGATCGATCTGTTCCAGCATGACGAGAGTTTCCCGGCGTGTGTGGGCATACACGTACACATAGTCATCGTCGTCATAATGCACAAAGTTAAGTTGGTAAAGCTGGTAACCACAGAAGGCCACAATCAACGCGACCGGCAGCAGGAAGAACAGAGGTTGCTGAAACTCGCGCAGTTTTTCATAAACCGTATTCAGGGCATAACCACCGATGAGAGCGAGCGGCACGACAAAGTTCAGGCTAATCCATGGCGTTTTGTAACCAACCAGCGAGTAGGCTGCCAGCAGCCCAAAAGCAACCTGCGCAATGTAAAGCGCAAAGCGGTTGTTTCCTCGCCACACGGCGATGAGCGCGCCCACTCCGCCCAGGGTCAAAATCAGTCCTTCTTCCTGGAACAACCAATAGATATATTGCCACCACGCGTGTTCATGTTCGTGCGTGCGTTTGCGCCATAGCGACAGCGTCTGTAACGCGTCGCTAACTCCCTTGGGGTAATTCCTAAAGAAGGATGAATAAAAGAGGACGCTAACCACGATGAACACCGTGAACGCGACCAGCATTACGGTTGTAATCGGCACGATTCCGCCAAAGCGATCGAAGGCGTGGAGAATACCGATTATGGGTCCAATCAATGCGCCAGTTACCGCGCCTGCGATGATTACAAGCAGGTAACCGCCACCAATAGGAATGAGCGAAGGAAAAACCGCGGCGAACAGCACGACCACGCCTGCAAGCAGCGCGCCCGCTATGGGGCCGATCACCAAGCCCAGCATAAGCCCGATGGATAATCTCGGCAGTTGCTTCTTTCTAAGCGAAACAAAGAGGTCAGTAGTTAGAAAAGCGATCAGCAAGACCGGACCGTTTATGATCCAGGTTTCCTTGGTGGCAACCATTAGCCCTGCCGATAACGCCGCCAGAATCAAATAACTCGCCGCGCCCGTGTCGTAGTACTTCACCGCCGCCACCACGATCCCCAACGTGAAAAAAACATAGAGCGATTCGTGAATGAAGTAGCGCGAGAGGTAAACGGCCCCGGGCGAAATCGCGATTAGGCCCGCAGCACACAAAGCTCCGATGGTACCCAGTCGACTGCGCAACAAAAGCGCCAGCCCGATCGTGGCGACGCCGAACGCAGCGGTGACAAATCTTACGTTGAAGGTAGTGAGACCGTATTTCTCCAAAAAGTCTTTGCCGCCAAGAAAACGAGTTATCCAGGGAATGATCGCTGAGAAATAATAAAGAGTAGGGCCGTGATAGTTCTCGGGGTTGTATGTGTACTGGCCATTACGGACCAGCGGCACGAGAAAATTTCCATTGACGCCTTCGTCGTGATGAAGCGGAACGAGGGCCAGATAGTAAAGCCGCAGGAACGCGCCGATGACAAGAATGGCGAGCCCGGCCAGGCGCCACGTGCGCTCAGACATCTCGCCTGGTGAGGGAGAGTCTGTATTCGCCGCAGTGCTTTTCTGGCGCGGTCGATTCCTATTTGATTTTGAAGAGGCGGTACTCACCTATGTTCGCAACTTCCTGATACCGGCTGAGAAAATCAAGATTCGGACTTACCACCGCGTACTCCTGCGGACCCACGACAACATAATCGACCCCGTATTTCCCAAGCAAGGCTCCGGCGTCCGGCGCGCCTGCATAGATTCGTTTGATTTCTTCTTCTCGCGGACCAAAATCCAGTCCGTGCGTCCAAATGTGTCCCGGATAACCCATGATCGAGCGCCGGCCCGTAAGAAATATCGGTGTGTTGTGAATCGGCGCGTGCAGGATCGTGGCATTGTGCGCAGTGGTCTGCTTAATTGTTTCTGCGAACGTAACTCCGTCGCGATCGAACTCCTGATATTTGCCCTGCAAAGTTAACAGGGGAAAAATGTCGAGGGCGCCAGCCAAAGTCAGGCCGGCAAAAAGGCCCGCGGCCAACGCTCGTTTCCACCAGTGTCCTTCCCAAAGACGCGCAAGCAGCAAAGCAACGATGGGAGCGGAGGCTATCCACCAATAAAAAAGGATCTTAATGTTGTCCCAAACCCAGGGCGCCAGCTTTAGAAAGTTTGGAATCAGGAAACATAACGTGAACGGCAAATAAAACAGCAAGAGCCGGCGCGGCACAACATACTCTTTCGGCTTCCAAAGCAAGGCGATGATCAAAAGTGGAATGAAGAACCCCGTGTTTTTCAGCCAGAACCACGCGACGTAGGGTGCTCGTTTGACCCAGAGATCAACTGGCGGAGCCTTTTCGATAGGCCTGGGGCCGATTGGTTTGGATCCGAACGCCGTTTCCGAATCGCTGTCCCATCCGAACTGCCACGCGATAAAGCTTTGCGTCTTAATCGCACTCTTGTGTGTGGACCATGAAATCTGGGGGAGTCCGAGCGCGATGGCCACGACAAAAAAGCATAGCCACAATTTTACGTGCGCGCGCGGGAGGACGAACCAAAGATTAGCGATCAGGCCAATTACAACAGTCCCGAGCGCGGCGCTGATATAGGGCGAGCCGAACGCGCCGAATTTCAATGAGACAAAGAAAATTGTTCCGCAGATCGCAACCGCGACGGCATAGGCCACCCACGCGCGCCGATAAATCCAGGGCACCAGAAACGCACTCACCATCATTAACGCGATGAAACTGTGCGCATGAATCAGCGGCAGGAGTCCGGCAACGAATCCCGCGGCGAGCATGCGGCGGGCACTGATGGGGAGACGAAGGGACGGGGAGACGGGGGGAGCTGCTGCGGGGGCCTTCCCTCGCTGCTTCTCCCCGTCGCCCTGTCTCCGTGTCTCCCCATCCTTCAACGCTACCCACCATTGCGTAAACACGATGACCGCCAGCGGGATGCCAAGCAGAAAGCCTCGTTGAGTGACCAGTAAGCTGGTGACCGAATTTCCCCAGCGCCAGGCGCGCCCAATTTCCGGCAGGATCGTGTATGAGTGCCGAATCTCTCTCAGCACCTGGAAGACGCTGCCGTCGGTCCTGTTCACGTCGCCCCACAACATCGCCCAACCAAAGCCGCCATTCAGCAAAATAAGGAGGGGCGTCAGGATCGCGGCAACGCGATTCCGCACGAGTCTTTGTCCAAACCGATGCACCACGCCGACCAGACTGATTCCGAGGATGTAGTTCTCCAGGAACAACGAAGTCCACAGACCCGCGCCTGCGCGCACGAACATGGCGGAAATAAAGTCCGTGATGAACGGATAGGTGAAGCGAACCCCGGAATAAGTTGGATCTTCGGGCGGAAAGTTCTGGCCGTAAGCGAACCGCGTGATCACGCTCAAGTGAAACGGAAGATCACCGTAGTTGTTGAGGACCCCGGTGTACATGCCGTCTGATTCTTCCAGCAGGGCGCGCGAGAAAATCAGCCACATCGCGATCGAGATACCGGCGTAGAAAAGAAAGTAAATGAAGTCCCAGCGGTTCGGGCGAGCGATCGCGCGCGAGAGCGCGCTCAGCCCTCTGTTCAAATCAGCTCCGGCTCTCGAGCCGTATTGTTCATTGGTGAGAAGAACCAAAGGCGCGGCTAAAACGACGACGGTCAAAACCAGGGTAACGACATTAAGACCGAAAAGCAGCGCAAGGACGAAACCGGCCAGGCCCATGATCGCGAATCCGATGCAGGCGCCTGCGCATAGACGCGAACCGAGCGGCTCGTTCTCGTCGTAGGTATAAGTGAGAACGAAGCCGCTCGCAATGGCGATTAGAGATAAGGAGAGAGAGAAGATCATCAGTGATGTCCGACAAACTTCAGTTTGTCGCTTCGGACTCGACAGGAACGACAAACTAAAGTTTGTCGGACACTCTAAACACTCATGATTTCGTGCTCTTTAGACTTGGACAATTCGTCAATCTTTGAAATGTAAGTATCAGTGAGTTTCTGAATCTGGTCGAGGCCATCTCGCTCCGCGTCTTCAGAGAGGGTCTTGTCTTTCAACATCTTCTTCAGCTTGTCATTTTCATCGCGACGGATGTTGCGGATGGCAGTGCGATGCTCTTCCGCGATCTCGTGAATCTGTTTCGCCAATTGCTTGCGACGTTCCTCAGTCAGTGGCGGAATGGGAATGCGCACGAGCTTACCGTCATTCGACGGGTTCAAGCCCAGGTCTGCCGCGCGGATTGCTTTCTCGACATTGCCAAGCTGGGTCAGGTCCCATGGCTGCACGGTCAACATCTGCGGTTCGGGCGCATGCACGGACGCCATCTGGTTGAGCGGCGTCGCCGTGCCGTAGTAGTCGACCATGACTGCGTCCAGCAAACTGACTGAGGCGCGTCCCGTGCGAACCGTTGCCAGCTTACGGCGAAAGTCCTCAATCGCGCTGTCCATGCGCGGTTTTGTTTCTCTGATGACGTCTTTGTCGTTCATAGGGTTGTGAATAGTAAATCGTAAATCGTTAATAGACAACTGCGATATCCCGCGTTTCTATTCACGATTTACTATTTTTTGCGATTTACTTTTCGAGGCAGACGCGCGTGCCGATCCCTGCCTCGCAGGTAACTACGCGCGCGATGTTACCCGGTTTACGCATGTTGAAGACGACAATCGGAAGATTGTTGTCCATGCACATTGAGATCGCCGATGCGTCCATCACCCGCAGCCTTTTCTCCAGCACTTCCTGATAAGTGATTGCGTCAAAGCGAGTAGCCGTCGAGTCGAGCATCGGATCGGCTGAATAAATCCCGTCGACCTTGGTGGCCTTGAGAATGATGTCAGCGTTTATCTCGAGCGCGCGCAAAGCCGCCGCTGAATCGGTCGAGAAGAATGGATTGCCGGTGCCCGCGGCGAAGATAACGATGCGGCCTTTCTCCAGATGGCGAGTTGCGCGCCGGCGAATAAACGATTCGGCGAGTTGCGGGATATCAATCGCGGAAAGGACCCTCGTCTGGATGCCGACATTCTCGAGCGCGTCCTGGAGGACCACCGCGTTCATCACGGTCGCCAGCATGCCGATGTAATCCGCGGAGGAGCGGTCCATGTTGCCGGCGCTTTTCGAGAGCCCGCGGAAGATATTTCCACCGCCAACCACCACGGCCACTTCAACGCCAAGAGCGTGGACTTGCTTGATCTCTTCGGCGACTGAGCGGGCGACATTCACGTCAATGCCGAACGATTGTTCGCCGACGA
>DATENS010000225.1:0-22304 GCA_035274925.1 Pyrinomonadaceae bacterium | reverse complement strand
TGAACTTCACCCACCACAAAACGCTTTACACTAACTGCGAAATTGCATAGGCTAGCGCCGCTTTCGCGCCACTCAAGCAATCGCAAGTCATGACTTAGCGTCCACTCTTTCCGAGTGGCATGTCTTTAAAAATCTTTCATTAAAAAGGAGCACACCGAAATGGCTGTCAAAAAGAAGGGTAAGAATAAGAAACCAACCGCAGATCCGGGCGACACTCCCATTACCGTCGGTGGCGGTGGTGACGGCAGGGTGCCCGCCGACGTCACGATTACTTATAATCAAGGCCTTTGGACTCAAACTCCGGGACTCCTGACGCTGACCCGCGGAAAAATCAAGAGCATTCAGCTAACTTTTGACGGGGTTAACATACAACTGCCCGTCAAAGGGACGATGGCCCTCGTGCTGGATTGTAATAAGCCGTAGGTTTTTCGATCTGCGAGGCAGGCGAAGCGAAAGGTTCCAGAGGGCGGCGCGAATTCCGAAGATCGCGTCGCCTTGATGTCTCCACAATCCGCCGCATAAAGCCTTTACACAACCAGTGGTTTTGAATAGGCTAGCGCCGCCTTAAGAAATCAAAGGGCGCCCCTGCGAGCATACGCCCGCTCATAAAGGAGAACATTCAATGAAAAAAACTTCACGTCGTGGTTTTGGGAAACAACTCGGTCTTGCCCTGGGCGCTCTACCGGTTGCGTCACTGGCAAGTCGAACGACTTACGGCTACCAACCGGGAGATACTCCGATTACCGTTGGTGGGGGCGGCGGAGAAGCGGGTGGGGGTACAAGACCGGAAGTGCACTACACCTACGTCAGATTTGATCACAGTCATTACACCAGTACCACCCCGGCTAACGAGGACGAGAAACATTACAAGCACGACGGAGATGAACCCAGCTACATCGTGCTGTTTCCCGGGAACGGTGCGCCTGCAAGACATCTAACGCGTTATCTTGATAAGGGTATGGTTACGTTGAAGTTCCAGGATTCCGATGAGCGGGTCAAGATCATGCAAAACTCGTTTGGCGTAAAGTTCAAGAAAAGCCGATATAACAACGAAGTTGGAAACGAACACCGCCGTACAGGCGATGGGGTACTCACTTCCATCGTCTTCAAGCACGAGACCATAGATGATTTCGTAGCCGCCGCGGACTGGAAAGTTTGCATCTCGAAAAATCCGCAGGGAGGCGATTGCGGAGCTTAGTTCTCGCCAAGAAGCGCCTTGAACTTGCTTCTCACCTCTTTAATGTCAGTGCGGCCGAGATACGACTGATAGGATTCAGTCTGCCACTCCTTTTCGAGACCATGGAGCACGGTCAGTGCTTGACCGCCTAGTTGCTGCGCGCGAGTCGGGTCCGCGAGACGCTCAGTGGCGCGCGCTTGAATCAATAGCGATTGCCATTCTGAAGCGTGCTGTTTAAAAGAAGCGAACCGCTGCTGGGCTTCCGTGGCACAGGCTAACGCGGTTTGTGCATCGTCTGCCAGAAGCGCTGCTTCAGCCATTGCGAGCAGCGCGTTCGAGAGCGGCAGCGGCGCTCCTGATTCGCGCGCGAGCCTCAACGCTTCTTCGCACTGCTTTTTTCCCTCTGCCGCACGGCCTGAGAGAGCTTGAGCCAAGCCTGTAATAGAACCTGCTTCCACCAGTGTCGCCTTGGATGGCTCGCCGCTGATCTCCAGCGCATTTTTCGCCTGGGCCATAGCTTCCGAGAATTTTCGCTCACTCAGGGCCATGCGGGCGCGGGTGAAATACACCTCTCTCAGTAAATCTTTGAACGGCTCACGACCCTCAGGTGTTGCGATCCCTTGCGCCTCCGCGAGCGAAGCACGAGCTTCTTCATATCTTCCTAATTGCCATAAGCTCTCGGCCCGGTTGTTAGCCACATAGCCCATGCTGAGCTTGGCGTTCGTTGACTTCACGATCTCGTAATTAGCATTGTAGTGATAGAGCGCTTTCGGAAAATCCTGTCGAGACAGATACAGCCTGCCTAATCCTTCCTGGGCCCAGCCCCGGGATTGTGAGTCGCTCGCCTGCTCCGCCTGTTGCAGAAGCTGTTCAAAGCGCTGCTGAGCTGAATCGTAATCGCCTGCCCGTATTTCCGCCCTTCCCAAAATCACGTAGAGAGCGAAAAGTTCTTTGCGATAGCCACCTTGCTCGTAAAACGGCAAAGCCTTTTGAAAATAAGCGCGCGCACCGTTTGTGTCGCCTTGCTGCGAACGAGAACTTGCCATTGAAAGCAGCGCTCGAGCTCTGCTGCGCGACCCTTTGTAAAGATCCGCGAGTCGTAAAGCCTCGGTAAAATTCTTCTCAGCCTCGGCGAAATTGCCCTTGTTCAGATAGGCGTTTCCGAGGTCGATGATTCCCTGCATGGTCAAATTGTCGAGCCCATTGGCCTTGGCCAGATCGAGTGCCTGAGAAGAATATTGCTGAGCTTGATCCACATTGCCGGCAATGATCTCGGTGTTACTGAGATTGAGAAGGACTTTTATGCGCTTATCCTTGTTCTCAAGCGCCTGGGTCTTCTCGAGCGCTTGCAACAACTGAGTTCGGGCATCATTGGTTTTGCCCTCGAGGGCCAGGACGATGGCGCGCTGCAATTGCACTTCAATCAAACCCTCAATGTCCACGCCGATATCAAACAGCTTATACGCCTGATCAAACGAGGCGTAGGCTTCCTGATATCTTGATCGGCGGCCGTACACCACTCCTAAGCGCAGAAAAGCGGCCGGATGATTTGGATTGAGTTTGCTCGCCTGTTGATAGATTTCGATGGCTTTGTCCGGCTGGTCATTTTTTTCGTGGGCGCGGGCCCAATCGAATAATGCAAAACCTTTCTCGGCCTCCGGCACACTTTGCGCCAGGGCTTTGTAGTCCTCGACGGCCTTGGCGAACTCGCGTTGCACGGTGTGATCAACCGCCTGAAGTTTAAGCACGTCAATCGCCGGCAGCACTGAGCGGTCCGGAACCAGCGAGTGCGCCTTTAGCATCTCGTCTTTCGCTCGGTCTGAGGAGTCCAGTTCCGTCCAGGTCTCTGCGAGGCGAGCATGCGCCAGTGCGAACTGATCATCCTCCTGCACCGTTTGCTGAAGAATCTTACTGGCCCGGAAAAATGCTCCTTCACGCATGGCTTCGACGGCCCGATCATAGAGTCGCTGAGCTTCCGCCGTCGGTTGATGTGCTTTCGGACGAGTAAATCTCCAAACACCGAAGACGATCAGACTAAGCAGAAGCAGCCCGGCTATGACATAGCCAATCGATACTCTCGGCCGCCTGAAAATATCTGACAAGGTAGCCAGAGTGCTGGGCGGGTGAGTGGACGATGCCGGCAGGTTGGTGCGCGTGACCGTGCGGTCAATTCCGAGCACCTGAGAATGAGCAGCCTGAAGATCGAAATTCAGCTCGTCTGCACTTTGATAGCGGTCCTCAGGTTTTTTCGCCAACGCTTTAAGCGTAATGCGATCCAACTCCTTCGAAACGTCGCTATTTACTTTTGACGGTGGCGGCGGATCGTCACGAATAATACGCGTGCAGATTTCCGCGGCGGTGCGCCCGGAGAAGGGCGGCTTGCCCGCAATACACTCGTAGAGCAAAACACCCACGGCGAATAAATCACTTCGGTTATCGACTACTTCTCCCAAAGCCTGTTCAGGGGACAGGTACATGGGGGTACCGACTACTACTCCCTCCTGCGTTTGCGTATGAAGCAGTGTGGGGCGTTCCGGTCCTGACTCGATTGGGTCACTTAATTCCAGTTGCTTTGCCAACCCAAAGTCCAGCACTTTCACACTTCCACGCTCATTGAGGGCGACGTTTGAAGGTTTGATGTCCCGATGAACGATGCCGTGCCGGTGTGCCTCGGCCAGTGCTTCGCCCACCTGGATAATGATCTGAATCGTGCGCGAGATGGTGAGCTTCTCTTTGAGCATCAGATCGCTGAGCGTTGCGCCCTTGATCAGCTCCATCACGATGTAAGGTTCGCCTTCAGCCGTATCACCGTAATCGTAAATGGTGGCGATATGAGGATGTGAAAGCGCGGAAATGGCGCGGGCTTCGCGCAAAAACCGGCTTCGGAAAACCTTGTCCTGTGCGTTATTTCTGGTGTGAAGCGTCTTGATCGCCACGCGGCGGCCCAGCAGCGTGTCTTCGGCGACATAGACCACGCCCATGCCGCCTTCGCCAATCTTTTCAATAATTCGATAATGCGAGACGGTGCGCCCGATCATATTTTTCCCTGGTGTTGGTCCCTGTCGGTAAGTCGGATTGGCAGATTGGCCCAGCCGGACGAACAGCGCGCATTGTCCCTCTAATTCCCTGCGTACACAAGATTCTAATTGCGCCGAAGCCGCGACTGAGTCGTTTTTAAGCTAGACAGCGAAACCCGCCTGGTTGGTTTAGAAAGGGACGAGACGAATGATTCGCAAACTCAAGTCAGGCAAGTACCGGCTCTACTCGCGCAAGAAGGATCCGAAAACCGGCAAGCGTCGCAACCTGGGCACATTCGACACGCGCGCGGCGGCGGAAAAGCACGAGCGCGCCGTGCAGTACTTCAAGCGCAAGTGACTTTGGAGTGCGTGCCATCTCATTCACACCTCGCTTTAGCGAGGTGCCAATAAACCAGATCTCGACAGGAAACCGTTTCAACGGTTTTTGAAAAGCCGTTAAAAACGGCTGCGAGCATTTCGAATACGCTTTTTTCACCTCGCTAAAGCGAGGTGTGAATGAGAAACGCTAACAATTCCGCAAGACAATCTCCGACACTTTGCCCTCCCCATTCCCTGTGATTAAATGCTGGTTCACACTTTTCTTTCGTCTTCATGATTGAACTTCTCTCGCAACTCAACGATCGACAACGCGAAGCGGTAACTTCGACTGATGGGCCGCTGTTGATTCTGGCAGGCGCCGGGTCAGGCAAGACCCGCGTAATTGCCTATCGCATTGCTTACCTGGTCGCCGAGCGCAACATCTGGCCGCGAAATATCCTGGCGGTTACCTTCACCAACAAAGCGTCCGAAGAGATGCGCAATCGCGTCAACAAACTTCTCGAAGGTTTGGAGATCGGCAGCGTTCCCTGGATTTCAACGTTTCATAGTCTTTGCGTGCGCATCCTGCGCCGCGACATTGAAGCTTTGCAGGCCGACTATACCCGGTCGTTCACCATCTACGATCAGGACGACACTGTCCGGCTGACGCGAAATTGCATTCGCGAACTCGGTTTTGACGATAAGCAACTCACGCCCAGGTCCGTGCAGGCAGCCATCAGCTCCGCCAAAAATCGCGGCGACAATTCAGAGAGCTTTGCGGCTAAAGCGCAATATGTCGATGAGCGGCGCGCGTCGATCGCCAGGGTTTTTGCCCTCTACGAAGAACGCCTGCACAAGAATAATGCGCTGGATTTCGATGATCTGCTCATAAAGACGGTGAGGCTTTTGCGCGATGTGCCGGAAGTGCGCGAGCGTTACAACGACCGCTTCCGTTACCTGCTGGTCGATGAATATCAGGACACAAATCAGCTTCAGTTCTCTCTGATTCGCCTGCTGACTGAGAAGCAGCAGAACATTTGCGTAGTCGGCGATCCTGACCAGTCGATCTATCGCTGGCGCGGGGCTGACATCACGAACATTCTCAAGTTTGAAGAGCATTTTCAGTCCGCAAAAGTCATTCGCCTCGAACAGAACTATCGCTCGACGCAAAACATTCTGGATTTGGCCGGTGGCGTGATTCGACACAATGTCGAGCGAAAGGAAAAAGCGCTTTGGACAGAGAACTCTGCCGGCGAACGGGTCCGTTACTTTCAGGCACTCGATGCTGAGAGCGAGGCCCGGTTTGTGGCCGGGAAGATCGAAGAGCATCTTCGCGCCGAACCCGGCATGCGCGCGGCCGTGCTTTATCGCACCAACTCTCAGTCGCGCGTGTTCGAGGAAGCGATGCGCCGCGCCAGTCTGGCCTACAACATTGTCGGCGGCTTTTCGTTTTATGAACGGATGGAGGTGCGCGACATCATTGCGTATCTCAAACTGGCGTTGAATCCGCACGACTCGATCGCCTTGCAACGCGTTATCAATACGCCAACCCGCGGTATCGGCAAGCTGACCTTGGACGAGATTGAAACTCGCGCGCGCGAGTTCGGCCTCTCGTACTGGGACGCCATTTCAGAGGTGGTTGCCGATCCGAGAAGTTCCCAGAGAGTGGTGGCTTCCCTCTCGAACTTTCAGCGCATCGTCACCGGTCTCGGAGCCAGGACTGGGGTGATTGCTGAAGATTCAGCAGAAGCCGAATCCCAAATCGAGTCGGCTTCGCCGGTATCTGACCTCGTAAAGGCGGCCATCCTGGATACGGGTTACGAAAACGCACTGAAGTCTGAAAACAACGAGGAAGCCGAGGCTCGGCTGGAGAATTTGCAGGAACTGGTGAATGCCGCGGTCGACTACGACGAGCAGGGTCCGGAGGGCATTCGCGAGTTCATCGACCACTCGGCCCTGGTGGCTGACACGGACCAGTACAAGGGCGACGTTCCGGTAACCCTGATGACGGCCCACTCGGCCAAAGGCCTCGAGTTCCCCGTCGTCTTTATCGTCGGGCTCGAGGACGGCTTGTTCCCGCATTCACGGTCGCTCAGCGACTCTTCCGACATCGAGGAAGAGCGCCGCCTCTGTTACGTGGCGATGACCCGCGCCGAGAGATTTCTGTATGTTACCCATGCGCTGAAGCGCCGGGTCTATGGCGAAGAGCTGGCCGCTGAGCCTTCCCAGTTTCTGAACGAGATGCCCCTGGAACTGATCGAGGATCTGTCTCGCGGCCGCTCGTGGTTGTCGTTTGCCTGCGGGTCCGCAACTATCGAGCAGGAGTCCCAACTCTCAGCCCACCGCGAGACCAAAACACGTGGCCGCTATGAAGGCAAAACCTACGATAGCGCTGAATCTATTCAGGAATTCTTTCGGCGGCGCTCGGCGCAGTTAGGCCAACCTGAGTCGCCGCGGTATTCCGCGAGAGGCGGTGCCGCACCCTCGCCTTCACGAGATAAAAGCCCACCCGCGGCGGGCCCGGTTGATGCCATTCCGGGCTCGTACGTCCGTCATGCGAAGTATGGCCGGGGGTTGGTTTTGCGTCGAGAGGGCTCAGGCGACCAAACCAAGTTGACCGTCAGTTTTCCCGGCTACGGCCAAAAGAAGCTCGTCGAGAAGTACGCAAGTCTGGAAAAAGCCTAAGCATTTTTCTCCTTTTGCGGAAACCCCAAGATTCCACTGTCCGCATAGCAACCTCCAGAGAAGGTTTTTGCAATAAAATCATACACTCCAAAACCGCCCTCGGGTTGGACACACCTCGATCCGTGTGCTAGCCTTTTGAGGCGTTACAGCAGAAGCGAACCCCTAAATAAGGTTCGCTTTTCCTTTGGTCTTTTGGATTTTTAACCCGAACCATCAGCAATCGCGGATGGTACTTGAACTTGGTCTTTTCATCAGCAGCGTAACAGAGGAAATAAGCCCCCTACTTCGGCTTTACTACCTTCAGTCTCCAAGAGTCGAAGGTCGAGCCCGGAACATTGCGGCTCGCACGTCCCGCTGGTGAAAGGTTGGCATAAAAACTGGGAACGGAGAACCCGACTTGATGAAGTTATCCACTATTCTGGGAAGCGCCTTAGGTGTGCTTCTACTCTTTTCTGTATTTTCCTACGCACAAAAAGTCATTCCGACGCAGGACCCAAAACCGGCGGTAAAGCCGGAACAGGTGCTGGAAGTTGCCGGTCAGATTCCTGAGAGTGAGGAAGCGGCGCCCGCTGTTGAAGCAGAGCCTGCGGCCTTAGCTGAAAAGCCCGCCGAGCCGGAAGCCCCGGTCGCACCGGCCGAAACCTATTCGGCCACGGCCTACAGCCTGCGCGGCAAAACAGCCAGCGGCCAGTACGTGAGCCGGGGTCTGATTGCCGCCGATCCGCGCGTCCTGCCTTTAGGAACCCGGGTCCGCCTTGAAGCCGGCTCTTGGAGCGGCGAATACCTGGTTGCCGACACGGGCGGCGCGATCAAGGGCCGAAAGATTGATATTTGGACGCCTACCACGCGCGAGGCTCTGCAGTTTGGACGCCGTCCGGTGAAGTTGACGGTGCTTTCGCTGCCGCAAAAGGCCGCGAAGCGGCGCGCCACGCGTCCTCGTCTGGCGAAGCCTGCGGAGGCGACTGCTACCACTACCGAACTGGCAAAAGAAAAATAGGAAGCGAATCCCGCCAATCGGGAAGTCGCATAGCAATCAAGAACGACGCGGGTCTGGTTTCCAGGCCCGCTTTTCTTTTTTTGGTTGTGACCAGTTAAGATGCTCAGGAATGCCAACTACAAGCAGGGCGGAAATCGGAGCATTGGCAGCTTCGCTGGTCGAAGTCTCGCGTGGACCAATCGTGGAATCGCGACATCGCGGCCACCTCATCGCGATTGATGGCGCCGGGAAAACGGTTACCACGCTGGGGGCGCCCGAAACCGTCACTTACATTCGATCATCGGCCAAGCCTTTTCAGGCTATGCCTCTCGTCGCGTCCGGCGCCGCCGATCGCTTTGGATTCAGTGAGAAAGAGATTGCGATCGCCTGCGGTTCGCATAGCGGCGAGCCGGAACACGTCGCCACCGTTCAGTCGATGCTCGGCAAAATTGGAAGGGACGAGGGGGCGCTCAAGTGCGGAGCCCATGTGCCCTACAGCGCAGAAGTGGCGCGTGAACTGGTCGAGAAACGACAGGCACCGCAGGTACTCCAAAACAACTGCTCGGGAAAGCACGCGGGTATGTTAGCCTTGGCGCTTCACATCGGCGCCCCGACGGAAACCTACGACCAGCCCGCTAATCCTGTTCAGCAGCAAATCGCGAAAACCGTATCGACATTCTCTGACGTACCTTTGGAAAAGCTGGCCATCGGCGTTGACGGCTGCGGCGCGCCGGTTTTTGGACTTTCGGTGCACGCCATGGCGCTTATGTATGCGCGGCTGGTCAAACCGCCTCACGAATTTGACGTTTCCATCACGAAAGCATGCGGCCGCATTGTCAACGCCATGATCAATTTTCCGGAGATGGTCGGCGGCTCGAAGGGGCGGCTCGACACTGAATTAATTCGAGCCGGGAAAGGACGTCTGATATCGAAGATTGGGGCCGAGGGTGTGTACACGGTGGGCGCCCTGCCCGGGGATCAATGGCCAAACGGCCTCGGATTCGCGCTCAAAGTCGAAGACGGCGATGACCACCGGGCGCGCCCGCCCGCAGTTATCGAAGCTTTGCGCCAGTTGGGACTGCTCAACGAAAATGACTTGTCTGCGCTCAGCGAATACTCGCCCACACTCATAAAAAACCGTCGCGGCGATCTGGTCGGCGAAGCGCGCGCGGCGTTTACGCTTGAAATAAACCGCCACGGCTGATGACTAAACCCGGACTCTCAACTGAAGCTCCGCAAACCCAACCGGTATTGCTCCGGGACGAATATGGGCGTGTCGATTACGACTCGATTCCTGACGTTATTCAATGGTTTCTCGATTACGACCAGCGCGTCGCTGTCATCAAACATCCGAAGATTGAAGAGCTATTTCAGTGGAAACAAGAGAAGAGTCGCGCCGCGGGCGAATACGTCTTCAATTTCAACCGCGCGGAAGACCGCCTCGCTATCGGCATCATTCAATCGCTGGCTCACAACCCGACCGAGCGCGAGCTGCACGACTGGATCGCCCAGCTTCTGAATGCTCTCGATACAGCTTCGAAGGCAACTGAGAATCTTGCCGGAGAGTTTTCGCTATCAATGAGCGAAAATTCGATAGTTGCTGAGTCCGCCAAAATCCCTGCGGCCTCGATTCGCGCTGATTTTTTGATCAACTGTTGGCTGGAGAGTCTCTGCACCGCGGAGATCCGCGTCCTTGGGTGGCTCTATCTTGAGTTCTATGGCCGGCCTTTCCATCCAAACAACTTCTAAGAAACGTGGCAGGCGCATCTGCGCGTGATTCCACGGGCGAGACCCCTTGCCACTTTCCATGTGCGAGCGGTTTTAGTGCAAAACTCGCGAATCCCTGTATCGAAGATTTACAACTTTTCCGCAACACTTCGACCATCGAGCTCGCCTGTGGACTCGCCTCGCGCAGAAATTCTCGTAGATTTGGTTTTTCACGATCCGCTCTCCAGACTGGCACGCACGTTGCTAAAAGTTCGCCCGACAAAGTAAGGCAGAAAGTAAGTGAGTAAGTAATTCGGGTCTGGCTCTTTGGACAAAAGTTGCGAGGTGCTTTGGGGGAGGCGCTTCCCATCTTGAGCGATGGTAGCTCTTTCGGGGGAACGGAGTTGCCAGAACAGTCAAAAGAGCATATAGGCAGGGGCTGTTGATAACGGCCTGACGAAGGTTAGGGGGAGCCTCTCAGGATTATCAACAGCCCGCAAGCCTTTCTAGTGGTCAAAAAAGTACGAGCCAGGGGGCAAAAACGCGACCGATACCAGCAAGTCGGTCGCGTTTTTATTTTGTCTTGCAGTACCACGGTTACGGAATCAGCAGAACCTTCCCGGTAGTTTTCCTGCCTTCCAGATCACGATGGGCTTGGGCCGCTTCGGCCAACGGATAGGTTTTGTGTATCCGCAGTTTTAGATCTGCGCGAAGTATCATTTGCAGAACGTCATTGGCACGCTGCTCAAGCTCCGCACGCGTGGCTACGTAATGCTGCAAACTCGGACGCGTCACGAAGAGCGATCCGTGTTTGGTGAGTTCTAAGAGATCAAAAGCGGGCACCGCACCACTCGCGCCGCCAAAAAGCACCAGGTAACCACGCGGACTGAGGACGTTAAGGTCCCCGGCAAACGTGGCCTTGCCAACGCCGTCATAAACAACCTGGACACCTTTACCTTCGGTCAGGCGCTGAGTTTCAGTTTCAAAGTTCTGCTCAGTGTAGTTAATCACTTCATCGGCGCCGGCATCGCGTGCCAACTGAGCCTTTGCCGAAGAACCTGCGGTACCGATTACGCGCGCGCCGAGGTGCTTCGCCATCTGGACGAGTAACAGACCCACGCCACCTGCCGCCGCGTGAATCAAAACCGAGTCGCCTTTCTTTATCGGATAAGTGGCGTGGCTAAGGTAATGCGCCGTCATCCCTTGCAGCATCGCCGCCACCGCCTGATTAAAGTCGAGTTCATCGGGAATTTTCACCAGACGGTCGGCCGGCACCGCCGCATACTCAGCATAACTCCCAAGCACGCCGGTATAGGCAACGCGATCACCAATTTTCACCGTAGTGACGTCCGCACCCACAGCGACAACCAGTCCCGCGGCTTCCTGTCCATTGACGAACGGCAGCGGCGCGGGGTAGCGGCCTTCACGAAAATAGACGTCGATAAAATTGACGCCCGACGCTTCGATTTGAACGACTGCTTCGTTCGGTTTTGGATCGGGCACGGGCAGATCGATGACAGTGAGTACCTCGGGGCCGCCAACTTGC
Source organism: Pyrinomonadaceae bacterium (assembly GCA_035274925.1). GTDB lineage: Bacteria > Acidobacteriota > Blastocatellia > Pyrinomonadales > Pyrinomonadaceae > UBA11740. Next base: position 10,878 of record DATENS010000225.1, on the reverse strand, counting down.
GGTACTTGAATGGCTTTCATGAGGAGAGAGTACAGGAAAAGCTATCTTGTCAGAACCATCAGCGGTAGCGGATGGTTGAACTCGCAGCCTTTCGCCAAGTGGGCAGACGCGCGCTACCGCAGGCGGTGTTGACCTGATACACTCGCAATCCCGCTTTTTCTATTTTCGATTCGCGATTTACGATTCACTACTGTGTCTGCACCGAATATTGAAACGCTTGTGTCGCTCGCGAAGCGCCGCGGCTTTGTCTATCCATCATCCGAGATTTACGGAGGCCTGGGCAGCGCCTGGGACTACGGGCCGATGGGTATCGAGCTCTACAACAATGTGAAGCAGGCCTGGTGGCGCTGGATGGTGTACGAGCGCGACGACATCGAAGGCCTCGACTCGTCGATCATTCTCAACCGGATGGTTTGGAAATACTCCGGGCACGAAGAGACGTTCACCGATCCGCTGGTCGACTGTCGCGAATGTAAGACCCGGCTTCGGGCTGACAAGCTGGATGCCGGTAAGTGTCCAAATTGCGGCTCGAAAGACCTGACCGAACCGCGCCCTTTCAACCTGATGTTTCGCACGCACGTGGGCGCCACGGCGGAAGATGACGAGTCGGCCCTCGTTTATTTGCGCCCCGAAACGGCGCAGGGCATCTTCATAAACTTTCTCAACGTGCTGAACACCAGCCGTCGCAAGTTGCCGTTCGGCGTGGCGCAAATCGGCAAATCATTTCGCAACGAAGTCACACCGGGCAACTTCATCTTTCGCACGCGCGAGTTCGAGCAGATGGAGATGGAGTACTTCGTCAAACCCGGCGAGGATGAAAAAGCCCATCAGGAATGGATCGATGCTTGTAATCAGTGGTTTCAGGACATCGGAATCTCAAGCACGAACCTGCGACTCTACGAACAGCCTAAAGAAGAACTGGCGCATTACGCCAAGCGCACTGTCGACATTCAATACCGGTTCTTTCCCGAACGTGAAGAGGAAGAGCGGCAGTGGGACGAATTAATGGGGATCGCAAATCGCACCGACTTTGATCTGAAGACGCATTCGAAAAAGCCGGAGGCCGCCGAAGGAAAACGTTTGAATCCTGACTCGACCGAAGACCTTTCGTACTTTGACGAGCAAACCAAGCAGCGTTTCTATCCCTATGTGATAGAACCCGCGGCCGGCGTGAATCGCACCGTGCTCGCGCTTTTGATGGATGCCTACTCGGAAAAGACGAATGATAAAGGCGAAACCCGCGTCATCCTTAAGCTTCATCACAAGATGGCGCCCATCAAGGTTGCCGTACTGCCGCTGGCGAAGAACAAGCCGGAAATAGTCGGCATGGCCAAAGCCATCAAGCGTTCACTGCAACCGGTCGTGCGCGCCGTCTATGACGACACGGGCGGAATCGGAAAACTTTACGCGCGCCAGGATGAGATCGGGACACCGTTTTGCGTGACCGTCGATCATCAATCACTCGAGGATGCGGCGGTCACCGTGCGTGATCGCGATACGTGGGAACAGGAGCGCGTGAAAGTTGCCGATTTACCGACGCACCTGCTGCAAAAGTTCGCGCCCGAACCGGGGCAGTGAGATCAGTACCAGGATGAGGTCAGTACCACCTGCGTAGCGGGTGGGTTCACTTAAAGGCGCACAAACATGAACCGAAAAGAGATCGCAACCTCATTTCTACAAAACGCCGCAACCGGGAAGTTGGACGACGCCTACAGTAAAGCCGCGCCCAATTTCCGTCATCACAACCCTCACTTCAAGGGTGATACTGACTCGCTCAAGGCCGGCATGGGACAAGCTGCTGAGATGTTTCCCAACACCAAATTGGAGGTGCAGCACGTGTTTGAAGACGGCGACTTTGTCGCAGTTCACTCACGAGTCCAGCATGCGCCGAACACACTCCCCATTGCTGCCGTCCACATCTTTCGTTTTGAAGGTGATCAAGTTGCCGAGTTGTGGGACGTGGCGATGGAAGCGCCGCGGAACTCGCCTAACGAGAACGGAATGTTCTGAGGTCGGGCTACTGCCCCGTTATCCTGATCAAATGATAATGCCTGGCGCCTTTTCTCAGCACCAGCACCTGGCCATCGATAAACTCTGAACTCGAAATCGTTTTCCGCACGTCATCGGCGCGTACATTGTTCACCGCGACGCCGCCGCCCTGCACCAGACGTTTGGCTTCTCCTTTTGAAGGCGCCAGGCCGGAAAGCACCAGGGCATCGCCCAGGGTTAGTCCGTCAAGTTTCGACTTCTCCAAATTAGTCGAGGGAACATCGGCGAAGATATCGACAATCTCGTTCACACTGAGCCCACTGATCTCTTTACCAAAGAGAACTTCCGACGCGCGTTCGGCTTTGGCTAGTTCAGTCTCGCCGTGAAGCAGAGCCGTCACGCGCCGCGCCAGTTCTCTCTGCGCCTTTCTTCCTTCCGGCTCGGACTGCACGCTCTTCTCCAGCTCGGCGATCTCTTCCTGCGACAGCCAAGTAAAGAACTTGAGGTACGTGATCACGTCACGATCATCTGTATTCAGCCAGAACTGGTAAAACCGGTAAGGCGAAGTCAGTTTCGCGTCCAGCCACACTGCCCCCGCCTCAGTCTTACCAAACTTAACGCCCGCGGAAGTGGTGACGAGCGGCAACACGAGGCCATGTGTGCGCGTTCCGCGCAGGCGGCGAATTAGATCGATTCCGGCCACGATGTTGCCCCACTGATCACTGCCGCCCATCTGCAAAGTGCATTTGTATCGATCGTGCAGCACCAGGTAATCGTAGGCTTGCAACAGGGGATAGCTAAACTCAGTAAAGGAAATGCCTTCTTCGGATTCCAGTCGCCGGTTTATGGCTTCCTTGCCCAGCAGGTTGTTCACCGTAAAGTGTTTTCCGACCTCGCGCAGGAATTCCATCATGGTGATTGGGCCCAGCCAATCGGCATTGTTCACGATGCGCGCGGGATTAGTTTTTGAATCGAAATCGAGAAACCGGCTGAGTTGCTCTTTAATCCCAACGAGATTTTCTTCGACCTGTTCCGGCGTCAACAGCTGGCGCTCCTTCGTCTTCCCGCTGGGATCGCCTATCAGGCCCGTGCCGCCACCGGCGATCGCAATCGGTGTATGCCCGAAGCGTTGCAGCCGCGCCAGACCCATCACCGGCAGAAGCGATCCGACATGCAGACTGGAAGCCGACGGATCAAAGCCCGCGTAAGCCGTCAGCTTTTCCTTAGCCAGCACATCTCGAAGTTCCGGAGTGGCCTCGTGAAGCATGCTGCGCCACTCAAATTCGTCGAAGACACTCATAATCGTGTGGATGATAGCACGGGCCTTTGGAGTGCGGTGACTGGTCACCGCTTTCGTTTGAATGGCCTCGGTCTTGAAGCGCTGACAAGTCAGCGCACTCCAAACATTACCGCCAACCGCACCACTCACCTTCCGCCATGCTCCACCAATCCGTCCCAATCGGCTGGCCATCAGGCGGCGCGTTCGGGCGGGTGAGGTTCATCTTCTTCGGATCATCCTGAAAGCGTTTGATTTGGTTCGCGGCATAAAGAAGGAAAGCGCGCTGATTCTGATCGCGTGTCGCAGTTGACTGGCTCTGTGCCCAGCCTTTCAGCTCGTCCAGTTTCAGTTCGGCGATTGCGCGCACCTGATTCGACGCGCGCTCGTTCGCAGCCAACTCCATCAGCTTATTGAGCACGACCGCGTTCACGGTGCGCTGAATCTCGCCGTGATAACCCGTCTGCAGCGGCGCGCGCCAGGTTTCGGCCAGGATTTTCTCAAACACATCAGCGAGCGGCGGATACTGTCTGTCGCGCGCGTTAAATTCCACGAGGCGCGCCGCGCGTTCCGCATTGAAAAGAAAATCACCTACATGGTTCGCGTAAGCTTCAGCCGGCGCGAGCGCGTCAAACGCAGGCGCCGTGCGAATACGAAAGTCTTCGCGCGTGCGCGGGTAGCCAGGCGGACGCGGCGGGATCAAACGCAAGAGCGATTCAGGCAAAGCAAGATTCTGCGGCTTCAAAGTATCCAGCACGGCGTACAACGCGCGCTTTTGGTCATCGAGCGGAATAATCTGCGGATTGCGATCGCCTTTGCCGCGCAGGCTGAAGGTGTAGTCCTGACCGCCAACGAGCTTGGCGACCGCCTCGACCTGGTAACGATGGCCCATGTAGAGCGGCACGAGCACATCTTCAAGCGTGGCCATCGGCGCGCCTTCGCGAATATTGTTTTCGCCAAAGCGATTGAGGGCGACCTCACGCACCTTCATCATGTTCGCCAGTCCATCAATTACGTTCTCGCCGTTGTCCCAAAGATGAGCGATGGAAGTTGACGCGCCGGGCGGCCGCGCGTCCTGATCGGTCAGGTAAAGTAGGCCTCGCGCGAAAGCATCGCCGAGGATCTTATCGAGGGCCGCATTCTCATCAGTGCCCGCCGCAAAGTCCTGATAACCATACGTAATCGCGACTTTGTCCCAATCGCCGATTCCTTTGGCGTAGGCGCCCGAGATATCAGGCAACCCGTCGACCCCGAGTTTCACCAGCGGTGCGGGATAGTCCATTACGGAAGCCCGCGAAGTGATGCTCGCTGCGAAGTTATGCTGCAGGCCAAGCGTGTGGCCGATTTCGTGTGCTGAAAGTTGTCGCAAACGCGCGAGCACGATCGATTCCATGATCTTCGCGATTTGTGTCTTGTCTTTTCCATGCGGCGCCAGCAAGCCTTCGGCGATCAGAAAGTCCTGACGGTCCCGCAGCGATCCGAGCGACACTCGTCCCTGAATGATTTCTCCGGTGCGCGGATCCGAAAGCGTCGAGCCATAAGACCAGCCACGCGTGGATCGATGGACCCATTGAATCACGTTGTAACGCACGTCCATCGCGTCGGCATCCGGAGGCAGAACTTCCACGCGAAAGGCATTCTTGTACCCGGCTGCTTCAAAGGCCTGGTTCCACCAGCTCGCGCCTTCGATCAAAGCAGATCGCACGGGCTCAGGAGCTCCACGATCGACGTAATAGACGATTGGTTCGACGGCCTCGCTGGTTGGGGCCGAAGGATTTTTCTTTTGCAGCCGGTGACGTTCGATGTAGCGCTTAACGACCGGTTCGCTGATCGGCGTCGCGAAATCCATGTACTGGATTCCGAAAAAACCAGAGCGCGGATCGAGCACGCGTGGTTTGAAACCAGCCGGCGGCAGCTCAACGAACGAAACGCGTTCGCGGACGGTGATCGCCTGGGGATTTGGAGTTACGGTCCGGACTAAAGGACCTGCTTCGCCATCAGTAACAAAAGTCAGTGTGGTTTCAACTTCAGTGTTTTTCGGAAAATTCTTTGTGTTCGGAAGATAAAAAGCCGACCGCGTCGGCTCCAGCCTGTATTGTCCTTGTTGGCTACGCTGCAGCGTGCCGGGTACGCCATGAACGTCGCGCAGGTAGAACGACGTCGCATCCACCAGCACGCGCTCACCTTCCTCGGCGGCGACCTCGAAACCCCACAATGTCGATTCGGCAAATGCGTCTTTGACTGAGCGGCGTTCGTCGGCGTTGTTGCTGTTGGCGCGATAGTCGTAATTCGAAGCAATCAACAGGATGCGCGGACCTGAGCGTTCGAAGCGAACGACGTAACTCTGACCCAACTGCCCTCGATCCAACCCAATGTCATTTGATCCAATGCCGGCGGGCAAAGCCTCGGCATAGAGAAACTCGGAATTCCACTTGTCGATCTCGAGCCAGATTTTTCCTGCTTTCGCGTCCCAGTAGAAGGGAAAGAAGCCGGGGAATTTTTGGAAGGCGGCGACTTTCTGTGTGATGGTCGTGACCTGTGTGTCAGCGCGCGGCTGGGCCAGGCCAATCGAGCAGACAATCAAAAACAATGAGAGCAAGCAAAACAGACGTTTCATCTCGGCACTCCAATCTAATGGCACAAGCTTATCCGCAGATCATGCTGCTCCGGTCTGTGTAATCTGCGAAATCTGTGGAAGACCTTATTTCTCGTCCAGCTTTCTTCCGGCGTTAAGACTGTCAAAATTCAGGATCGCGTTGAAGACCAGAAAGTAGCTTCCCGAAGTTTGTCCACGCCAGAACGGATTGTTTGAGAACAGAATGACGTGGCCTTTCTCAAGCGGCGAATCGATCACCGCCGCATGCTGGGCAATTTCCTCGCCGCCATCCAGCAAACCCGACACCAGCAGTTCCCGGTTGTCGGCATACCTGAGTACCACGCGCGGTCTGAGCGCCGGTGGAATCAAGCCGATTAAGTTGCGGCGTTGCTCGTCCACAATCGGCGGTGCTTCCCAAACCTCGGAAGTCGGCGCCGGTTCGGGCACGTCTGCCGGAGGACGACCCTGCACCACATCGGGATCCTCAACAGTGCCGCGGCCGGTTACGCGCTCGGGCGTACGGCGGCGTCCACCACCGCCACCCGCAATGTTGCTAATGTTGAAGATCGGTCCGTTGAAGCAGTAGATCGAAAGCGTCTCGCTGTAACCGTAGGCGATTGGACTAGTCGAATCTACAAACCTGGTTTTAAGGATGTCGCCAATCGCGCGCAATCGCGTTGAGCGTTGAATTGAAACGCCGGGCGTGAAACCGGTTGAGACTGCCAGATCGGCCGTGTCCATCGTGCCGATAAAGACGCCGCCACGCTTCACAAAAGTTTGCAGGTTCGCGATTCCTGAATAGCCGAGTCCGGGACGAATATCGTCAGTCGAATCAATCTTGCCGATGTTCGGCGTGAGCGTTGTCGTCTTCCACGGAATCGGATTGCCGTACATCGGCTGGCCATGAATGATGGCATTCAGGTTACGGTCAACGGGACCAAAGATAATCACGTCATACTTCTTGTTCAGATCCGCATCCTTCGCCACGTCCTGAGTGCTGATGTAATCGTAAGGCACCTCCATCTGATCGAAGGCCAGCCGCCACCAGCCTTCGTCCTGCGTGTTGAGCCAGGTATGCAGAATCGCCACTCGCGGAAGTTTGAGCGCATGGGTTTTCACGGTGGGCGCCGCAGAGACTGCAAGCACTCGTATCCCCAACTCAGCCGTCACTTTAGTCAATTCATCCGCGGAGACGTTGCTGATGAGAAACGACCCGCGGTTGAACTTCTGCCCGCCGGCTTCAAACGGCTCTTCTACGGCTGAAAAATTGGCTTTCCGCAAACGGAAACGCAACGTGACCAGGTTGTTGTCGGCATTGTGATTCACGATATAGACCGGGCCGCTGCCACTGAACGCACTGGCTGAGCGGACTTCGCCGGTAACGCGTTCCATGCCGGCGTCGAGGACTTTCACATCGGTAACGCGAACGACTTGCACGTTGCCAAGCTCGCCGAACGTCCAGCCGGTGTCGTCGTAAACATTCTGCTGCGGATCACGCGGGCTCCAGTACTGATAATCCAACAGCGCATCAGCGATGCGGCTGTAAGGCTGGTCCATGCGCACGAGATAACTACCGGCAGGGAAAGTCCGCGATTCAGTATCGGAAGCTTTTGCCGGAGATGCCGACGGCGCGGGTGAAGATGATGGCGTTGGCCGGGCGGCGGCGCTCCTCTTCTTTTTCATCGTCACGGTGAATGGCGCGGTCGCGCGATGAACTTCACAGCCCTGCGCCTGCAACACACGCAAAATCGCCGCCTGATTACCGGTGCGCGGATCGTTTGCCGGGAGGACGTAGGCGGCCGGACCTTCATTCCTGGGCTTTTCAATCGAGCGTTTTGATTTGAGATAGAAGTTCTTCAAGAACAGTTTGCTGTTCTTACCGAAATAATCGAGCGCGATCAAAAGCGCGGTCTGCTGATAATTGTTGTTGTTGCGCTGTGACCACTTGGTGCGCGGCAGTGGTGGATTCTGGCGATACCACGTGCGCGAGGTCTCGTCGGCCGAGAGGGTGCGTGTCAATGTATCGGCGCCTGCGTTGCCGAATGTCTCGTACAAACGGCTGATGCCGTTGTGCGTGGCGGCGATGAACATTAGATAGCCGGGCGACCAGGTATCAAAAGTGCCGTGGGCAAAAACGCCGGGCATGCCGAACTTAGTCATCTCGGAAACGTTCTTCCAACCAATCATCTGCCATTCATCGGTGAGAATTGGATCGACCCACGCGTTATAAGGCCCGTCCCCGATCGTGTTGTCGTAAAGATAAGGAACGGATTCATGCAGATCGTGCAGCACAATCGCTTTCCAGTTGATGTAGGTGTTGAGCACGTTGCGCGTCAGCTTCAAAGACAACCCGATGGCATCCCGATTGTTGTCGTGCGCCACGTAGTGACCCCAGTAGAGCAGCGGCGGCCAGTTCTCATTCGGATGGGCCAGGTGCCAGTTGTAAACATCCACCATGCGGTCACGGCCGTCCACTTCGGCTACCGGCGTAATCAACGTGACCATTTTGTCGCGAATCCCCTTGATGTAGGGACTCTCGTCAACTGCGAGACGATAAACCAGCTCCATCAGCGCTGTGGGCGAGCCGGTCTCAGTCGAATGTAACGATCCGGTGATGTAGTAAATAGGAAAGGACTGATCGACCAGGCGATCAGCTTCGGCATCGTCGAAATTTATCGTGCGGGGGTCCGCAAGTTTCGCAAGGCGCGCGCGATTCTCTTCAAGTTTTGCCAGCAGATTTTCTGACGCCACCGCCACCGCGATCATTTCCCGTCCTTCTTCGGTCGTGCCGATGGAAAAGACTTTCACGCGCGGGCTGGCTTTTTCCAGCATGCGCAGGTAGCGATGCACGTCAGTAGAATAGGGCAGCTTACCTGGCGCGCCAGCCACGTCGCCCAGCACTTCTTTCGGCGTCGGCACATTCGGCGAGGCCGGCAGATAATCCGTCAGCGGCGAGTTGAAGAATTTTTCAGTGGTGTACTCCTGAATTTTCTTTGTGTACTCGTCGTCAATTGGCTGATTAGGATCGCGGGAGAAACCGTTTTGGGCCTGGATGCTGATGGCGGCTGAACAGAAAAAGAGAACGCCCGCGAAGAGCAAGCGCAATAGTTTTGCAGAATTCATAATGTTTGCAGTGGATGTTTTCCGGATTGGGTTATTACGCAAAGCACGAGAGAAAAGTTTGTAAGCTAATCACGGAGGCAAGTCAATCACCGATTGGTGGGACATGGTGTCTGGTGGGCGCCTTCTAGCTTCGGTTCGCTCCAACTCCCCCTTCCTTTGCAAATTCCATCGCCGCTTCTAAAATCAGATGACCCTTCGAGAAATTCATAAATGGCCCAAACCGCGAACGAGATCGATCAGTCCACCGACAAGCCTGAGGCTTCACCAAGCGCGCAGCCACCCCTCGAGGCCACTGCGCCACAAACCAAGCCCGTAAACAAAGTCGCGGGCGGGATTACTGCAGCTTTAACCGCCGCGCGCTTTGCCTTCAGCGAAATCGGTGTCGTCCAGGGTACGCGCACTTTGTTGCAGCTCAATCAAAAAGACGGCATCGATTGCCCCGGTTGCGCCTGGCCTGAACCCGATGGCGAGCGCTCGCATTTTGAATTTTGCGAAGAAGGCGCCAAGCACGTTGCCGACGAAGCGACCCGAAAGCGCGTCACGCCCGAGTTCTTTCAGAAATGGAGCGTCACGAATCTCGCGGAGCAGCCGGATGTTTGGCTGAATCAGCAGGGACGATTGACGCATCCGATGGTCCTGCGGGAAAACAGCGAGCACTACGAAACGATTAGCTGGCCAGAGGCCTTCGCGCTAATTGCCAGGGAATTGAATTCCCTCACCTCGCCTGACGAAGCGATCTTTTACACATCCGGGCGCACCAGCAACGAAGCCGCTTTTCTCTATCAACTTTTTGTCAGACAGTTCGGAACGAACAATCTTCCCGACTGCTCGAACATGTGCCATGAATCCAGCGGCACTGGCATGAAAGAAAGTTTGGGTTTCGGCAAAGGGACTGTGACCCTCGAGGATTTCAATCTGGCCGACGCAATCTTTGTCATCGGACAGAACCCCGGCACGAATCATCCGCGCATGATGACCACGCTCATGCTGGCCAAACGCAAAGGCTGCAAAATCGTGCACATCAATCCGCTGCCGGAAACCGGACTTAATCACTTCAAGCATCCACAGGAATTCTGGACCTGGCTCGGACAGGGCACCAAGCTCGCTGATCTGTTTTTGCAGGTGCGCGTTAACGGCGATGTGGCGTTGCTGAAAGGTTTAATGAAAGAGGTTTTCGAAGCGGAAGAGCGCCGGCCGGGTCAGGTTCTCGACCAGGAGTTTATTGAGAAATACACGACTGGGTTTGCTGAGTTCAAAGCGGCTCTGAAAGCCGTGCATACCGGCGACATCCTCGAACAGTCCGGCGTGACAAAAACTCAGATCGAAGATGCCGCACGCATCTTCATCGAATCAGAACGCGTGATCTTTTGCTGGGCGATGGGTTTGACTCAACACAAGAACGCCGTCGCCAACATCCAGGAGGTCGTCAATCTGATGCTGCTGCGCGGGCAAATGGGAAAGCCCGGCGCCGGGTTGTGTCCGGTGCGCGGCCACAGCAACGTGCAGGGTGATCGCACGATGGGAATATGGGAACAGCCGTCCGCAGATTTCCTGGACAAGCTCGGCGCCGAATTCAATTTCACACCACCACGAGAGCATGGATTGGACACAGTCCACGCGATCCAGGCGATGCACAACGGGCAAGCCAAAGTCTTTTTCGCGCTGGGCGGAAATTTTCTGTCGGCAACCCCGGACACGGAATACACGGCCGAGGCGCTGCGACGCTGCCGCTTGACTGTGCACGTCTCGACCAAATTGAATCGCGCGCATTTGATCACCGGCAGGCAAGCGCTGATTCTCCCCTGCCTGGGACGCACCGAAATCGATCGGCAGGCAGAAGGACCACAGTTTGTGACTACTGAGAACTCGATGGCCGTGGTGGAAAAATGGCACG
>DATENS010000224.1:0-2822 GCA_035274925.1 Pyrinomonadaceae bacterium | reverse complement strand
TCCGCGGCCGCCGTGATGTCGCGGGTATAGCGGTCGAGCAGGGTTCTGGCGGCGACGCCAGTCTCTTTTCCGATGGTCTGCGCGTTGGCGCGCTCGCCAATGACAATTCCGAGCAGCAGGGAGAACGCTATTCCGGCCGCTGTGACCGTTCGCCAGGTGAATCCGCGTTTGTTTGCCTTTTGTCTCATTTTCGAATTTCTCTTCGCTTCTTTTTTCTCGGCACTTCGGGCGAGACACCGGGGTGTCCGCGTGCAGACCTAATCCAAGGCGCGTGCCACGGGCATTTCGCTGTTTTTCGGCCTGTTTTTGAAGATTGTGGGAAGTGATGATCAGTCAGACCGGTCAGGCTGAAGGAGGCCGCTCAATCAGTTTGACTGAAGCTGACCGGTCCCGATTTAGCATCCGGCAAGGAGCCGGAAAGATTTTCTGGAGAATCCGGGGCATTTGCTCTTTAGTTGAATATCCCGAAAAGACGGATTGACTGGAGCAGCGGCAGGCGGCGGGGAAATCCCCGAAAGTGTCCGGCAAACTTTAAGTTTTGTCGGGCTTTTTGCTGGGTAGTGACATCCCCAACTCGAGGTTTCGAAATCTGTGGTGGTGTCCAGGTTTGAAATTCTCTGCGCGACCTCTGCGATCTCTGTGTCTCAGCGGTAAATGCATTCGAAGCTTTTCACCGCGGAGCCGTAGAGAACGCCGAGACTACGCAGAGAAAACTGAATTTGGGGCACTACCAAATCTGTCGACAATTGACCCCTCGTTAACCTTCTCCTTATCATCGCGGAGTGCTACCCGTAATTTCGTCGGCGCAAATGCGCGAGATCGATCGCTTAACGACTGAGCGTTATGGCATTCCGTCATCGGTCTTAATGGAAAACGCCGGCGCCGGCGTTGTCCGCGCCGTGACCGGACTCCTTGGCGGCGATGTCGCAGGCAAAGGTGTTCTGGTTCTCTGTGGCCGGGGTAACAACGGAGGAGACGGCGCCGCCGCCGCGAGAAGCCTGGCGATGGCGGGGGCCGCCGTCGAGGTCGTGCTGCTCGGAAGAGTCGCGGAGACAAAGGGCGATGCTCTTGCTAATTTCGAAATCGTACGCCGTCTGGCATCAGAGGGAGCGAAGTTCAAAGACTCGGACAATCCTGACATCGCGAGTCTGCAACTTTTTGCGAGCAGTGCCGGATCGCTGATCTTCTTTGAGTGCGGATCCGAAACAGAGTGGGACAACCTGCTTTACCACCAACTGACTCAGCCACCGGACGCAATTATCGATGCCGTGTTCGGAACTGGACTATGCCGGCCCTTGCAAGGTGTCCACCAACGAGTCGTTGAATACATGATTCGAGTCAGGGAGATGCGGGAAGTATCCGGGCCTTCGAACAGCCAAATCATCTCAATCGACATTCCCAGCGGGCTGGATTCTGATTCGGCTGAACTTATCGGTGAGGCTGTTTGCGCCGATGTGACCGTTACTATGACTGCGCCGAAGCCCGCCAACGTTTTGCCTCCCGCGGCCGCTCACAATGGCGAGTTAATCGTGGCGGACATCGGGTCGCCTTCGGAATTGATAGATGGCGCTCAATCGGATCTATTCCTCATCGATCGAAGTGATGCGCGCCGTTGGCTGATTCAGACTCGCTACACGCCTGAGTCGTACAAGAATTCTCATGGTCACGCAGTGATCGTCGCGGGCTCGCGCGGTTTCACGGGGGCGGCGGCACTGTGCGCGAACGCGGCGATGCAGGCGGGTGCGGGCTTAGTGACCGTGGCGACACCTGCGTCAGCGCAACCGCTGGTCGCCGCCCAGGTAATGCCTGAGGTGATGACTACCTCACTCGCCGAAACCGATCGAGGCGCAGTGAGCGACGAAGCCTTCGATTTCTTTTCAAAGTTTAGCGAGCGCGCCGATGTCGTAGCCATCGGTCCCGGTCTCTCGTCAGAGGACGAGCGCACGCGCACGTTTGTCAGACGCGCAGTCGAAAAGCGTCGGACCGCGATCGTTATTGACGCCGATGGGTTGAATTGCCTTGCGCCATGGCCGGAAGAATTGCGCGGTTCTCAGGATTGCCCGATTGCACTCACCCCGCATCCCGGAGAAATGCTGAGACTGACGGGATCGACCGACAAATCGGTGCTGAAAGATCGAGTCGCCGTAGCCCGCGATTTCGCGACTCAACATCAAGTGATTCTGTTGCTGAAAGGGTCGCGGTCGCTGATCGCTGCGCCTGATGGCCGCGTGTTTGTGAACTCGAGTGGTAATGCCGGCCTCGGAACGGCAGGTTCAGGCGACACCTTGACCGGGATCATTGCCGGCTTTCTGGCGCAGGCGCGCGGGACTTTGCTAGCGCAAGCAAATGCGCTGGATGCCGTGATTGCCGCCCTTTTCGTGGGAGGGCTGGCCGGTGACTTTGCCGCGCGAGACCTGGGAATGCGAGCCATGACGGCATCGGACATTCGCAATCACCTCAGTGAGGTTTTTCTTTCACTCGATCCGGCAGGTGAGTTACCCGGGGGACAATCTAAGTAGTCTTTGGCATGACGCCGCTAATGACAGTTCCAATTGGCACAACGATCTCGCAAAGCGAGAAGGACACTTTTGATCTCGGTAAGCGGATTGGCGGTGAGCTTCGCGGTGGTGAAGTCCTTTTGCTGAACGGCTCGCTGGGCGCAGGCAAGACCGTGCTGGTGAAGGGCATTGCGCACGCGCTTGGCCTCGACGAAGAAGACGTAACCAGCCCTTCTTTCACGCTGGTGAATCCGCATCAGGGACGTCTGTTGCTTTATCACATCGATCTGTATCGCCTCGATGAGGGCGCGAGCGCCGCTCACG
>DATENS010000223.1:0-8219 GCA_035274925.1 Pyrinomonadaceae bacterium | reverse complement strand
TCGGCGCCGGCTACACCGCCCGCGGGCGTCGCGCCCTTCGGCTCGACCGCGGACGGGGCCTCAGTGACTGTTCCGTTGCAAAACGTCACTCTGGCGGATGCGCTGGCGGAAGTTGAGCGGCGCATGATTGCCGAGGCGTTGCGCAAGCACAATGGAAATATCTCGCGCGCCGCGCGCGAGCTCGGCCTGACCCGCCGCGGCCTGTATCTAAAGCTTGATCGGCACCAAATGTCGGCGAGCGCTTAGGTTCTGCCGACTCCTGGCTTTCTTCCCGAAACTTACTGCCCCACTTCAGCGTGTACATATCTGCTCGTGACCAGCGTTGCGCTGGTTTGCGAGCGGCGTGTATCCTCTTAACTGAAGTTGGTAAAACAGAGTCGTGATCACTAAAAGCAATCTCTCCAGCAATCCTTTTCGCAATCGCATGCTGCCATGGACGGTGACAGCCATCGTCACGCTTTTTTCGATTATTGCGCTGGTTTTCATCGCAAAATGGACGTTTGACACCAATGCGAGCGCACAGGCAGCGTCGCGCGATGTAACCAAGCTGCGAGCGGATGCTGATGCCCTGCTTCAACGGGCAAACGAAATCAAAACTGCCCTGACCCCTGAACAGCAGCGGTCGTTAAAATCCGCGCACTTGCTTGTCGACCGCAAGCGGTTTTCCTGGGCGCGATTGTTCTCGGATCTGGAAAATGCTTTACCGGGTTCTGTGCGCGTGACCCGGATCGCGGTGAAAGAGGTTGGCACTCAGGACGGTCGCACCGTGGCGAATCTCGAACTGGTCGTGGCCAGCAAGAGCGCAACGACGGTCACCGACATGATTGCCGAGATGGAGCGGCAAGGAATTTTCCACGCAGAGATAACTTCTCAGAACCTGCAGCGAGGCAAAGAAGGTGGCGGTGAAGAATACGAAATGAACGTTCGTTATACGCCTCGCGCCGGTGCGCCGATGGAGCCGGCACAAAGCGGCCGGCCGGTAGACACGGCGACTGAAGGAGCCAAAACTCGATGAGTCAGGAGCACCCCATGCCCGGCCCGGCGTTGGCTTCCAGCCGGCGAAGCTCGATCAGCATGGCCCAAATCAGGCGCGCGCCGGTCCTCAACGTAATTGGCTTGCCTGAGTTGATTGGGCTGGCGGGCGCGGCCTTGATCGCCTTTATCACAATCTTTGCGTACTTCTATTTTTATCTGCCGGCAAATTCGCGACGGGCAGCATTGCTTCTCGAACGCGATCGTTTGCAGGGACAGGTTCGTGCTTCTCAGTCGAATCTTGATACCACCACCACCGTGCGCGAGGAGGTGGACAAGATCAATTCCAGCATGGATGAGTTCGAAAACACCTGGCTCCCGGGAGCCGAGTCAGGTCGCATGTCGCTTTACAGCACACTGAACAATCTGATTAAGAGCAATGGATTGCGCAACACTGCGGGTCCCAGCTACACCCCGCTCGAACCTCTGGGAACAAAGACGCAGGTCCGGCCCACGGCCACCGCTGAGCGACAAAGTGTGACCAAGTGGCAATCGATCTATCCGGGCATCGCAGTCAGCGTTACCGTCGAGGGGCCATATCAGCGTGTCAGGCATTTCGTCCGTGACATCGAGAGCAGCCGGCAATTTTTGATTATTAATGGAGTGGAACTCGAAGGTGTGACGCAATCGGGCGTTACGGACTTACCGGCTGCGCGACCGGGATCTGACCCAGGCTCGGTGGCCGGCGGGCGAAGCACGCTGGTCAGCCTGCGCCTGGAGATGGCGACTTATTTTCAGCGTGGCGCTACGGCCAACGCGCCATAACTCGTTTACGAATCAAAACAGCGTGTGATGAAGTATGCAGCTTTTTGATCCCAAGAATCCGAACGAAAAGAAGAAAATGATCGTCGCGGCCGTGCTGGGACTGGTCGCGATTATCGTGCTGGCATATCTCTTCTTAGGCGGTTCATCCAAGCCGGCGACGAATCGCGCGATCGCCACCGCGACACCTACGCCACGACCCAGAGAAACTCCGACCGATCTCATCGACGATTCCGCGGCTTCGTTTCAACCCATTAGTTACCACCCGGGTATTCCGGCCGTGCCGGAAGCGAATCGAAACATTTTTGCTTTCTATGTGGCGCCGATACCGACGCCGAAGCCGCCCCCCAGCCCGTCACCTATACCCACGCCACCGCTAAGCGCCACTTCCGTGTCGCCCCAAAGTGTTTACGCGCGCACGGGCGATTTTAGTTTGCAGGTCATGGGAGATAAATTTGAGCCGGGCGTGAATATAGTCATCGACGGCCGCATGATGCAGACCCGTTTTGTCAGCGGGCAACAACTTGCGACCACTGTGCCTGCTGACGTGATCGCAAATCCAGGCTTGCGCCAAATCGTCTTGCGGAATGCGAGCGGTTCGCTCTATTCGAACAGCGTAAATCTGAATGTTACGGCCCCGCCGGTGCCGAACTACAATTATGTCGGTCTGATTGGAAAACCGCGCTTCAACGATTGGGCGGTCTTGCAGGACAAGAGCAGCAAAGACCTGGTCAACGTGCAACGTGGCGACGTCGTCGGCGGACGTTTTCGGGTGAACAGCATTTCAGAGAAGGAAGTCGTGCTGGTGGATACCAGTCTTAAGATCAAGCACACGATTACTTTTACCGAGGGCGTGGGCACCCCGGGGCGGCCGGCGACCCGCCGGAATTCGGTTGACGACGATCCGTAGGAACTTCAAAGCAGCATGGCCATTTTTCAAATTCAGATTTCATCCCTAGAACGTCGTCGCTCGCCTCACGACTGCGAACGAGGCTATGCCCTCGTTGCGATGCTCGCGATGATGTCGGTTCTCGCCTTGTTCGCGATAGCTGCAGTTCCTACTGTGAGACAACAGGCGCAGCGCGATCGCGAAAAGGAAGCAATTTTCCGCGGCGAGCAGGTCGCCGATGCGATTCGTTCTTATTACCGGTACCGCGGATCGCAAGGCACCAATTCACTCCCCACCTCTATAGATCAATTGCTCGAAGGAATTCCTCGGGGTACCAAGAAACTGCAAATCCTGAGATCTGAAGCGGCCCGTGACCCGCTGTCTGAGGACGGCGAGTGGAAACTGGTTAGTCCCACATCGACGGATTTCGGCCGTTTTATTGAGTCTTTGACGGTTTACGCGGGCGGAGTGCCCCCGGTGCCGCGTCAGGATTTCGCCGGACTGGCGACGTTGATTCCACGAGTAACAAGTAGTGTGAATACTGAATCCGAACGTACCGCGCCGGGAGGAGAAGACAGCTCAGCGAGCACTTCGGGACCCTTCATCGGCGTCAGCAGCCGCAGTCAACGCAACGCGGTAATTACTTACTACGGCATCGATCGACACGACTATTGGATCTTCACTCCGATCTTCCGTTAACGACTGGTACATCGATCAACATGCCGATCGTTGTTCCTCACTGATCTCAAAACCACACTGCTTCATCGCTGCCCGATCGCTTCGGTGTGAAGCTTCTTTGATCGATCGCTTGCGTAAACTTTCGACGATCACGCTTACGTCTCGCACAACCAGGTGTGAAAATATTTCACGTCGCCAGTAATAAATTGTTGACAAGCATCGGAATTAAGTTTATATAGCAAGATGTTGTGCGCCGTTTTCTCTAGACCACAAGAGCTAAAGCAACACAGTATCTTGTGGTCACAACCTGAAAACTAAGAAGGAGAAACGACAATATGGCAACTAAGAAGAAGGCCGCTAAAAAGGCTAAAAAGGGTGGCAAGAAAAAGGCCGCCAAGAAGAGATAGTTCGTTCACTCAGGAAACAACATCGACCACGTTCAAGTGGCGCACATCCTATGAGGCCTTGAAGGCCCTTGGAAAAAGGAACGGCGAATGCTTAGCACCGCCGTTCCTATTATTTTGTCCGCACCCTATTCCGTTGCTTTGCCGCTCGTCCTCAACTAACTTAGATTGGCAGATTGTCAGCGAAAGGATTGCGTGGCATGCGCGAATCTGATGAAAGGCCCTGGGGCCGTTACGAAGTGCTGGAAGAACGACCGGGCTTCAAAGTAAAAGTTCTCGAAGTGAAGCCGGGCGCGAGACTCAGCCTGCAGCGTCATGCGCAGCGCGGCGAGCACTGGGTGGTTGTCAGCGGGGTCGCAGATGTAGTTCGTGGCGACGAGGAAATACGTTTACAACGCGGCGAACATATCCATATTCCGCCAGAGACAAACCACCGCATTGGAAACAGCGGCCCCGAACCGCTCGCCATCATCGAAGTCCAATTGGGTGACTATCTCGGCGAAGATGACATCGTTCGTCTTCAGGATGACTACGAAAGAATCAAGTAAGCCTCATGCCCGCCGTCGCCCTAGTAGAGCCGGAAATCCCGCAAAATACAGGGAATATCGCACGTTTGTGCGCCGCCGCTAATACGCCGCTGCACATTGTAGGGGTCGCTGGTTTTCGTCTGGATGAACGTGCGGTGCGCCGGGCCGGTTTGGATTACTGGCCGGAGGTCACGCTTCATCGTCATCGAGATCTCGCTGCCCTTCGTGCTGAATTACCTGAAGCGCGGTTCGTCTACTTCACCACCAAGGCTCGGCAGCCATACGTTGATTGGAAATTCCGTCACGACGATTGTCTCGTCTTTGGTCGAGAGACCAAAGGGTTGCCCGAAGATCTCCTGCACGATAACTGGGAGAGTTGTGTAACGATCCCGATGTTGAATCCGAAAGTGCGCAGCCTGAATCTCGCCAATGCGGTGGCCATTGTCCTTTACGAAGCTTTGCGGCAAACCGGCGCCTTAACGCCACCAGCCTCTTAACGAAAAATCGCGCGTCTCAGGAATCCGAGCGATCCTCTTCCTCATCGCTCTGATCCTCGCGGTCATCGTAGATTTCATAACCGGTCGTGTCATCGTAATAGTAGCCTCCGGATGACGGATCGGTTTGATCCTCGCTCTTGGCCGGCTGATCATTGCCAGACTTCTGGTTCACGCCGGTTTGCGATTTATCCATGGTGATGGATGATAGCAAACAGATTGATATTCAACCTTCCAAAAATCTATCCCATAACTGATGTCGGTGTGTCGGGACTCTCGCATGCCGACCAGGTGGCCCGCCTGATTGATGGCGGCGCCAGGTTCATTCAACTCCGCGACAAGGTGAGTGCGCCAAAAGATTTTCTGCGGGAGGCCGAGGCAGCCTTGACCCTGGCTCGACGTAACGCGGTGCAAGTGATCATCAATGATCGTGTCGATATCGCGTTAGCAGCCGGCGCGAATGGTGTGCACGTAGGACAGTCGGATCTCCCGGCGCAGATTGCGCGACAGATTCTGGGTGGCGACGTGATCATCGGCGTCTCTACTCATAACCTCGAGCAAGTGAAGATCGCTGCCACGCTCCCGGTCGACTATGTGGCGTTCGGCCCGATTTTTGAAACGGGAACAAAGCAGGACCACGAACCTATTGCCGGCCTTGAAGGGCTGCGATCCGCGCGAACCATCCTCGGCAAGATTCCGCTTGTAGCCATCGGGGGAATCACTGAGGCAACAGCCCCGGACGTCTTTGCGGCCGGTGCCGACTCCATCGCCCTTATCGCCGCATTGCTTTCAAACCGCGCGAAAATCGCGGCAAACATGCGGCGAATGCTCGAAATCCCCTCTGAATAAGCTCAAGACAGAAGGTTTCAACATTTTTTACTTGCGTTTTCCCGTGGCCATCAGCGAGAATGGATGCGCCGCTAACACCGCGGTTAACTCGACTTCCTCGCCTCAACCGCAAACTTGGTTCTATCGGTCGCATAACAACTAGTCTGGAGAAATCTCACGGCATGAGCTTCTTTGATTTGCCGCCCATAATCGAACGCATGTTGCTGGTCTCTGACAAGATCAGCGACTTGAACTTCTCGGTCGGCCAACTGCCCCAGGTCGAAATCAATGGCAAGCTCACCCCGGTCCAGCCGTTGGGCTTGCAGAAGCTTACTCCTTATCAGACTGAGATCATTGCCATGACGCTGCTGCAGGAGAATGCGGAAGCAGCCGAGCGTTTGGTCAGAACCGGCACGGCCGATTTGAGTTACTCGCTGCCGTCACGCGCCCGCTTTCGCTGTAACATTTTTCAGCAGCGCGGGGTTTATTCCATTGTGATGCGCGTCATTCCCACGGACATTCCGACCCTCAGTTCGCTGCACCTGCCTTCGCAACTCACTGAAATCGCCGAGCTGAGAAACGGGCTGGTGCTGATCACTGGACCCACCGGCTCAGGCAAAAGCTCGACCCTCGCCGCAGTCATCGACGTCATCAACGAAACCAAGCATTATCACGTGGTGGCGATTGAAGATCCGATCGAGTATCTCCACACGCACAAGAATTCAACGATCAATCAACGTGAAGTTGGCCACGATACCAAGGACTTTCCCTCGGCTCTCAGAGCCGCGCTGCGACAGGCTCCGAAGGTAATCCTGATCGGAGAAATGCGTGACTACGAAACGACGGAAATTGCTTTAGAGGCGGCTGAGACGGGCCACCTCGTGCTTTCCACGCTGCACACCATCGATGCGTCGAAAACGATCGATCGTATCATCGGGCTTTATCCCAAGAATGAAGAACCGGTGATTCGCACGCGGTTGGCCCAGACGTTTCGTTACATTATTTCGCAGCGGTTGATTCCACGGTCCGACTTTCGCGGCCGGCTTGCCGCTGTCGAGATTCTGCGCTCGACCCCGCGCACGCGCGAGTACATCGAACATGGTGAGACCGAAGGAAAGTCTCTGCTTGACGCGATGCGTGACGGAAGGTTGGAGGGTATGCAGGACTTTGATTCGGTCATCAAAGACATGATCGAAAAAGAAGCCATCACCATTGAAGACGGCCTCGCCTTTGCGACCAACCAGAACAACCTGTTGCTGGCGTTGAAAGGACTGACTTCGTCAGATGACTTCATCCGCACGCAATCCGAAGACGTAATTGCCAGCCGCACATCGCAAATGCCGCCGGCTTTCAGCCTTACCGACTAGTTCCCACGAAAAACTTCAGCCGAACCCAAGATCACAATCATGCTGGTTATCTGCACAAGCTGCGAAGCTCGATTACAACTCGACGAAAGTAAGATCCCGTCGCAGACCTTCAAGGTCCGCTGTCCGAAGTGTCAGGCCGGAATCGATGTCAGACCGCCCGCGGGAAGCGAAGAGGAAACCGCGACGGCGTTGCCGGCGGATATGACGCCACCTTCTCCAAAAGTGTCTCCTTTTCAGCGTCCGGTAGTGGCTGCTCCGTTCAAGGCGGCGGAAAAGCAGACTGGTGAATCTTCAAGCCAGGGCGATGTAATGAATGCGTCGGACGTGGCCAAGCTCCTGGCCGCGGCATTGCGGCAGAGTGAGTTAAGCGCAACAAAAATGGCTCCCGAAAAAAGACCGATCTGGGATCGCCGTAAAGCGCTGGTCTGTACAGGTCCGGAACACCGCGAGGCGATCGCCAGGGGTCTCGCGTCGCAGGATCATGAGGTCTTCGTGGCCGAAAGCACGGAAGAAGCGCTGGGCCGCATGCGTGAAGATCGCATGGATGTCCTCATTCTCGAGTCAAATTTCGACCCGGTCGAACAGGGGTTTGCTTTCATCACGCGCGAATTAAAGTTGATGCGGCCTTCGGAACGGCGGCGGTTGTTCCTGGTTTATATGACGGCCGGCGCGCGGACGATGGATTTACACGCGGCTTTTCTGCACAACGCGAATCTGGTGGTTAATCCTGCCGACATCGAGCGCCTGCCTGAAGCGCTCGAAGTTTCCATGCGTCATTACAACGAACTGTACCGGGACTTTAACCGCGCCATGGACGTGTCGGCGATTTAAGAGGACTTCGAACCGAATCGAATTAGCGAAGCACGCAGCGATGCGTGCTTTTGCATTTGTTTGAGGTACGTGGCCTCGTCGGCCCCATTCTTTGCAGAGAGGACACGCGCGGCCAGCGCCTTTTCGGCCGCGTTCCATCGGTTAATGTCCGGAATCATCGCCAACACGAGCGCGAGGTCTCCGGAGGATTTTTCCTTCCCTTCATTTTCGTGTTGCCTTCCTATTCCGAGCGTACGGCGCAGGAACTCTACGGAGCTTGCGCGCATTCTCTCGGCATCGCCGCCAAACTCGCGCGCTATGCGACGCTGCAGTGCAAGACCAATATTTCGCGCTTCGAAGCGATCCCACTCTCGAGCACGTGAAGGCGTGAGCTCAAACAACATGTGGCCAGACGCGAGTCTTCGCAG
>DATENS010000222.1:0-18141 GCA_035274925.1 Pyrinomonadaceae bacterium | reverse complement strand
CATCGCACGGGCGTCGTCGACATGACCAGCGGCGAGATGGGGACACGCGGAACGCCGGAGATTCGCGCCAAAGAAGCCTTGGATGCGGCCACCTTGATGGGATTGTCGGCCAGATTGAATCTCGGGCTGCCCGATGCCCGGATTACCGCCAACGATGAAAGCCGGCAGGCGCTGGTGCGGGTTTTCCGAAAGTATCAACCGAAAGTTGTTTTCACTTCACACTGGGATGACCCGCATCCCGATCATGCCGCCACTTGCGGAATTGTGCGCGAAGCAGCCCGACTGGCATCGATGCGCCGCTATGATGAAGAAAGTAGATTGGCCGCGATTAAAGTGCCCGCCCTGGCCCACGCCGTTTACTCAAGGCTGGTCATTCCGTCGTTCATCGTGGATGTTTCGGATTTTGCGGAAGCGAAAATGAACGCGATTCGCGCATATGCTTCCCAGTTCTTCAGCGCTGAATCAAAGGAACCGGCCACTCGCATCAGCGAGCAGGGATTTCTCCAGCAGATTGAATGGCGAATGCGCTACTACGGATCGTTGATTGGCGTGGCGGCCGGTGAGCCGTTCTATGTGCGCGAGGCCTTGAATGTGGACGACCCGATTGCGTTGTTGACGCGACCAATGAATATCTATTCCTGAATGTCAGTTGCCAGTCGTCAGTGGTCAGTTGTCGTCGTTCACCAATTGACAACTGACAACTGACAACCTTCACTTCTTCTTTTCTTCCAACACCGCTCTGGCAATGGCGATGGTCGCGCTGGCGCGAGGCGCCTGGCGCTCAAACAAACGTGCCAGCTCGATAGTCCGGTTGTAGTCCTCAGCCGCTAATCGCGAGAACGTAGGCGCCAAATCAAACTCCCGCGCCGAACCCGATCTAATCGAGCTGCTGCCTTTGGTAAACAACGAGATCCGAAGCATGCCATCCTCGCCGGTGAAGCCTTCTGCGGAGTTCGCGGCCTTAATCGCATCGTCGGTTTCATCCCACGCTTTCTGTTGATCGATTTCAAGATAGGTATTGGCGACGGCTAACAGTCCACGGGCGCGATCAGCGTTTGAAGGTTCGATCCGGCGCGCCTCAGTGTCAGCCTGCTCGAGTAAAGCTCGGGCCCTCTCGGCATCGGTCTTTGCCAGTAATCTCGCCGCCTGTGCCAGACCCCATGTCTTCTGAATGAGGGTTAGCTCGCCGGTCCGCAATAACTCGATGGCTCGATCGGCGTCTTTCTTGTCAACGGCATTAAGTAGGAGGGTGGCGTCGATGAAAGCGCGCGTCATTTTGCGAACTTCGCTGTCAGAGATTTTGTCGGCAAAATCGCGTGCGCGGACGTCGCCGGCCTCGCTCAAGATGCGCGCGAGCTCGCCGTAAAGTTGGTCCCGCTCCTCGGCAGTCTTGGCGCGCTCAATTCGATCGAGCAACGACTTTTCCTGATCTTCGGTTTTTTCCCTCGGACGAATTCCTTCGCGTAACGCGTAGTCGTCCTTTTGGCGCACGTCGTCAGCTACGGCATTCGCGAGCGCGTCCATGTGCGCGCGCACCGATTCGGTCATTTCTCTGGGGGCATACAGTTCGAACAACGGCAGCAGACGCTTTAGCATTAAATACTTGCCAACGACGCCGGTGGACGTTTGGTCCTGGCCTGGCGCGGCCAGCGGCCGCAGCAAAATGTCAGTCGCGGCGCGAAAGAATGCTGCGCGCAATTCCGGCGCGACGTCAGGCGCCGGGCTGGGACGTCCTGTCGATGAAGTGTTTGCACCGCCATCAGTGGTGAAAGCGACATAGATGTGCGGAGTGAACAGATAAGACGACAGCAAAGACACGCTATTGGCGTCCGATTGCATGTTGCCGGCAGTCCGGCCCAGTAACGCCGCATATCTTTGGTCAGCTGCGTTAGCGTCCTTATCGCGCAGATACGACAAGAAATCGATTGAGTCTTGAGTCAACGTAGTGAGAGCCGGATCCGCAAACTGGATCGCCCGTTCGACATCAGTGCCCAGTAGTTGTCGCGCAAGATTTAACCGTTGGGTAATCGCCTCGGGAGTGTCGAACAGACCAGAACGATTCCTGTCGGCCGCTTCGGTAGCTTCCTGCTCTTTTGCAGCCGTGAGCTTCGCCAGGAATTCCTCGCCAAGTTTGCGATCGCGTCGCGCCACCAGTCGCAGTACTTCTTGGCGGATGCTGTTGCGGTTGGCGGCGACTGCCGAGCCACTCTTGGCCTGCTCACTCTTTATCTCTTCCAGTGTGACGCGCCGGCTCACTGCGTCCATTTGCTCGGCGGCATCCCACGCCTTGCGGAACATCATGCGAGCTCTTTCCGGATCCGCGTCCCAAAGTGCGTCGGCGATTCGGGACATTGTTCGTGCCCGCAACCTGAGGTCGGTATAGGTGGCGGCATCCGCCGCTAGAGAGATCAAGAGGGACCGGGCGCTGTCGCGGCGTTCGCGGATGATGCGTTCGGCTTCCGGATCCTTCTCAGCCTTTACTTTGCTGTCCACGACAGCCGCGGTCTTTTTTACATCGGTGGGTTGGCCCAGCGCGCTGGCAGGTAGAAACAGGCCAAGCAGAAAGAGCAGTGAAAGACGGCGCATTCGTTGAATTCCTCCGGATAGATCAGTGGACAGATCGAGTGGCAATCGTTGACACGCGTGAGAACCGTCGGGAGTTCCAAAAACGAGTTCGGGTTAGACCGGGACCACTTCCATTTCGGGATCCACTTCCTGTTTCAGCATGCCTTCGATCGCCATCAGCGTGCCGCTGAGTGAACTCGGGCAACTGCCACAGGCGCCCTGGTAACGAATGCTGAGGGTGTGGTCCTTCAGGTCAATGACTTCGATGTAGCCGCCGTCGCCCATGAGATACGGGCGGACTTTCTCGTCCAGTATTTCGTTGATTCGCAGCAGGCGCGGGTCGTCACTGGTTACGGCGGCAATCGCGCCGCCCACCGCGGCCGCTCCGTTCGGAGCAGTAGCCGCCACAGACTCGGCCGCGCGAATCGGCACGGCGAGCGCCGGCAAAAGGTCGTCCCAATCAGCCGCGTCTTCTTTCTCAACCGTAACCATGTTGTCCATGAAAAAAGTGGATACGACGTTGCCGACGTCAAATAAGGACTTGGCCAGAGGGTCACCCTGCGCTTCGTCAGACGTGGTGAACTGCCGCGCGACACCATTGGTCAATGGTTCGCGCAGGATGAATTTCACCGCGTTGGGATTCGGAGTTTCCTGAATATCGCTAATTTTTGGCATTGCTTCTGTTGCCGATGCTTTTCTCTGAGTCGATCGGCGCTAATTCCTCGCTTAAGTTTCGTTCGTATTATAGCGTTGACTGGCTAACTCCGCTAATTGGGCCAGTTCTCCCATAGAATTGTTATTTCTTCCTTTACGGCTTCGGTTTTCGCTTTGCGCCTTTGCGCGAAAACTAATGTGGATAATCGATTTCTCGCAAAGTCGCAAAGAAGTACAAAAGGCGCAAAGGCAAAACAGGGAACCGTTCAATTCTCAGAGGCCTTAAACTTGTTCGAAATCTCTTGCAGCCTACGGGCACTGGGACTATACTCGGCGGCCTCACTTGCCCCCTTTTTCTCGAAAGGTAAGACAAGTTGAGACGAGGCAGGCGATTGCGAGGGTCGCCTGCCTCTCTTGTTTGCGCTTTGTACTTCGTGCTTTGAACTTTGTATTCTTGGGCAACCAGGAAAGAGGTTCCAAGAACAAAGTACGAAGTTCAAAGTACGCTCTGTCAGATGAACATCGGCATCACGGTCTATCCAACATACGGCGGTAGTGGCATCGTCGGCTCAGAGCTGGGGAAAGAGCTCGCCGAGCGCGGGCACACAGTGCACTTCATTTCGTCGGCACTGCCCACGCGTTTGACCGAAGTCAGCGAGCGCGTGCGGTTTCACGAAGTCGAGATGATGTCCTATCCGCTGTTTGAGCATCAGCCTTACACGCTCGCGCTGGCCACCAAAATGGCGACTGTGGCGGATACTGAGAACCTCGATTTGCTGCACGTGCATTACGCGATTCCGCACTCAATCAGCGCAATCCTGGCGCGTGAATCGATTAAGTCACATCGCCGGCTGCCGGTAATTACCACCCTGCACGGAACCGACATAACTCTGGTGGGCGCCGATCGATCGTATTTGCCGATTACTCGCTACGCACTCGAACAATCGGACGGCGTGACTGCGGTCTCAAACTATCTGAAGCAGTCCACCATCGAACATTTTCAATTCGATCGAATTGAGGTCATCCCGAACTTCGTTTGCCCTAATGACTACAAACCGAAAATAGAGTGTGACCTGCGTCAGGAGCTTTCGCCGGATGGCGCGCCCGTGATGGTGCATGTTTCAAACTTTCGGCCGGTCAAACGACCTGTCGATTGCATAGAAATTCTGGCGCGAGTGTTGAAGCAGACAAAAGCGCGATTGGTTATGGTCGGGGATGGCAGCGAGCGAACGAATTGTGTTCATCGCGCGCGCTGTCTTGGGGTTAGCGACTATTGCACCTTCGTTGGCAAGCAACCGCGCATCGTCGATTACCTGTGCGCGTCGGATATTTTGCTGTTGCCGTCTGAGCAGGAGTCGTTCGGCCTCGCCGCGTTGGAAGCCATGGCTTGCGAAGTTCCGGTGGTCGCTTCCCGGGTCGGCGGTCTGCCCGAAGTGGTCGACGATAACGAAACAGGATTTCTCAGCGCAGTCGGTGACGTGGATAAGATGGCCGGCGATGCAGTCAGGCTCTTAACCGATCCTAAATTCCGGCGCGCCACGGCAAAGAAGGCACGGGCATCAGCGATCGATCGTTATAGCACTCACAAAATCATTCCCCAGTACATCGACTTTTACGAAAAAATTGTGGCAGCATAAGTACTCCCCAGTCCCCAGTGAATATCAGCTCAGACTATTAACAAAACTCATGATGAAAAGACTCGCCTTTATTATTTTGCTGACTACTCAGCTTGTAGGATCGGTGCCCGCGCAGCAGCCGCGCCCCACGCCCACACCGTCTCCGGCTCCAACTCAACAGCAGCCCGAGAGCGATGAGGTGGTCCGCATCACCACCAACCTGGTCCAGGTGGATGCAGTTGTTACCGACAAGAATGGAAGCCCGGTCACGGATCTCAAGCCTGAGGAAGTCGAGATATATGAAGACGGCCGGGAGCAGAAGATTACGAATTTCTCTTTTAACCTGCTCGACACTGCGAAAACCGAAACGCCGGCGCCAACACCCCGCGACAAGAATGCCGCGCCGGTGCCGCTGCCTCCGTCTCAGTTAAAGCCTGAGGATGTTCGCCGCACGATTGCCGTGGTAGTCGACGATTTGGGCCTATCGTTCGAAAGTACTTACTACGTGCGGCGCGCGCTGAAAAAGTTTGTCGACGAACAGATGCAGCCGGGCGATTTGGTCGCCGTCTTTCGCACCAGCGGCGGCGTCGGCGCGTTGCAACAATTCACCGCAGACAAACGCCAGCTTTACGCCGCCATTGAACGGCTCAAATACGTTTCCACCGGCCGGTCGGGCCTTACTCCGATTGCTCCGCTCAATGCGCTCACCAGCAAAGAAGAGGAAATGGATAGCGAGGCGGTCGAGAACCTCAACCAATTTCGTGACGACATGTATGCGGTGGGCACGTTGGGATCCGTTTCGTACGTGGTGCGTGGGCTGAAAGAATTGCCGGGGCGTAAGTCTGTGCTTCTGATATCTGAGGGCTTCCGAATTTCCAGCCTTGATGACCCAACCCGCACCTTGCGCACAAAGGAGAGGCTGCAGCGACTTGTCGATGAAGCCGGCCGGGCTTCGGTGGTCATTTACACAATCAACGCGATGGGCCTGCAGCCCCTCGGGTTCACGGCCCAGGACGACACGTCTGGGATGAGTAGTTCACAGATAGGCCAGGTCTTGAGCGATCGAAGCACCAAGGTCTTTGAGACACAGGAAGGATTGGACTCTCTGGCCAAGCAGACCGGCGGGCTCGCGATCAAGAACAGTAATGATCTGAGCCGAGGAATTCGCCGCGTCATTGAGGACCAGAAAGGTTATTACCTGATCGGTTATCGCCCCTCCGAAGAGACCTTTAGTAACAGGTCGGCACGGCGGCTTTTTCATCACCTTTCGTTGAAGATCAAGCGCCCGGGAAAATTCAACGTACGCATGCGCAATGGCTTTTATGGCGTGACCGATGAAGCCAGTGCCAAGCCGCGCACCATGGTTCAGCAGATGGTCCATGCGTTAACCTCGCCCTTTGGCGCTTCCGGCGTGCACCTGCAACTGACATCGCTGTTCGCTAACGATGCCAACATTGGCTCGTTCATGCGCTCGATCCTGCAAATCGATCCACGCGATCTCACTTTTACCGATGAACCCGGTGGATTCCACAAAAGTGTCTTTGACGTTTTGGCGATCACCTTCGGTGATAGCGGCGTTCCCATCGATCAACTCGGCAAGACCTACACGCTGCAAATGTCGGATGCCGACTACAAGCGGACGCTTCGGGAAGGTCTCGTCTACTATGTCACCGTTCCCATCAAGAAGGCGGGCGCCTATCAGTTACGCGTAGCACTGCGGGATACAACCACGGAACGGATCGGGTCAGCCAGTCAGTTCATCGAAGCTCCCGACCTCAAGAAGAACCGGTTAGCGTTGTCAGGAATCGTGCTGCGCGGAGATGAGCGTAACCAAACGTCGGCCACAGCCAAGGCGCCCGGAGAAAATGAGGGCGTGGAATCGGGCAGTGCTGAAGCGAGTGCTGGCGTGCGCCGGTTCAAGCGTGGCATGGTGTTGACCTATGCTTTCTTCATCTACAATGCGCGACCGGACAAGGCCACCGCGCGTCCGCAGTTGGTCACGCAAGTGCGGCTGTTTCGCGACGGCAAAGAGGTCTTCACCGGCAGAGAGAATCCCTACAGCATTGACGACCAAACTGATATGAAACGGCTGGCGGCCTCAGGCGCGATTCAGCTTGGCGGTGAGATGGTACCGGGCGAGTACATTCTTCAGGTGGTGGTGACGGATCTGCTGGCCGGAAAGAAAAACCGCACGACAACCCAGTGGATGGATTTCCAGATAGTTAATTAGGCTCCCGTCAAGATTCGCGTTGAGAGCGAAGACAGAACCGGGAGCGGTAGCGACCGGGTCAGAGATTCACGTTGGGGGGACGCACCGTTGTCTGCGCCGGCTGAAGCCGCCTTGGAATCAGTGTAGCTTCGCGGGGCGTTGCGGTTTGTACTGTAATACCGATTACGCTATTTTGCTCGCCTATGAGTTTGCTCGTGGCCGCTGTCCTGGCCGCTTCAGTCCCCGCATCCTTACGCCGGCTTCGCCGTGTGGGCTATTCGAATTTTGATGAAGAGAAAATCCTGGCCGCCTACATCGAGAAATTCCTTCCCGCAAAAGGCCGGCACACTGCCGTCGACCTCGGCGCCGGAGATGGCGTACGCCATTCGAATACGCATGCCCTGTATGAAAGCGGTTGGCGCGGGCTGGTAGTGGACTCGGATAGTGATCGCGTCTCAAAGCTGGCTCGTAACTACCGCGGATTCGAAGAGGTGTTCGCCAGCCGTTGCCGCGTCACGCCGTCGAACGTCATCGCTTTGCTCGAAGCGTACGAGACGCCGAAGGAATTTGAGGTGCTCAGTCTTGATATCGATTCGTACGATTACTGGGTGCTGGATTCCTTACTGAACCACTTTCGCCCGCGAATCATCGTTTCCGAGATTAACGAGAAGATTCCGCCGCCGATCGAGTTCGTCGTCAGCTATGACCCGGCCTTCGTACTCCAGCATCATTTCTACGGACACAGTTTGGCGAGTTTGGAACAGCTGTGTATTCGTCATGAATATGCGCTGATCGATCTCGAATACAACAATGCGTTCCTCGCTCCGCGCGAGCTGCGGGGCGCGCGTCATGTCGACGCCATGACCGCTTACCGGCACGGCTATCTGGAACGTCCCGATCGGTTGAAGAAGTTTCCGCTCAATCGCGACATGGAATTGCTTCATAACATGACGCCGCCGGACGCGGTCGCCTATCTCGACAAGTTTTTTGCGCGACACAAGGGAAAGTATCAGTTGAGCGCAGGC
Organism: Pyrinomonadaceae bacterium; assembly: GCA_035274925.1. GTDB lineage: Bacteria > Acidobacteriota > Blastocatellia > Pyrinomonadales > Pyrinomonadaceae > UBA11740. The sequence goes on along the minus strand of DATENS010000222.1, from coordinate 10,072 downwards.
AAGCTGTGAGGCGTCTCTCTCAGCTTTGTTTCTCAATCGGTCGAGCCGTTCCGTTGCTGATCACCACCAGCGCTCCCATCATCCACCAGAACAACAGCGCCACTTCGGAATCGCCGAAGTTATAGTTGACCAGCGAGCTCATCAGAAAGCCGGCGAGCCCGCCCATCGCGCCCAGAGCGAGGCCATGAATCGTCGCTGATTCGCCGCGCGTTTTCATCTCAGTTCTGGAAGCGAGCCGCCAGAAGACGTACATCAGCCAAAGCCACAAACCCAACGCAGGCAGACCCCGGTCGAAAGCGATTTGGATGGGTGTGGAATGGGCGCCCAACATGTCCTTTCCCGGAAATCCCCACTCGTTCCAATGCTCGTGCATGGCGTCCATGCCGTGGCCCAGCAACGGATGCAGGATCACGCGGCGAGCGGCAATCTGGGCAACTTGTACGCGCAATGATGAACTGGGATCTGATAATGAGAGAGCCCCATGTGCGCGTGTGCGCCACACAACCATCACGCCCGCTCCGAGGATCAGAATTCCGAGAGCGGCAAAGGCAAGTCGCTGCCGCCTGGTAGCCGAAATCCTCCAGGCTATTACAAACATTCCAATTGTGAAGGCCAGCAAAGTTGTGCGCATCGCTGTTAGCGCAATTCCTATCCCCAAAATCAGAAATGCAATCGCCGGCAAGACCACGCGTGCAGAAAGAAGTTTACGGCTCTCCTTAGCGCTAGCCCCTGATAGCCCCTGCGCCACGGCGAAGCCCAGCGCCATTGATCCGATGATCTGAATGACCTCGGCGAATGTTTCATAATGTCGCGTCCAACCTGAGGCGCGAAAACTGTGTGAACGGCCTCCGCCGGTGATGCCGGAAGGCGATGGTTCGACGCGCATGGCATCAGTCACGGTTACACCGGGCCACTCAACGTGTTCGCCGTGCGAGATGACACTCAGCCTTGCCCTTTGACCTGCCGGCGTCGATCGGATGAGCGTATCGATCTCGGCGGCTGAGGAAACTCGCTCCCCGTTCACGCGCCAGACGACGTCGCCTGCTTGCAGCGGCGTCTCTAAATGCAGAGGGCTGGCGTTGCTTAACCCGGCCACGACTACGCCGCGTCCGATGACTAACTCGCCCGCTCCCCACAAAACGCCGGCGACCGCCGAGATAATCATCAGGCTCGCCACCAGCACCGCCGTGCGCCGCGTCAGCAATGCTTGCGCCAGATAGAACATTAGGAAGGTGGCGACATTGATGAGCTTTGGTATGCTTTGGCGCGGCTCGATAGAAAAAAGACTCGAGAGTACGGTCCAGGCGATAAACAGCCACAGTGGAAGATCCACGGCCGTTCGTTTCAGTCCGGTGCGTCGCGTTAAGATGGTGCGAATCAACCAAACCAGAACTACTATTGAGATTCCGGCCCACGAGCCGGCGATCGAGTGAGGCGCGGCGGCAGCGTAAATCAGGAAGCCGAAGAGCGCGGCAGTATCCAACAAACGAGAAGGGGACCGCACATTCATTTCTTTGCTGTCTGTGATCATTTTCTGAAACGTCAGGGTTTGTACTACAGAAGGCTGAGGACGCACAAAGCGAATTGAGAATCCTGCAAATATCTTCGGCGCGCAGCTTTGGCGGTGGCGAGCGACACCTGGTCGATCTGACAAGCGGTCTCTCGCAAAGAGGTCACGACCTTTTCGTCGCGTTGGTTCCCGACTCGCCGCTGAGGGCGCCTCTGTCACAGATTGACTCAGTCAAGATCATTACCCTGCCGCTTCGCAATGCTGCTGACCTATCAAGCGCCTGGAAACTCAGAAAATTGGCGCGGGAAAATCAGATCGAGATTATTCATGCGCACGCAGCTCGGGACTACCCGCTCGCCGCTGTGGCAGTTGGAAGCCTCGAGGCGAAGCTGGTCCTGACTCGCCATGTGCTTTTTCCCCTGAGCAGAGTTCACAAGTTAACCCGGCGCCGCGTCGCACGGGTCATTGCAATCTCGAAGGCTGTCGCAGATAACCTCAATGCTCAGCAGATTTTCGATCGAGATCAAATCACCATTATTCGTCACGGTATCGACCTGAATCGGTTTCAGGGGCGAAAGGAATCTGAATCAGGGAGACCGGTGCGCGTAGGCATACTCGGCGAAATCTCGACGGTCAAAGGCCAGGATGATTTTGTACGCGCTGCGGCAATCCTCGCTCAGCAGTCCGATAACATCGAGTTCGTGATTGCCGGTATTGACAACTCAAGCGACGGCAGAAATCGAAAGCAGATCGAAGAGCTTATAGCCGAACATGAACTGGACCGCCGCGTTCGCTTGTTTGAAACGCTCGACGATGTCCCGGGCTTTCTTTCCAGTCTGGATGTCTTTGTCTCAGCCTCACGTTCGGAAGCCTTCGGCCTCGCGATCGCGGAAGCAATGGCCTCAGGGGTGCCGGTGGTGGCGACGAGGACGCCCGGCGCGGAGGAAGTTATCGAGCATGATCGTACCGGACTCCTGGTTCCCATCGGTGATTTCACGAAATTGGCCCAGGCCCTCGGCGGGTTGTTGTCGGATTCTCGGCAACGGGAAATCCTGGCGGAGAACGCTCGGCGCGACGTCGCTGAAAAGTTCTCTCTGGACCGGATGATTAGTGAGACTGAGAACATCTATCGGGAAATCAGCGGATCCTGATACGTGGAGCTACTGGTTTGTCTTTCGAAACTCAACCAAAAATGATTGCTCACCTTGCGCGGTCCTCGAGAATATTCTTCCCTGCTGATAACCCATGGATTTCATGACGCTGACCGGCGGTTGTGTTTCGTCCCAACGACGCGCGCGGAATGCCAGCCAGATATTTTCACCGTTTAATTGCGAGGGCCCGGCAACTTTGATTTCGTCAAATTGCCGCGGCAGGAAAAACGGGTCGTCGCGCGAACCATCAAGGTTCTTGACGACTGTTACTTTAAGCGCTCCGGGTCCGACCCTGGTTCCGGCAAACCACAGGTGATATGCGACCAAATCTTCAAAGGCATAAACCTCCATCGCCCGATCGGTTCCGCGCGACGCTGCTTGCTGAACCAGTCCTTCCCACGAGCACCACGTAAGGATCGGAGCAGGTCGCAGCACTGCGATCGCACCTGCCAGAAGTATCCAACAACCCAGCAGTGACAAGGCCAGTATTCTGAGCCAGTACGGCGTCAGCCTTAGGATGCCGATCGCAGCGAGGATGAAAAAAGGTCCTGCGCTGATGATCAGGTGACGGGTTCCCCATATCGGGTAAGGGAAGATCCAACTGAAAATAATTGCGAAAATTACCGGCGCGAAAGCGAGCGTCAACAACCGCCAAGCCGTGGTTCGCGTGTTCGAGTTAAGAAGCAGTCGCCACGACACGACCACGATCGGAACGATGATGAGACCAAGCACCATCCATGCGGTCAGTGGTTTGTATGGACGCTCTGCATTGCTCTGCGTAAAGAGAAAGGGCTTGCTGAACACGACAAAGAACTCGACAACGTCACGCACGCGCGGCCGATCGATCCATCCGATGTTTTGCGCCAGTCCGCCGCCCGATTTGCGCAAAGCGGCTACTTCATAGATCCACGGGACGTATGCCAGGACGCAAGCGCCAGTAGAGATTAGAAACGAGACGAGTGCGCGGCGTTGTGAAAACAGCACGATAAGGCATTCGAGCCCGACCAGCACCCAACCGTAATAATGCGTATACACCAGCAGCAGGTTGATCGCCGTCAGCGCCCACAACTCTCGCCTTGATCCTGTCTGGGCTCTTACAAAACGCAGGAACAGCCAGATTGAAAACAAACTGAGGAAGAGCAACAGGGTGTACATGCGCAATATCTGCGCGTATTTGATCTGAAAACCGCTGACCGCCATCAATAACAATGCGAGGTTGGTTTCGCCGGGCTTCAGCTTGAGTTCGCGGCAAAGCAAAGCGAAGGGAAAAATTGCGGCCACGCCAAAAAGGACGGGAAGCAGACGCATCCACAAGACAGATTGGCCACCGATGGCCATCCATACTTTGAGCAGTGCGTAGAAGAATGGCGGATGAATGATGTCGGCGGCGACAAACTTTACCAGGCCGGACCAACTGTGCTCAGCGGCGTGTACTGAAAAAATCTCATCAAACCAAAGACAAGCCGCCGTTAGCCGCCAAACTCTCGCGCAGACAAAGATCAGCGTGACCGCGACAAAGGCGAGTATCGAAGCGCGACTATATCGCTCGAAAGGTTCGGGACTGCTTAGCTCTGGGTCCATTTGTACGATGGCTGAAAATCCAAAAGGGTCATTGTCAGTGAAAGAGTCTGCCACGGCAACTTTCGACATCGGGAACAGGTGCGCTAACATGTGCGTCTAAGAAAACCATGGCCGTTCAAAACGCGATTCCAGACGAGAAGCCACGCCGCACAGTTGTCATTGTTGTGGCAATAACCGCGGCGGTTTTAATCGGCGGCTTCTTTTATTTCCTGTTGCGCCGCACCGTTGCTCCCACTGCTCCAACGACATTGGAAGGCGCGGTTCGTGCGGGCTCGCCCGACTTCGACGCGTACCGGCCGAAGATTTCATTGGATAAGCCAGAGGCAAGTCAGGCCACGAACGTCCTCGGCGGCTTTCAAATGACGCTGGAAACCACCGTGCGTAATTTTACGGGCCGCACGATCAATGGACTCGAGCTGCGCGCGGCCGTTCTGACTAGTGAAGGAAAAGTGCTTAAAGATCGAACGGTGGTGGTGATTCCCACCCGGCGGCCCGAGCTTGAACCAAACAAGACTATGTTCGTCACCGTGAATATTGAGGGCATGAAAGAAGACGATGATCGAGCGAGTCTTTGGATGGAAGTAACGGGATTCAGGTTCAAGTAAGGATCAGGTGAACAAATCTTCCAGCGACTGCTTTACCGGCTGAACTGAAACCAGCTTGCCATTTGATTTTCTGAGGGCCGCAATCACCTCGTCGACTTCCTTTTCATCTTCAACCTGAATTCGCAAACCGCTGGCATCCGTGCTGACCTCGGCCTTGGCGCCAAGATGTGCCTGAACCGTCGCGGCATCCGCGCCGGTGGCCACGATCTCGATCAGGTTAGCTTCGCGAGCGCGTAACTCGTTTATCGATCCGGCGTGAGCGAGCCGCCCACCTTTGAGTATCGCCACGCTGTCGCACAGCACCTCAATGTCCGACAAGATGTGCGAGCACATGAAAACGGTCTTGCCCTGCGTGCGCAGCGATGCGATGAGATCGCGGACTTCGCGTCGGCCCACCGGATCGAGGCCGCTCATCGGCTCGTCCAAAAACACTATCTCCGGATCGTTGACCAGCGCCTGAGCCAGCCCCACACGTTGCAGCATCCCTTTCGAAAACTTTCGCAGTTGCCGTTTCCAGCTTTTCGAGTCGAGATTTACTCTGGTCAGCAGTTCCTCAGCGCGCCGGGTACGCGTGCTCTGGTCCAGACCGAATAACTCGCCGCAGTAATCCAGAAACTCGCGCGCCGTCAGGTAGTCATAGAAGTAAGGGTTCTCAGGCAAATAGCCAATGCGCGCGTGCATGGCGGTATCGCTGATGTCCTTGCCCAGAATCTGCGCGCTGCCGGCCGTGGGATAGATTAGGCGCATCAGTAGCTTGAGCGTCGTTGTCTTGCCGGCGCCGTTCGCTCCCAGGAAGCCAAAGATCTGTCCCGGCTCGACTGTAAGCGATAGCCCATCAAGCGCGCGCACTTTACGCTTGCGCCAGAATCCGACTTCATAGTCCTTCGTCAGGTTGTTTATCTCGATTGCAGGCATCGGCATCAACGGGACACTTTGGAATACGGATCCAAATCGACGTCGCATCCATTATTCATCAACCGGTACGGCAGATCGGTGGGGTCGACCGGCGCATTGCTCAGCGAATCAATTCTTAAACGGGTACCGTGGAATCGATTGGCGAGCTCACGCCAGGTTTGCGGACAGCGGCCGGTCTCCGCACGAAAGTCTCCGATCAGCTTTCTAATCAAATCGCGCTCGTCAAGCGCATCCAACCGCATGATTTGATGGGCCACCATTTCCTTGATCGCATTGTCACTCGATGACTCGGCCAGGTGCCGGTACATTTCCCGTGCGGCATCGCGCGAGCCTCGGTCGGCTTTCATGCGTGCCGCCATCGCCGTCATCCACGCGGGCGCGCCCGGTAACTTTGCGCCTGCCGCGTAAGTCTCACTGGCCTTTTCGTAATCCTGATTTTGCCAATAGATGTAGCCAAGGTGCTGGTAGAGTCGCCACGAAGACGGATTCGCGGCGATGCCCCGATTCAGGAGCGCCACGGCCGCTTCGCGATTAACCTCCGGCAGGATCACCGCGCCATATTCGTAAGCCGCGATAAATTGCGGATCGAGTGTGGTTGTGACCTCCAGCAACTGGGGTAGCAATCTCAGTTCAAGGGTTGAAAGATTATTCAACTGGAATTGACCCGCATGAGTGTCCTGGTAATTGACGATCTTCCGGCCGAGGTACTGGAGCGACCGCATCCAGTACCAGTCGGCCGCGAGACCGTTGAAGCCCAGCGTCAATCTCCTGGCGGTGGCGCCGTCAAGGTATAACTGCTCTTCGCCCAAGCTGGCGGCTGTGCTTGTGCGGCGGTTGTCGAGCCAGCGACTCAACATCACCGCCGCGCCGAGCGCAGACACCAAAATAATTGCCAGAGTTAGGTCGCGTTTCATCATTTGAAGTTTCGCCGCCGGAAAATTAATCCGGCTGCTGACAGCAACACCACAATGTAGGCCACTGCATACGCCATGGCGGCCACGGTCGAGCTTGTATCAGGCACCACGCCGTGCGCGGCGGTCGTTATCACGCTGTAATTGGAAAGATTTGGCAGCAAATAATAGAGCCCCTGAAACAACCAGCGCGTCGCCAGGCTGGATGAGTTCGCGCCCAGCATTTTCAGATCAGCGCTAAAGTGACCAATGATGAATACGAAGAAGGTGAGCAGGGCCGATAGCGCCGGCGACGAGAATGAAGAGAAGAGCAGCGCCACGGCAGTGATTATGAGGAGCTCGGCATAGATCAGGAGTACGGCCGGCCACAGCTTCCAGGCCAACGGATCCCAACCGCGCCGGACATAAACCAGCGCCAGCGTCACTCCCAGTCCCATCACCGCGACGTTCACCAGCAAGGTGAGGCTGAGACCCAGGTATTTGCCCAGCAGAAACTGACCGCGGCCAACCGGCTTTGAAAGAATCGTGTAAAGCGTGCGCCGCTCGATCTCTTTGTAGACCAGACCGACGCCCACAAAAATCGCGATGAATGCTCCAAACAGCAACATCGCGCTCAGTCCCAAATCAACAATGATCTTTGCTTCCTGGCCGGCCGACAGCTCACCCAAAAAAATTGCGCTGCCGATTAGCAGCAACGCGAAGAGAATCAAGTTGTAGAGAACACGATCGCGGACGGCCTCGCGAAAGGCGTTACGCGCAATCGCAATCGTCTGGACCCTCATCACGGTGAAATATACACGGCCTGAGATTTTGTGTCAGCAGGTTTGTCCGCAAAAAAATACGAGCCCGGAACCTTTCGGATTCCGCGCTCGCAGGTTCTGAGGTCCCGGAGACCTGATCAGTTGACCGCCGGCGCGGCCTTGACCGCAGCTTCGTCGGCATAAGGCGTGAGCGCGACACTGTCGCCGTGCATCACTCCATCCTCTGAGATTCCAAATCTTCGCGTACCGGTTTGTCCGATACCGGAAATGACGGTCGGAACTGCGGTCGCATAGAACAAAGCAGGACGTACGCCGGGGGCGGTGGGGGTTGAGGCGAAATTGTAACCACTCTTTTGCCCGGCTCCCAGCACTACGTCAGTCAAGAAGTCACCACGCAGAGCGGCAAGGCTGGCATAGTCACCCTTCCCGGAGGTTGCCTGGTAGGTGAGCTGGCAACTCTGAATCGTGCGCAGAGAGGATTGGGCTGAGCCTTCGTTCGCGGCGCGGCGGGAAGCGAGAAGGTTTGGAATAGCGATGGACGCTACGATCCCGATAATGGCGACGACGATTAAGAGTTCGATGAGAGAGAAACCATTTGCGTTCCGTTTCATGTTTCCAATCCTTCTGTTTCGACAAACGGAAAAGCGGGATGAAGGCTGGCTCCACCCCGCTCTCCGGTTAAGTTCGCTAACTAATTTGATTAGTTACCGAGAGCTGGCGCAGCCACGACGGCAGCTTCGTCGGCATAGGCAGTCAGCGCGGTGGAATCACCGTGCATCACACCATCCGTCGAAATGCCAAAACGGCGAGTACCGGTCTGCGGAATACCCGAGGTAATCTGCGGAACCGCAGTCGCGAAAAACGTCGCAGGGCTGACACCCACAACCAGGTCGGTCGGGGTAACGTCAAAGTTGTAACCGCTCTTGCCACCGGTTCTCAGCACCGGGTCAATCAGGTTCTGCGTTCCCAGCTGGGCACGCGTTCCGTAGTTGCCGGCACCAACGGTCGACTGGTAAGTGCCTTCCGCGCTGTGAATGGTACGCAGCGAGGACTGGGCGGAGCCTTCGTTCGCGGCGCGGCGGGAAGCGAGAAGGTTGGGAATCGCGATGGCGGCGATAATGCCGATAATCGCGACGACGATAAGCAGCTCGATGAGCGAGAAGCCTGCTTGACGATTCGTTTTCATAGTTCTTTTTGCTCCTTAAGAGATAAGCTGGTTTTTTGCATTCGCGCCACCGGCTTGTCTCGACGATCAACCGCAGCGCGCGCGATTTGTCGAGCTCTACTAATCAAGCACTGTGCCATGCGCGACGTAGCGGCTAACCTCAAAATTCTTCAATAAAACCAGCCCTTCGCGCTGCTTTGGGTGAAGCCATTAAATAAAAAGCCGGCAACGACTTCGCGCCTGACAAATACTGTCAACGGCCCGGTGACGGTTTCTGTCAAAAGAGAGCTGTCGCACAGGCCATCCGCCCTCAGTGCAAGCTTGGCAAAAATGAAAACGGGGTGAAGTTTTCACTCCACCCCGCCATTCGGTGTTCGCTAACTAATTTGATTAGTTACCGAGAGCCGGTGCGGCCACGACGGCAGCTTCGTCAGCATAGGCAGTCAGCGCGGTGGAATCACCGTGCATCACGCCATCCGTCGAAATGCCAAAACGGCGAGTGCCGGTCTGCGGGATACCCGAGGTAATCTGCGGAACTCCAGTCGCGAAGAACGTCGCCGGGCTGACACCCGCGACCAACGCGGTCGGAGTCACGTCAAAGTTGTAACCGCTCTTGGCGCCGGTTCTCAGCACCGGGTCAATCAGGTTCTGCGTTCCCAGCTGGGCACGCGTTCCGTAGTTGCCGGAGCCTACAGTCGTCTGGTAAGTGCCTTCCGCACTGTGAATTGTACGCAGTGAGGACTGGGCAGAACCTTCGTTCGCGGCGCGGCGGGAAGCCAGAAGATTGGGGATCGCGATGGCGGCGATAATGCCGATAATCGCATCGACGATAAGCAGCTCGATGAGCGAGAAGCCTGCTTGACGATTGGTTTTCATGTTTTTTCTACTCCTCCAAAGAGATAAGCTGGTTAGTTTATTTTCTTCGCGCCACCGGCTTTGTCTCTTTCGATTAACCGCAGCGCGCGATTTCTCGAGCTGTCGCATATCAAGAGCCATGCCACGCGCGCGGTAAAACGCGAGAGCGAAAAACATCAAGGAATTTTAGGAATCTCTATTGAATGGCGGGGTGAGCCCGCGGGTGAATGACAAATTGCGTCACCGGAAAAGTGACGAGACTTGATCTAACTGGCGCCGGCCGCTTGTTCGTTGTCGCCGGTGGACTCTGCGGAGTCTCCCGCGCGGCGTCGCGGTTGGGGGTCGGTCGCGCGCCGGCGGGGAATCGAATCTGAGCCGCGGCGCTCGTCGCGCATCTGCGCGGTCAAGCCGCGCACGCCATGCTTGTCCAGTAAATGCCTCAGCGAGCGCACCGACATCTGGAGCAGCTCGGCCGCGTTTGTCTGGTTCCCGTCGGTGCGCCGCAGAGCTTCCAGAAGATAAGTCTTCTCGAGTTGATCCAGGTGAGCCGTAAGGTTCATTCCTTCGGGCGGAAGGTCGAAGACAGACGAGATGCGGGCCTGACTGTAATTGGTAATC
>DATENS010000221.1:0-3034 GCA_035274925.1 Pyrinomonadaceae bacterium | reverse complement strand
ACGGCCTGACTGCACTGAGAGGACTGGAAGACGTACTCCGTTTGCAACCAGGCGAGTCGGTAATGATCTTCGGCGCCAGCGGTGGCATCGGACACCTTGCGGTCCAACTTGCAAAGCGATTGGGAGCTCGCGTATTTGCGGTGGCTTCAGGGGAAGACGGAGTTAGCTTTGTCAAACGTCTCGGCGCCGATGCAGTAGTCGACGGTCGTAGCGACAGTGTGTTGGATGCGGCCCGCGAATTCGCACCCGATGGAATCGACGCCGCGCTCGTTACCGCCGGTGGTGAAGCGACCGATCGCGCGCTTGCTGCGATCCGGCCTGGTGGCCGGATTGCTTATCCAAACGGCGTCATGCCGGTACCGAAGGCGCCGGCGCGAGTAAACCTCGACGCATACGATGGCGAAGGCGGTCGCGAGACGATCGACAGGTTGAATCAACTGATCGAGGCCGGCCCATTCGAAGTACACGTCCACCGCACTTTTCCACTCGAGCAGGCGGCTGAGGCACAAGCGGCGCTCGAAGAACACCACCTCGGAAAAATTGCGCTTCGGGTTGGTTAACTGTTAGTTCTGGCGATCAGCCACTTCGCGTGCGACACGGTTACCGGATTGCAATGCACCATTCATCCAGCCGGGCGCAGGCGAAGTGATCGCCGGCGAAGCATCAGCAAACTGTCCGCGCATTGTGTAAACGCGACCGCCTGGTCTTGAATGTGCTTTCCTCACGCCGAGATACTCAGTTGTGCTGATTCACGCGTGCCACCGGAGATTATTTTCGATCAGGGCCTCGGCGACTTGTTTATCGTCCCGCGTCGCGGGAAACGTCGCGACAGATACTGAGATTGGAAGCTTGGAATACGGCGCCGAGCATCTGCACATTCCCTTGCTGGTCGTACTGGGCCATGAAAGCTGCGGCGCCGTAACTGCTGCTGTCCAGGGCGGCAACGCTGAAGGTCATATCGCCGCGCTTGTTAGTCTCATCAAGCCCGCCGTTGATAGTAGCCACGGAATGCCGATCACAAATTGTGATCTTGAACAAGACCAGATGAACGAATATAAAGTTCCAACCTTACGCTTTTACCGAGCATGGAATCTTAATGCTCTCAAGCGTGTTGAAGTCACAGCGCGCAGTTGAAGTAAACATTCAGATCATGCGCACGTTCGTCAGGCTGCGGCAGATGCTTGCCTCGCATGAGACTTTGATTGAGCGGTTAGACGAGCTTGAAGAAAACTATGACGCAAAATTCAAGATCGTCTTTCGCGCTATTCGGCAGTTAATGAATCCACGGCGAGTCAAGAGAAAGCCCATTGGATTCGGCCCTGGGGCGGCTCAGAATTGATCCACGTCAAAAGAACTGGCTTTTTCGTGCGCGGCGTATTATATCCAGTCTGCTAAATGATGGATTCTGCGGCTGCTCCCCCAATTGAACTTTGCCCGAATTGCAGCGCTTCGCTGCTCGGAAGCCACTGTCACGAGTGTGGCCAGAAGAGGATCGACGCAGACGAATATTCGCTAAGACGATTCTTCGGACAGGCGATTAACGACTTTACCGATCTCGAATCGAACAAGGTCTTTCGAACACTTTCGGCGATGATCGTGCGGCCCGGGTTGCTCGCGGCTGAGTATCTGGCGGGGCGCAGAGGCAAGTACCTTGGTCCTTTAAAACTCTACCTCACTTTCAGCGCGCTCTATTTTCTGTTTGCGTGGACCGTGCTGTCGGAGGTTCGCGGCGAGTCAGCACAACGAATCGCGCGGCGTCCAATAACCGTGAGCATTGCAAAGCAAAGAGGCCTGGATCCAAACGCTTTCGCCGACAAGATTCAGCAGAAAGCGGAGAAATATGCGAGCGGGTTAAGGATTTTCAGTGTGCTGATCTCGGGAACGTTTTTGGCTGCGCTGTATTTCAGAATGAGAAAGTACTACGTCGAACACCTGGTGTTTTCGTTGTACTACTATTCGTTTGATTTCTTTTCTAAAAGCCTATTTGCGCTGCTGTTTCTGGTGAGTGGTGCGATTGGCTTCAAGCTGCCTACACTCATCCTGAACTTCTTCTATCCGATTGCCCTAATCTATTTGGTTTTCGCATTGCGCCGCGTGTACCGGCAGCGGTGGGCCATGACAGTGTTGAAGGCGGTGGTGCTGTTCGCGTGCGAGACGCTACTGTTCGTCGCCGTGAACATCGGCGGGTTCGTGATTGCATATACGTTTGTGTAGACATTCTTTGATTTTAGCCGCAGATCAACGCGGATTAATGACGGATACAATCCGTAAGTAATCCGCGTCTATCCGTGGCTAACAGATTTTCTTTGCCACCATTCCCGCCGTGGCGGTGTTAACTTATCGAACCACCTTCATTCGGGTGAACCAAGCCACGACTGAGTACGTAAAGACCCTCCGGAGGACCGAGACCGATGCAAACGTTCCTACAGGACTTGAAATACGCGCTGCGGATGCTGAAAAAGAACCCAGGCTTTACCACCGTAGCCATTCTGACGCTCGCGGTAGGCATAGGCGCCACTTCCGCCATTTTCAGCGTCCTCAACTCGGTCCTGTTAAGGCCGCTGCCTTACCGCGAACCCGGTCAACTCGTCCGCGTCTATAGCGAATTTCCCACCATGAAGCTCCAGAAGTTCTGGCTCTCAGCGCCCGAACTGCTCGACATCCAGCGCGAAGCGAAATCGTGGGAAGCAATCGGCGCCTGGGCGCCGGGCAGTCCGAACGTCGGTACTGACAGTGAGCCACTTCGAGTCACCTCCGCCGGTATTACCCGTAGCTTGATTGACGTGCTGGGAGTGCAACCGCAACTCGGTCGCAACTTCACTGAAGAGGAAGATCGCGTTAATGGACCGCGAGTCGCCATCATTTCGCATAGCCTCTGGCAAAAGGGTTTTGGCGGAGCAAGTGACATCATCGGCAAACAGATTCAGGTCAACGCGACGGCAACCACTGTGATTGGTGTGATGCCGGAGCAAGTGACATCATCGGCAAACAGATTCAGGTCAACGCGACGGCAACCACTGTGATTGGTGTGATG
>DATENS010000220.1:0-24148 GCA_035274925.1 Pyrinomonadaceae bacterium | reverse complement strand
GCACCGGGGGAACCGACTGGCAGTTACATTCGTGGGGAGTGCTTGAGGGTCTTCCTCATCATCTTCGGGATCGTGCTCGCGGCCGCCGGCGGCGTGCTCGCCTACCGCTCCTACTTCGTCGAGCCGAGCGCGGCGGTCGTCATCACCAACACGACCGTCCGCGAAGTCCCGAACATGGCGCGCGTCTTCGGCGGCCTCCTCCTGCTCCTGGCCGGCGCCGCCCTCGCCCTCTTCGCCGCCCTCCGCCGCAGATAAAACGAGGCGTCCTGCCGCGCCGGACGCCTCGTTTGCGTTTTATACAACCTACTGCTATTTTATTTTTCCGTGCCGAGAGCACGCGCGGGGCCGTAGCTCAGCTGGGAGAGCGCTTGAATGGCATTCAAGAGGTCAGGGGTTCGATCCCCCTCGGCTCCACCAAATAATCAACATCCAATCCAGTGTCTGCTTTACTTCAACCAGTAACCAGCCTGCCCGCAGAACCACTCATTAAGATCCGGCCTAGCCGCCCGTGGTCGATCATTAATCTGCGCGAGATTTGGGCGCACCGCGAACTCTTTGTTTTTCTCGTCTGGCGCGACCTTAAGGTGCGCTACAAGCAAACTCTGCTCGGCGCCCTGTGGGTAATCCTTCAGCCTTTGCTGATGACCGTTGTTCTGGTGGTCTTTCTGGGAATGATCGCCCGCGTCCCTTCGCCCGGTCCGCCCTACTCGCTCTTTCTTTACAGCGCGCTGTTGCCCTGGACTTTCTTTTCAAATGCCGTTGCCGCCAGCAGTTTTAGTTTGATTGGCAGCGCCGGGATGATCACTAAGGTCTATTTTCCCCGCGCACTGGTGCCGGTCGCCGCGGTTGCGGTGCGACTCTCGGACTTTCTGATTGCGTTTGGGATCATGGCGGGCCTGCTGGCCTATTTTCGAGTCCCGCCGGCGTGGAGTGCGTTACTGGTGCCCTTTCTGGTGGCGCACCTGACGATCCTGGCGATTGCCGTTGGGCTTTTGCTATCGGCCGTGAACGTAAAGTACCGCGATGTCGGAACCATAATTCCGGTCCTAATCCAACTTTGGATGTTCGCTTCGCCGATTGTTTACCCAGCCGGCATGGTCCCTGCGCGTTGGCGGGTCGCTTACGAGTTGAACCCCCTGGTCGGCATCATTGAAAACTTCAGATCGTGCCTGATCGGACTGCCGATGAATCTTAGAAGCCTGCTAATCTCGCTGGTCATTACCGGCTTGTTGCTTTGTTGCGCCGCGTTCGTCTTTCACCACATGGAAGATGAGTTTGCCGACGTTGTTTAGCCATCGATGCGACCAATAGTTCAAGTCAGAAACCTCGGAAAGCGCTATTACCTCACCAGGGCGCGAAACACCAGTCCAACGCTGCGCGAAGCTTTGGTCGGCGCGGCCCGGGCGTTTTCATTTCAACGCCTCTCGACTCGGACGGACAGTGATCATTTCTGGGCGTTGCGCGAGGTAACGTTCGATGTGCGGCCGGGCGAGGTGATTGGAATTATCGGGCCCAATGGCGCAGGCAAATCAACTTTGCTCAAGCTGCTGGCGCGCATTACGAAACCGACTGAAGGGGAAGCTGATATTTACGGACGAGTGGGAAGCATTCTCGAAGTCGGTACTGGTTTTCATCCCGACCTCAGCGGCCGCGAGAATATCTATCTGAATGCCGCGATCCTGGGGATGAAAAGGCACGAGATTAGAAGAAAGCTGGATGAGATCATCGCATTTTCAGAAATAGACCAATTCCTCGAGATGCCGGTCAAGTTTTACTCGTCGGGAATGTACGTCCGTTTAGCTTTTGCCGTCGCTGTTCATTTGGAACCGGATGTACTAATTCTGGATGAAGTCCTCTCCGTTGGTGACGCCGCATTCCAGGTGAAGTGCCAGGAAAAAATGAGCCAGGTCCGCCGCCAGGGTCACACTATCTTTCTCGTGAGCCACAACATGCAAGCCATCCGCGAAAGCTGCAACCGAGTTTTCATCATTAGCGACGGGAGGTTAACCCAGCGCTCCGATGTACAAAATGCCATTGATGAATATCTGCAGGGTCTTACTTCGGCAAGGAAACCGATAACCGGCGCCAGGACCAGATCTGCGAAAGGCTAGTTAGCGGAAGAGAATTCTCAGATCGGTGGTTTTCAGACTGTGGCTGCTCGTTGGAACGCGGCCTTGATCGAGTCGGCGGATTCGTGCGCTCGCTCGACTGCCGAACAAACCCCGAACACTACCTCATCATCCATGTGTGACCACATGGGTAAGTTAAGAATGGTTGTCGATAGCAAATCTGTGTTTCGAAGCCTTGCAGGTGTGGAGGTAAACGAGCGGTAAGCTAATTGCCGGTGAACTGGAGGATCGTAGTAAGTCCGGGTTTCAATGTTCTCTGCTTCCAGGGCCGAGCCAAGTTCGTCTCTGGCGAGCCCGAAAGCGATTGGGTCGATGGTGATTGAAAAATCTTTGTACGAACATCGATTCCCTTCGTCTACTTTCAGAAAACCAATGCCCGGCAAGCGCCCGAGTCTTTTCCGGTACAGCGCGGCCAGATGATTGCGCCTCTCAACTCCCCATTCCAACCTGCGCAGACTGTGCTGCCCCAACAACGCGTTGATTTCCGTCAGCCGGGCATTGAGACCGGGAAAGGAGCTATCGTACTCGCCGCAGTTACCGTATTCGCGGCCGATGCGTACGTGCTCGGCCACTTGACCGTCGTTAGTAACGACAATGCCACCTTCGCCCGCAACCACCAACTTGGTCGGGCTCAAACTGAAAACCTGCGCGACTCCCTGCGGTCCGATTGCCCTTCCCTGGTAGGACGCACCGAAAGCATGCGCCGCGTCAAAGACCAATCGAAGGTTGTGATTGTCGGCCACCCGTTGCAGGTCAGCGATCGCGGCTGGATTACCGGAGTTGTGCACGGCCACGATCGCCCGGGTGTTTTTTGTGATTGCGGCTTCCGCATCAGCCGGATCGAGATTAGTCGTGCCGGCATTGACGTCTGCAAAAATCGGGCGGGCGCCTATCCACCGCAAAGCGCTGACCGTCGCCATGAAGGTGAAGCTGGGAACGACAACTTCGGCTCCGCTCAAACCTAAAGCCTGATAAGTGAGCATGAGACCGGCCGTGCAACTTGAGACGGCTATGGCGTGCTCAACTCCAAGAAGGTCAGATACAGCTTCTTCAAAGGCAAGCCGCCGCGAGCCTTTGCTCAATATTCCGCTCTCGAGGATGTCCGTGAGCTCGGCCGCAATCTCTTCGAGTTGCGGCAGCGTAGGTTTGGCTATTGGGAGTCGCTCGGCAAAAATTGGTTCGTTGCCCAGGAGGGCAGGTTGATCGTTCATGTAGGTCGTTTCGTGCTAATTACCCTGGCTGGTACTCCCATCGCAATTACATTCCCGGGCAGATCGTCAACAACCACGGCGCCGGCGCCGATAGTAGTCCAGGCGCCGATCGAGACACGCTCAATCACGCTCGAACCAATGCCCATGCAACAGCCCTCACCGATCGAGACGTTTCCGGCCAGATGCACGCCCGGACTAATTGTGGCGTAGCTCTCGAGGCGGGTGTCGTGTCCCAAAGTTGACCCGGCGTTGACGACTGAGTGATCCGACAAAAGAACGTTTCGGCTGATTACTGCGTGTGGAAAGACCATTACTCCCTTGCCGATTTTTGCATCAGGCACAACATGCGCTGCCGGTGAAATCGCATTGATAAATAAGAGGCCCAGTGACTGGGCCTTTTCGACGAATCGTTTTCTTACCGCTGGATTGCCTACCGCGCAGATGACTGCGAGATCAGCGCAGTCAGTCTTTTCGAACCACGCCCAGTCACCCAGAATCGGCAGGCGTGAATCGCCGGGTTCGGTCGCATATCCCGAATCAACTACGAATCCCAAAAGCGCCGGGCCATTCCCGTTTTGCGCCCGATGGCGAATTATCTCGGCGACGTCGTGCCCATGTGCGCCGGCACCGATGATCACGACACGCTGCATCGCGTCAGTTAATCCTCGACACGGTTTGGTGTGGCCGCGCAGCGAAATAAAATATCATTTTGTCCTGCCAACAGACCATCCTCCTGTACAACCGCCCTCTGCGCGGCAGCGCGTGAAGATTTTCGCCGGCACAGCCCGACTCAACCCGAACCAAAGTGAATTGGGGTATGCCCGGCTATGAATGTATGTTAGGACACGCAAGGAGTCCAGACAAACCCTTTCCACAAACTTTAAATTCTAAGACTGATTGGCTCAATGCTATTATCGCAAGGAATAACTGAGATGGGGCTCGGATCAGACCGGGCCCTTCAATTGGTTTGCGCTGAGGAACTGCGTATGGCGCAGAATACTGAGACCCAACTCGCTGATTCGGCTTTCCAGGCGGAAAAGGTTTTTTGTATCGGTTTTCTAAAAACCGGGACTACTTCACTTGAGCAGGCGCTGAAGGATCTTGGCTATAGGCTTGGCGATCAGCATCAAGGTGAACTATTGCTGAAAGCGTATGTCGCAAGGGACTTTAAGACAATTGTCGAATTCTGCCTCACCGCCGACGCCTTCCAGGATATCCCTTTTTGTTTCCCATTCACCTTCGTCGCCCTGGACCAGAGTTTTCCCAATGCAAAATTTATCCTCTCCGTGCGCGAAGACGGAGATCGGTGGTATCGCTCGCTGATAAGGTTTCACGGTAATTCGTTCGCCGGGGGTCGGATTCCCACGCGGGACGACTTGCTCAAAGCCGCTTATTGCTACCCGGGTTTTATGTGGGACGTTTTTCGTTTGGTGTGGAACGCTTCCGACGAAGACCCCTACCATAAACCCCTGCTCGTTTCCTGTTATGATAGGCACAATTCAGACGTCAGGGATTATTTTCGAGGTAAATCCAATTTACTCGAAGTAAATCTTTCGGAAAAAGGCGCCTACGAAAAATTCTGTAAATTCCTGGGCAAAGAACACGTGGCGGAGGATTTCCCCAGGCTGAATGCGTCATCGCCGTTGGCGAATGAGAACGCCGTCAGCGAGATAACCGCAGAAGTTTGATTTCCCCATGACGACGGCACCGGAGTGTTAGTAGATGTTACGACAGAAGCTTCTTCGTCTGCCAGGACTGCGCAATCTTCTGGCGCTGAAGCAGGAGTGCAATAACCTGCAAGCGGAGATCTTAGGCGTTCGCGAAGAACTCGACTCGTTCAAATCGAGTGTCGAAGTTCCGAAAACATGGTTCTCGGAATTCAGAGAGTGGCGATCAAATAATCGCGTCGGCGAACAGCCTTTAGTCAGCGTATGTGTTGCGACTTACAACCGCGCGCGGTTGCTGATCGAGCGAAGCGTTCCTTCCGTGCTGCAGCAAACATATAAGAATTTTGAACTCATCATCGTCGGCGACGGTTGTGACGATGAGACCGCTGAACTGTTAGCTTAAATACGAGATCCACGAATTTGTTTTGTAAATCTGCCGGAGCGGGGGGAATACCCCGAGGATCCGTGGCGGCATTGGATGGTCGCGGGGACGGTTCCAATGAATCACGCCCTGTCACTAACCAACGGTGAATACATTACGCACCTCGATGACGACGACGAGTACTTGCCCACGCGTCTAAACGATCTAGTGGATTTTGCGCGACAAACTGACTCGGACGTGGTATGGCACCCATTTTGGCTCGAAGAAGCCAGCGGTGAGTGGCGGGTGCTGGACGCTAACTTCTTTGCCAAGCGATCCGTGACGACTGGTTCCATTTTTTATCGTTCGTGGTTCAAAAGAATTCCCTGGGATCTCGAAGCGCACACCCTGTGGGAGCCGGGCGATTGGAATCGTTTCCGCAAATTCAAATATCTCAACCCGAAGTTGGCGAGGTATCCGGAGCCACTGCTTAGGCACCACCGGGAGCATGTACCGGTATGATAATGCTCGCGTTTAGTTCGCACGTCGAATTACGCACTTCATTTTTCAATACAAATTGGATAGGGTTTTGACCTGATGTCCAAGTTGCAAGAGTTTGATCGACGAGTACGCGCTGTTGCCGCCCGGGTGTTTGATCTCTCCGGCGATGGTGTTCAAGAGGACCTGCGAATGGGAAATCCTCCACAGTGGGATTCGATCGGACACATGGAATTGCTTGTCGCAATCGAAACCGAGTTTGGAGTTAGATTTCAAAGCCGTGACATCGCCAGCTTGATTACGCTCGACGCGATTGTTCAGGCAGTCGCACAACAAGATGCACGCTAATCTTCAGCAGACAAAAGGAGGTTCACAAACTGGCCGGCATGTGATTTTCCTGCCAAACCCGCTGCCCGCGGAATTGGTTAGCGATTTTCTCAGCAAGCTGCATTACGTTTCCGAATCTCTATTGAGTTTCGAGCTGAACACACACCGGGACGCGGTTAGTTTTTGCCTGGTTAGCGACGATCCCCAACAGGGGTCGATCGTCTCAGACCGTATTCGCCAGGTTGCCCAGAAGCTTCAAGCCGCTTTCCGCCGAGATGAACCGAGGATTCTGGCGCGCCGCGACGTCGAACCGACCTTTCAAGATGATCCGCATCCCGCTTTGGAAGCGGCCGGCGAGCTGTTCTGCTTTGGCCGCGGCCGATTTGGGTTTGGCCCACGCCTTTCACAACTGATCGATTATTTTGATTTGGAATTGTTCTCCAGCGCCGGGCGCTTTAACGCAACCTCGCATAAATTCCCCACGCTACTTGGCGCTGACGTGATGGAACGTTGCCGTTACCTTCGAACTTTTCCCCACTCGCTTAGTCTGGTCACTCATCTGCGTGAAGACATGGATGCAATCCATGACTTTGCCGCGACGGCACATTGGGATGGCAAGGGTCTGGCCTGTAATCCCGAGCATCTCGCGAAGGCCAAATGTTTTTTGTCCCCCAATGTTTGCTTTCATTGCTATGCCTGGCTCCAAGACAGCCGCAACCTCAAGCCGCAGTCTTTTACGGCTGTCGGCAAGTGCTTCCGGTACGAGTCTGGCAACTTGAGCGGGCTAGAGCGGCTTTGGGATTTCACGATGCGGGAGTGGATTTTTGTCGGTCCGCGAGAATACGTACTGGAGCAGCGACGGCTAGCGACTGAAATATCAATTGAGCTGCTTGATCGCTGGAACATGACCTATGAAATAAGAAGCGCCGCTGATCCCTTCGCTGTAGATCAAACTGCCATTGCGTCGTACCAGATGGCGTTTGACCTGAAACACGAGGTCCAGGCCGCTTTGCCTTACAAGCAAGCAACCCTGGCGGTCGGTTCTCTGAATTTTCATGAAGATTTTTTTGGACGCGCCCTGAACATTGAGATCGAATCAGGGCTAGCGGCGCACATGGGCTGCGTCGGCTTTGGCCTCGAGAGACTGGCTCTGGCATTTCTTGCGCAGCATAGCCTGGATCCCCAGCGATGGCCGGCGGTGGTGGCGCAGAATCTAAAATCGTGGTGATCGCGCCAGGGAAAAATTCTAATGGCGGAGTTAGAAGCTAATCACGGAGTTCTGATTCGCGAATTAACTGCCGGCGACTGGCGGCCGCTTGAGCGGCTTTGGAATTCACTCTATGAACATCAGCGCGCTCACGGCATGCTGCTAGAGGTTCCACCGCAAGGTTATGAGCTTTGGATCAAGTCTCTCCAACCGCTGCTCGGCCGCTTCGCATTCGTGTTTGTGGCTGAGGAGTCGAATTCAATAGTCGGATTCCTGGCCGGCAGACTTCGCGCCGCTCCCTCACAGTTTGGGGGCGCGCAACTCGGTCACGTGAGCGAAGTCTTCGTTAGCGATTCGCATCGCCAGCGTGGAATCGGCGGCGCTCTCCTGACGGCAGCGACCGACTGGTTTCGGAAACGCGGCATCCGTCATGTGGACCTGCCGGTTCTGGCAAACAATTTAGCAGGGCGAGAGTTTTACCGAAGTCACGGTTGGATCGAGGATGTAGTTCAAATGGTGTGGCGCGAACCGACGACGCCCTAGCCCGCCCAATTCATTTGCGTTTGCTGAACTTGAATGGTTGTCTGCCACGGCCCTCTGATTTCAAATCCTGAAGTTCGGTGAGATCGGGCAAGAAATCAGTCAGATGAAGTTCACCCATCTCCTGAATTACGACGTCGGGTTTCTCGCTGGCGATTAGCACCGGATCGAGTTTAGGTAACCAAACGAAGACCGCGCGCCTAAAGTTTTGCGGTAGGTAAGGTCCCAGACTGCCTCCGGCTGAATCATCAAAGAGCACCAGACGCGGTAATCGGGAGTCTGGTCGTTCGGTCACGCCTCTACTAAACGGCTCCATCGAAACGGTGACCGGCTGATCAATTGACTTGAAGGCGGGTTCGCGTAGCCTGAACTCAAGTCTGTCCTCGCTTACCTGACCGCTCAGCCCTAGCACCTTTACCAGGTCGCTCTCAAAGCTCGATACAGTTACATAGCATTCTGATTCCAGCACTGGCCTCATCTCTGGATATGTCTTCCTTAGTTCGTTAATGATGACCTGGCTTCCGACGAGGCCTCCGAAAAAATTCCAATGACCATCGGTTTTGTAGTACGTGAGACGGCGTGACTTTGCTTCAAGCAGTGCCGGCCTCAAATCCAGAATCTGAAAATCGGAATGAGTTCTTAGATAGGCGTCGAGCTGATCGTAACGTGATGGGCCCGCGGCCTTAAAGCGATCCGGCAGGTACTCAGGATAGATAATTTCCTTTCTGGGGAAAATGGTAAAGAGATATCGAATACCGCGCTTCGCTAACCATTGCCGCCGTCCCTCGAGCAGCAGCCGCCAATGCTCGAGTTGCTCATCGGTAAACGGAGGGACCTTACGCGCGCCGGTTGCCGAATACTCGCCCGCAAAGAAAAGCCAGCCGTCCTTTCCGACGATAACCAGCGGAGAACTCGATTCGGTAAGCGCCTTCATCCTGGTTAAGGCTTGCAAGTGAATCAATGTTGGGCGGAAACCAAAATTGTCATGGTAATACGCGGTGAATTGGTCGGGAAAAACAGCGATCGTTTTAGGATCTGTTGAAAGTTGGGGGAGCTTTGCCAGTGGCCGATTCTCCTGCTGTTCCGACATGCGATGCCACCGAAAAGTCAGTCCGACAACGGGCAGACATATTGCCGCCCAGAACAGAACGACAAGAAGAACGTCTTCGAAGCTGAAACCGTTTGTCTTATTCAATAGTGCTGTAAGAATCAGTACTGAAAATAGATGAACGCGCGATACGTGCCCGCAGCGGAAAGCGCCGCTGAGGCTAGAAAAATAAGAGCGAGCGTCGCCAACCTCACCGAGCCAAAGAAAATATTGACCAGGCGTCCACCCCAGTTGTCAAACCGTTCGTTGAATTGCGCCTGCCACCGGTGAATCAACGGCATCAGCGGCAGACAACCTATCAATCCAATCACGAAGGCGGCGAACCACTCTCGGGTCATGTAGGCACTCGCATTGGTAGCCGCAGACCATGCGCCGATGCCAATCATCCTTCCGAGATATCGAACCGCCTCGGGAAAGGACGGCGACCGCACAAAAACAGAAGTAGCCAGCAGCGCCAGCAAGACATATAAATGACGCAAGGCTCTGGGCCACTTTAGCAACTGGCGTCCAAAGCCGCTTCGCTCAATTGCCAAAAGAGAGCCATGGGCCAGTCCCCAGGCAATGAATCTCCAACTGCCTTCGTGCCACAATCCGCACAGCAGAAAAACTATCAGTAGATTTAAGTGAATTCGCCAGACTGGTCGTCGGTAACTCAATGGGAAGAACAAGTAATCGCGAAACCAGGAAACCAGCGTAATGTGCCAGCGCTTCCAGAAGTCTGTCATCGACTGGGCAATGAAAGGGTAATTGAAATTTTCTGGAAACTTAAAGCCGAGCATCAATCCTAGACCGATGGCCATGTCTGCATAGCCGGAGATGTCGAAATAGAGTTGTAGCGTGTACGAGACTATTCCTAACCAGGCCATCTGCGGGCTTAAGTGGGCCGCCGGCATTGTGAAAACCGAATCAACGGTCAGCGCCAGCGTGTTCGCGATCAGCATCTTCTTGCCCAACCCGATAATGAAGCGTCTAATCCCGGTCGCCATTTGTTCCAGGCGCAGATGCCTTTCTGAAAGGTCCCGCGCAATATCGGCGTACCGGACGATGGGGCCGGCTGCCACGTACGGAAAGAGCATGAGATATAGCGACAGCCTTCCGAGCCGGCGCTCAGCGACAAACTGTTCCCGGTAAAGATCAAACAGATATGACATTCCCATCAGGGAAAAGAACGAGAGTCCTAAAGGCACGTGGGGATAAGGCACCCTAAGCCGTTGGAACTGGAACAACTCAAGAGCTCGATTCAAGTTGAGAAATAGAAAACTTGGGTACTTAAAAACACTGAGCAGGAGCAGATTACCGGTGATCCCGATACCCAGCAGCAACCAGCGCTCGCGGGGCCCTTCGCGAGCAGCGATCGCCCGGCCGATTGAATAGTTAAGGAGGATTGACGCGAAGAGCACTAAAACATAACCTTTCTCGCCCCATGCATAAAACAAGCAACTGGCGGCAAGCAGCACTACATTTCGGAAACGTCGCGGGGCGGCTGAGTGAAGCGTCCACACGAGCGGGAGAAAGAGGAACAAAAAGATTGGCTGAGTAAATAGCATCCGAAGTTTAGCGGCGCGAGCTCGACAGTTTATACCACGCGCGCAAGTGCATGTAAGAGACTCGAAGGCCCGGCGCAGTCGGAACTTTATCAAGCCTCGGAGTGAAGATAAACTGCGTTCGAGGGTATCGAGAACTATTCCGTCATGATAACCACTAGCGTACTTGTCGTTACTTACAATCACGAAAAATTCCTTCGTCAGGCTCTTGAGAGTGTGATGATGCAAGAGACAGGATTCGATTTCGAAGTCGTCATTGCCGATGATCACTCGACTGACGGGACGTTAGCGATCGCCCAGGCGTACGAAGAGAAATACGGCAATGTGCGAATTCTCAGCGGCGAAGGCCGCAATCTGGGAATTACACGCAACTATCAAAGAGGACTGCAGGCGTGCCGGGGAGAGTACATCGCGATTGTCGAGGGAGATGACTTCTGGATTTCTCCGGCAAAACTACAGAAGCAGGTTGAATTCCTGAATGAGCATCCTGAATGCGCTCTCTGCTGTCACCGCTTTTTCCGACACGATGAGCGCTGGGGGAAAGTTGATGTCTATCCAGCTATCGATATCGCGGGCGATTTCATGGTATTCGAAGCCAGTTCGCTGGCCCGGTCAAACGTAATCGGAAATTTTTCAACTTGCATGTACCGGGCTGAACTCGTCCATCGTCTCAATCCAGCGCTTTTTGAACTAAGGATTTACGACTGGATGTTTAATCTGGTGATGGCCCAACAAGGACTGATTGGCTATCTCATGGACATCATGTCTGTTTATCGTATCCATGCACAGAGCTCCTGGGCAGCCAAGCCGGTGGCCACGCAGGTAAGCGAAGTTTTGAGTTTATTGGATCCTTACAACAAATACTTCGACTTTAAGTTCACTAAGGAATTTCAAAGTTTGCGAAAGGCCCTGCTTGGGGAATTAAGTGCCGCCACGTCCCAATTGACAGCCGCGGAAGCGGGGCTGATTGCGACGGAGTCTCCAAAGCCTTCCTTTCTTGCGCACCTGGAATACCGCACGTCTCCCTTTCTTCCGCCGCTCGCCGTGACGGCCGCGAGAAAGACTTATCGCTTGGCGCGGAAGACGGCGCGGTATGTTTTGGCCGGGCGAGATCTGTCGAAGGTCGGCGGGGCTGCCACCACTTCACTCGATCTGCCGAGCATTACCGAAGATCTAAGCAAAGTGGTCGCCACTATCGAAGCTTCAAGCGGTGCGGTCGGCGTGAGCGAGCCGTTTCAAGAGGCAACGCCCGAAGCGAAGCCACTCTTTACCGCTCACAATATTCGTTTGGACAACGGGACGTATACGAAACCCGACATGCCGTCAGACATGTCGAAGTATCCGAGGTTTCTCGCGGCGAAAAAAGTCCTGGATTTGCTTTTCGGCAACCAGCGCGAGCGCTATTCGTTAGTGGATGTGGGGTGTCTCGAAGGAGGTTATACAGTTGAGTTCGCGCGGATGGGCTTCAATTGTCTAGGCATTGAAGCACGGCGGAGCAATCTAGAAGCCTGCCGTTATGTGAAACAGAACGTCGCGCTTCCCAATCTTAACTTTGTGCGCGACGACGCCCGCCGTGTCGATGCCTACGGTGAATTTGACATCACGTTCTGCTGCGGCCTGCTTTACCATCTCGACCAGCCGAGACAGTTTATCCAGTTGCTCTCGCAAGTCACGAAGCAGGTACTGATCGTGGAAACACATTTTGCGGCCGACACCTTAACTGAAGGATGCGAGCTCTCAGCTTTTACCAATTGGGAGGGCGCGAACGGCCGGTGGTTTACTGAGTTTCCCGCGAACGTTGATATCCAGGTGATGGAGCAAAGTCATTGGGCATCCTGGGGCAATGCGCAATCTTTCTGGCTCACGCGGCCGTGGATTCTGCAGACGCTTTATGATGCCGGCTTCGACTTAGTTTTCGAACAGTTTGATGGTCTCGGCCCGGAAATCGCATCATCCATGAACGAGGGTGAATACTTTAAGCAAAATCGTGGGACGTTTGTGGGCATTAAGATCGCCCGGTGATTAGCGCAAAGGCCGACCGGGAGTTCCGACGTCAAACATATTGAACCGCATCACCGTCGGCGCTAATGTCGACGTTTCGCCAACCTGTCCTCGTCTTTGAGCCTCAGCCTAAATTGAGTTTTTCCGGAACCCTGGGCCAACTGTGCCTGGTGCTCACTGATGAAGCAACTGAGCTGCGGCTTGAAAAGAAGTTACTCAGGCCCATATAGAGCTGCCCGCAATGAGCTAAAGAATAGCCCGATACAGATTGGCCATCCGAAACGTTTCACACAACCAACCTGACAATCTTAACTTCCGTTCGCGACGAGGACTGAGACCATAATCAACGATTCGTTTCTATTGAGGGCTAGAGTACACTCGTCTGCTTTTTGGGTCATCGGCCAGGGTACCTTCTATGAACCAAATCGCGCGAGCGTCTGATTCGACTGTGGACTCAACTTCACCGGTTTACGGCAACCAAATGATTAAGATTTGTCACGTCGCGGCCACGTCCGATGGGGCAACCTGGATGTTTGAACAGCTGCGCGAACTTCGTGACCGCTACAACTACGACGTGGTTGCGGTTGTTTCCGGATCCGAGGGTCGGCTCATCGACAAGCTCAGGTCTGAGAGCATTCGTTACCACGTAATCAATTTTGCCGCCGGACCCGGGCCGTTCATCGAAACGTTGATGATGCCCTTCGCAATTCTGAAATTGGCGCTCTTCTTTCGACGTGAGCGATTCGACGTCATCCACCACCACATTTTCATAACCATGCGCATCGCGCGGCCGGCGGCTTGGCTGGCTGACGTTCCAGCCAGGCTCTCGATGCTCGCCGGACCCTTTCATCTGCAAGCCCGCACATCTCGCTGGATCGAACGAATGACCTATTGGATGGACACTAAGTTGATCCCGTCATGCCGGGCGTCCGCCGAACTGTGTCGCGACTTGGGAATTTCCGAAAAATACCTGGCTCCGGTTGTTTATTATTCTCCCGACGAACGCAATTTCGATCCCGCCAAAGTGGCGGCGGCGGACATTCGGTCTCAGTTCGGCTGGCCAGCTGATACGCCCGTGGTTTGCATGGTTGCGTTTTTCTATCCACGACTGTCGACCGGGCCGTGGGTGCCGGACGACGTGAAGGGCCGCGGTATAAAGGGCCACGGCGATCTGGTGAAAGCGGCGCCGCTCATTCTTCAGGAATTCCCCAAAACTAGATTTCTGTTGGTTGGCTCGGGTTGGGGCGACGCCGGTGAAAGATATCGCGACGAAGTAAAGGAATTAGTGCGTCAGCTGAATCTTGAATCGAACGTCGTTTTCGTCGGGTTCCGCGCGGACGCTAATCAAATTCTGCGTGCGTCGGATGTGGCGGTGCAGCCTTCCCTTAACGAGAACCTCGGCGGCACTTTGGAAGCGCTGATGCTGGCTTGCCCGACCGTAGCGACACGCGTAGGCGGATTAGTCGACAGCGTGCGCGATGACACGGGCGTGCTCGTTAACCCGTCCGATCCAAAGGATCTGGCGAGAGGAATCCTCGAACTCCTTCGCGATCGGAAAAGGGCGCGTGCTCTCGGCGCGGCCGGGCGGAAGCTCATGCTCGAGCAATTTACCCTTCAGCATACGGTCCGCGAGCTCGACTCGATTTATAAAGACCTTTTGGAGCGTCAACGCCACCGGCTCGGCTCTTACAACCTGTTAACTTCCTTTTGGCGACTGCTGGCGGGTGCGCCACTTTTCGGACTCCTCGCTTTTCGCCTCTTTTTCCTGGACGGATACGTATTTCATAAGCTCCGCACCCGACTAATCAGCCGTCGGCAGCCTGGCACGCACTCAAAAACGCCCAAAAATGGAGAAGTTTCGCAAGCGTCGCCTCCAATCTGAAATTTTCTGGAAGTACCCGGGCTTTGCATATTTCCCTCTTCTGAAATCACCAGGGTGTCGGTTACGTCAGTTTGCCAGGCCGGAGAGCAGCACTTGCCCCGCAACCTCTCCTGCCCCAAGGCCGTCAGGCCTCTGCTCGTACGTATTCAACTAAGGGGAAAACCATGAAAAGCACTGCCAGAAACTTCTTTAAGCTTGCCCTTCTCAGCCTCGCCGCTCTGGTGATTATTGGCGCCACGCACCAGACCGCACGAGCTGATGAAGTAACACTTACCGGATTCACCGCCGGAGCCGTTACGGCTCCGGGCGTAATCTTCACCCCAACCGCCAATTTCAACAGCACCACGGCACTGGGAATTGGCTCGCTCAGCGGGCCGAACAGCCTCGGATCATTCTTTCTGGCCACCGGGCCTCTTCAACTGACCGGCGGACTGTTCCAACTGGACATAACGTTTACGGCGCCAACCGGAATTGCCGGCGGTCAGGGAGCAACCTACACGGCGACGGTACTCGGAAGCATCTCGCCCAATATCAATCAGGGCGGAGTCAACGTTACTTTTCTGAATCCGACTCAGACTTTCACGTTTAATGATGGCGTTAATAGTGGAAGCTTCTCGTTAACGGTAGCCAATCTCTTTGTGCAGTCCGGTCAGGCAGCCAATCTGACTGCGGGGATAACCGGCCAACAGGGTCCAGCGGTTCCTGAACCGGCAACTCTGCTGTTGTTGGGAACCGGTATTGCCGGAATCGCGGCCAAGCTTCGGCAACGGCGCAGGGCAGCGCTTATGAACGCTGAAAACTGATTCAGGTCTCATCGCTAGTAGAAAGCCGGCGGGCATGTCTCGCCGGCTATTTTTTTGTTGGGAACTACTCGATGAGGAATTTCAGCAGACCGCTCGCCGCGGACAAGCCGCCCGCGCGTTCGTCGTCGGAAAGGCTCCCGAAGACCTCTGACCGTGTTCCTGAAATCATTTGCTGGGCGCGCAATTTCTCGCGCTCGTATTCGAGTTCGCGCTTCTCTTTCTGCCGCGAGTGCTCCAGTCCACCGGCGCGAATAAATTCCACAATTCCGCGCAGCTCGTCGCGGTCGAACCACGTACCATGGCCCCGGCAAACGTCTACGACCACGCCCGAGCATCGCGCGAAATTTATTCGATTCATCAACTGGCCACACTGAGCGCAGGGACGATAGCTGATCTTTGGAAGAGCCCCGCTCGATACACTTTTTGGCAAAGGGGCCGGTGAAGCCGCGCCGAGCACGGCGGCTTGTTGCTCTCGATCCTCACAGAGCTGTTCAAAGGCGGCGACCTCTACCCACAGGCCCTCGCATTTTTCACACTCGCGCATGGCGGTGACGCCGAGCGTGATTGCCGACAAGTCGCGCTTGCAGTTCGGACACTTTAAAACCGGGAGCTGTGCGGCAGTGGCCAGGCCGGCGGCGGCGCCGCAATGTGGGCAGTGCTTGCTGCCGATGAACATCATCGCGAAACAGGCCGGACAGGCGATGGTGGCCAACTTTGATTCGCAATATCGACACTGCGAAGCATCGGAAGAAACAGCCGCTCCGCAGTTTGGGCAATTGAGAGTTTGCGCTTCCATATTTGTGGCGCCGGGAGCCGATGCGCCCTCCATCAGCTTAGCATTCCAGCCGCAAACGGTGAACGGAAAAATGCTGGACTAGGCCCGATCATTGTGCGATGCTCTGCCTTCAAATCTTCACCTGAGCTTTTTCTTTCTCGTCACTAAAAAGGCGCTAATTCATGAGCACTATCTTCGACGAAGCAGTTCTCGAAGATCGACCGGAAATTGACTTGTCGGTGCTCAGATCTTTGAGCACTGAACCGGAAGAGATCGCTCTGCTGGCCATCGATATCGGTTCATCGGGAACGCGCGCTGCTCTTTTCAACGGCCGTGGTGAGCAGCTCGAAGGCTCAATGGTTACGGTTCCAAACGCCTCACTTTCGTCTTTAATTTCCGGAGACGACCTCGATCCGGATTTATTGTTCGCCTCCGTCATCCGGGCCATCGATTTGGCTGTCGAACGTGCCGAACTGTTTGTTTCCCGCATCGACTATGTGGCGATGTCGTGTTTTTGGCACAGCCTGGTCGGAGTTGACGAGCAGGAAAACGCCATCACGCCATTGCTGGGCTGGGCTGACCGGCGAGCCGCGCAGCCCGCAGTCGAATTGCGCGAGCAACTTGACGAAAGCATCTGGCACGCGCGAACAGGTTGTCGCTTTCATCCCAGTTATTGGCCCGCGAAATTAATCTGGCTCGCAAGGGCGCGTTCCGAAGCATTCAACCGGACCCGCCACTGGCTTTCATTTTCCGATTATCTCTATCTGCGTCTGTTCGGGAATCCAACCACAAGTGTGTCGATGGCTTCGGCAACCGGCTTGTTCGATCAGCACAACTGCGAATGGGACAGCGAGCTCTTAGCGAAACTCGCCGTCGGCCCGCATCAACTTCCGCCGGTGGCCTCTCAACAAGAGACGCTCCAGGAATTAAGGGATGACTATCGCTTGCGTTGGCCGATCCTTGATCGAGCGGCGTGGTTTCCGGCCATCGGCGATGGGGCAGCCAACAACATCGGGTTGGGTAGCATCACGCGCGATCGTGTGGCGCTCATGCTGGGAACTTCAGGAGCTATGCGGATGCTCTCGAGCTGGGCCGCGCCTCAAATCCTGCCTCCCGAGCTATTCTGCTATCGCGCCGATCGCGAGCGTGTGGTGATCGGAGGCGCGCTGTCTGACGGTGGCAGTGCGGTGGCGCGGGTCAAGGACGAGCTGGGCCTGAAGTACGATGCTGAGGAGCTGGATCAGCTAATCGACCTGTTAGAGCCCGATGCGCATGGACTCACCATCTTGCCTTTCTGGTCCGGGGAACGCGCGCCTGGCTGGTCTACTGCTGCTGAAGGCGCTATCGAAGGACTGACGGCCCAGACTCAGCCCATCGAGATCGTACGCGCAGTGATGGAAGCGATCTGCTATCGTTTCGCATTGATCGACCGCGTTCTCGATTTGTTTGCCCCGGAAGCGTCGATCATTCTCACCGGAAAAATCTTCCTTTCTCATCCGGTTTGGGCACAGATGATGGCGGACGTGCTGGGCAAACAACTCGAAGTTTTTCCGGCTGCGGAAGCCACAATTCGCGGCGCCGCTTTGCTTGCACTCGAAACGATTGGCAAAATAGAGGGCATCGAACTAATCAAGAGTGAAGCTGGCCGGGTCTATCTCCCCGACCGGAACCGCCAGGAAGTTTATGCGCGCGGTCTGGAACGGCAGGAGCGGTTGTATCACCAATTGATAACTTGAAACCGAAGAAAGCAAACCTAGTTGATCATGAGCGCAAAAATGCAGCAACAACTCGAAAACACACCCGAACTGGATCAGCTCTGTATTAACACTATTCGCACGCTGGCGATCGATGCGGTCCAGAAAGCGAACTCAGGGCACCCGGGCTTACCGCTCGGGGCGGCGCCGATGGCTTACGTCTTGTGGACGCGGTTCATGCGCTACAACCCCAGGAATCCAAAGTGGGAAAACCGCGACCGCTTTCTGCTGTCAGCTGGTCATGGCTGCATGCTGCTGTACGCGCTGCTTTATTTGACGGGTTACGAGTTGTCGCTGGACGAGATCAAAAACTTTCGCCAGTGGGGATCCAAAACACCGGGCCATCCTGAATACGGTTTGGCGCCGGGGGTGGAAATTACCACCGGACCGCTCGGGCAGGGTTTCGCCAACGGAGTGGGTATGGCCATGGGCGCGGCGTACCTGGCGGCGAAATTCAATCAGAAGGATTTCCCGCTTATCGATCACCACATCTACGGAATCGTTTCCGATGGCGATTTGATGGAAGGCGTGGCCGCCGAGGCCGCTTCACTTGCCGGCCATCTGAAACTCGGGAATGTGATCTATCTCTACGACGACAACAACGTGACCATCGAAGGCTTTACCGACCTCGCCTTCTCAGAGGACGTGCCCAAACGATTTGAGTCCTTCGGCTGGCACACTTCGACTGTTGAAGACGGCAACGATCTTGCGGCCATCGAAGCGGCGATTCGTGATGCTCAATCAGTTGCCGATCGCCCCTCGCTGATTTCAGTGAAGACGACGATTGGTTACGGAATGCCCACCGCGGGCACGCGTAAGGCCCACAGCGATCCGCCCGGTGAAGAAGCCGTGCGCGAAACCAAAAGACATCTGGGCTGGCCGGAAGACAAAGAATTTTATGTGCCCGAAGAGGCGCTGTCGCATTTCCGGCGCGCGGTCGAGCGCGGCGCGCAACAGGAGGCTGAGTGGAAAAACCTGGTTGAGAAGTACCAGGAAAAGCATGCCGATCTCGGGAAACTTTGGACCCAAACAGTCAGCGGCGAACTTCCTGACGGTTGGCAAAAGCATTTGCCGGATTTTGCCGACGCCGAGGCAATCGCCACGCGGGTGGCCAGCGGCAAAGTAATCAACGCACTCGCGCCGCATATGCCAATGTTGATTGGCGGCTCAGCCGATCTCGGCGTATCAAACAATACAGACATCAAAGACGGCGGCGATTTCGAAGCCGGTAGCTACGACGGTCGCATCATCCATTTCGGCGTCCGCGAACACGCGATGGGAGCGACGCTGACCGGAATGTCGCTGAACGGGGGCTTGATTCCGTTCGGCGGAACATTCATGACCTTTTCTGACTACATGCGGCCTTCGATCCGGCTCGCCTGTCTTTCGGAAGTTCAGGTGATTTACGTCTTCACGCATGATTCAGTCGGGCTTGGCGAAGACGGACCCACACATCAACCCATCGAACATCTGGCGGCGCTGCGCGCAATTCCACACCTATTCGTGGTCAGGCCTGCGGATGTGCACGAAGTCCGTGAAGCGTGGCGTCTGGCGATCCTGCGGCGCAATGCGCCCACCGCTCTCGCTCTAACACGACAGAAGGTGCCGCTGATTGATCGGAAGGTTCACGCATCCGCCGAAGGCTTACGTAAAGGTGGATATGTTCTGGCAGAAGCAAACGCGGCCGGTGACGGCGGCAAGACAGAGCCTGAGATGATCATTATCGCCACCGGTTCCGAAGTTTCTCTCGCCCTTGAAGCCCGCGATCAATTGCAGACAGAGGGCGTGCCTACCAGAGTTGTCTCGATGCCCTGCGTCGAACTGTTCGCTGAGCAATCTCAGAAGTATCGGGAAGAAGTGCTGCCCGCAAATGTGACTGCGCGTTTGGCGGTCGAGGCCGGGGTGCGCCAGGGATGGGATCGTTGGGTGGGGCCGGCGGGCGACGTTATTTGCCTGGATCGCTTCGGCGCCTCCGCGCCGGGTGATGTCGCTCTCAAGAAACTCGGATTCAATGTCGAGAATGTGGTGAAACGGGCGCAGGGGTTGTTGTAAGGATCGCTAGTCGGTCATGAGTTCAAAACGATTTCATGTCGAGTACACGTCACTGGCTGTCGAAAACCTTCGGGCTTTGCCAAAGACAGTCGCTGCGCAGATCATCCGAAAAACATCTCGCCTGGAGAACGGCCTAACCGCCAACATCAAACGTTTGCGGGAAGCGGATTTCGGGTATCGTCTGCGCATGGGCGATTACAGGATTCTGTTCGATGTCGAAGGTGATACAATCGGCATCCAAAAGATAGGCCATCGAAAGGATATTCATGAGTAGTGTCGTTAACAAACCTCGCATCAAACGGGAACAGAAGTACGTGACTGAAAGGATAGCGGAACTGCGCGAAGAGCTAGAGAACCTGATCGACTATCTCGATTTGCTGGAAGCGCGCGCAAAGAACTTCGGCAAGAAACGCTACGGCACGGAAGAGGTTAAGAAGGTCCTGGGTCTCAAGTAGGGCTATCAAAACCGCCAAAGACGCTATCAGAGGAATACCAACGCTTTGAACGCGCCGTACGCCAGATTCTCTCCGTTCCCAAAAGCAAACTAGAGAAGCGCGAGGCCGCACATCAACGCAAGAAAAATCGCAGCCAAGAAACGGAAAGCCACTTGACCGATGAATTTAGCGCAGAGGATCGTCTTAGTATCTAGCGCGATTATCTTGTTTGTTGCCCTGTTGTTCCCGCCGTGGTTGTACGTCTATCAGCCCTATGACACCAGCACAATCGAACGACCTGCCGGTTATCACCTCATTTTTGGAGAGCATAAGCCCAGCGATCGAATAGCCTTGATGCGATTGTTCCGGGCTGGCTGGCCCGTCGAATTAGAGTTGTTTACAATGCGCATCGATCAGTCGCGGCTAACAATTCAGATCGTTGGCGTGCTCTTGCTGACAGTTATTCTCTATTTGGCATTACGAAGTCTGCGCCGGTAATTCAGCGAACGAAAAGAAGAGGTCAGTAGATTTGAATGACGCGACAAGAGCTTGAGGAGTTGTTGAGCACGCTAACAAAGTGGCGCGCCGAAGGCCGCAAGCTTATCCTTCGTCTTGAACAGCCGGGGCGAACAAACCTAAACGCCGAAATGGGAGCTTGTGCTTCCATCGAATCCGTCCCAGAAGATGCAGATGGTGAAATTTCGTTCCGCTTCGGGTCGGGCACTGCGCACGGTGTTCTTTCCATACCGCTATCCAACGGGATTAGCTACAAAACCCGAAAAGGCGGCGAGCCGTCGTTTCCGCGACG
Organism: Pyrinomonadaceae bacterium; assembly: GCA_035274925.1. GTDB lineage: Bacteria > Acidobacteriota > Blastocatellia > Pyrinomonadales > Pyrinomonadaceae > UBA11740. The sequence continues at coordinate 3,047 of DATENS010000220.1, read as the reverse complement.
CGTTCCCGCGCACTTCGAGGCGTGCATTAAGTTTACTTGGCGAGTAGGCGAGGATTTTCTCTGTGTGTGTGCGTTTCCAGAAGGCAAGCCCTAGCGGTCGGTTATTAGATTACCCAACAGAGGGATTGGAAATGGTCAACGACGATCACATTGGAAGGCTCTACAACGTGCAGGACCTCATGGCACTTGCTCAACAAAGGGCAACGGAACTTGGAATAACGGAAGGCGGATATCGAGTCAAAGTTAGCAACGCAGACCTCGACATTGGAAGACAGTTCTGCGTTTCAATCTTGGGTCCTTCGGTCGCCGATTTACTAATCGAAGTAGAATCATATCCTGCGCGAGAAAGGGGAGTTGTAAGCCGCACTTTTACTTATCGCCCGTCAGAGTCTCTACCTTCGCGCGCGCTCGAACCAATCGAACTTGGGAGCGACTCTTCTGGCAATCCAACAGCTTCCATTGAAGGGAGATGCTTAGACAGTTCTGGCATCATGAACGAAATGATCAACCCGCTGAGGATTGCGGTCGGAATTACCCCCGACGCCTAGAGTCAGTCAAGTATATTATTACCGTTTCAACGGTTTCAGTCCTCATGCCATTGCGGAAACCGTTGGAAGCGGTTTTGAAAACCGCTTCACCCCAAGTCACCTGGCTAAAGCCAGGTGTTAATGAGATTTGCATTCGCTTGCCTGTTTAGCCGCTTCGTCGGAGCCCGCCCGTGTTAGAATGCCCTCACGCTTTCATGAATAATTTTCAGGGGGAGAAAATGGCTGACACTGCTGTTCGTCCGAAACCAAATGGACCGTACTTAATCGAGGGCCCGGTCGATATCTATGACACTGCGGGCAATAAGATCGACACTGAAGGTCGTCCCAAGATCGCGCTGTGCCGGTGCGGAGCTTCTTCAAACAAACCTTTCTGCGACGGCACTCATAGCAAGATCGGTTTTCAGGCCGCGGAAACAATTAATCCGGAGAGCGCCGAGCCCGCCTAATTCGCGATTCTTCTCTCGTGGTTGAGGGTCGAGGCGACTCAAACCCTCACCCCGCCCTCTTAAAAAAGAGGGCCATCCGATGAAGCTCATCCGATTGTTAATAGTCGGCTTCATCCTTACGCTGCTGATCTTTGGAGTTCAGTCAAAGCAGGCGGCGCGATCTTCTTCTTTGCCCACCGCTTCCCGGACACTCCGGGTAATGACTTACAACATCCATGTGGGCATCGGCATGGATAAGAAACTTGATTTGCAACGGATCGCAGACGTGATCAACCAGCAACACCCGGACCTGGTCGGACTGCAGGAAGTTGATCGCGGGGTCAAACGCACGCAGCAAATCGACGAGATCGCAGAGCTCGCAAAGTTGACGCGAATGGATTGTGCCTTTGCCTTCAATCTTCCGTATCAGGGCGGGCAATACGGCGTGGCCATCCTTTCCCGTCTGCCGATCACCGCGACTGAACATTGGCATTTCAAGAACCTGCGCGAAGCTGAACGCCGCGGATTCATTCGGGCTGAGATCAGCTACCACGGCCGCAAACTCAATTTTGTAACCACCCATCTTGATTATCAGTTCGACGACGGGCGAGTGTTTGAGACTCAGCAACTTCTTGCTGCCTTGAAAGACGTTAAGGGGCCGTTGATCATCTCAGGAGATTTTAACGACGTTCCCGACGGCAATGCTTACCAGTTAATGCGAGCGGACTTTCACGATGCCTGGGTTGCCAGCGCCAATACCCTCTCGGGTCTCAGCTATCCCGCGGACAAACCGGTCAAACGAATTGACTATATCTTCGCTCGCCGGACAGATGCTCTCAGGGCCAGACGCACCTGGACTGTTGAGACACTCGCATCCGATCACATTCCGGTTGTGGCCGATCTCGAAGTACGATAACGCCCGATCTCAATGCCGCTTCTTTCTCTCGATAACGTCTCGAAGCGTTTTGGCAACACCTCCGCTGCCACAGATGTTTCACTGGCGGTCGAGCGAGGCGAGTTCTTTGGCCTGCTGGGGCCGTCCGGTTGCGGCAAGACAACCACGCTCAGGATCATCGCCGGGCTCGAGTCGCCTGACATGGGCAGCGTCATTTTTGATGGTCGCGATATTACCGCCGTGCCGCCTGAGCGTCGTGGCTTTGGCATGGTCTTCCAAAATTACGCGCTCTTCCCTCACCTGAACGTTTTTGAAAATGTGGCGTTCGGTCTGCGAGCAAAGGGTCTACCGACGAGCAACCCCGAATACCTTAACGACGAAGTCTTCGGAGCGCTCTCGCTGGTTCAACTAGCGGATTTCGAAAACCGACGCGTCGATCAACTCTCCGGCGGCCAGCAACAACGTGTGGCCATCGCCCGCGCGATCGCCATTGAACCTTCGTTGCTCTTGTTCGACGAACCGCTTTCAAATCTGGACGTGGCGTTACGCGAAGAGACGCGCGCCGAATTGCGCTCCCTGGTGAAGCGTTTGAATCTGACTGCGGTCTATGTCACGCATGATCAGGAGGAGGCCTTCGCACTTTGCGATCGCATCGCGGTGATGCATGACGGACGCGTTCTGCAAGTCGCCACGCCGAAAGGACTATACGACCAGCCCGCGAGTTTGATCGTGGCAAAGTTTCTGGGACGCAATAATTTGATTCGAGCGGTACGGCTCACCTCGAGTAACGATCCGGTAACGAAATTCAGGACGGTAACAGGAGGTCACGTCCTCGTTGTCAACGCGAGCCACGATCAACTGATGCAGTTTCCCGTGAACAAGGCCTGCGTGCTGGCGATCCGTCCTGAAGCCATCACGATTTCAAATGTGGCTCACGACCAGCACAACCATATGAATGCGACAATCGAGACCGCAGAATTCAGTGGACCGACAACCAGGTTGAGTCTGGATGCAAATGGCCTGAAGTTGGAGGTGATGGTTTTACGTGACGAGTTGAACGCGGGAGACCAAATTGGAATCTCGTTACCCGCTGACCAAATCCGGCTCTTACCCGAATGAGTGCAGACAATCCAAAACGCCGGGGCTTTGCCCTGCCGGCTACTTCCAGCCTGATTCTTT
>DATENS010000219.1:0-21672 GCA_035274925.1 Pyrinomonadaceae bacterium | reverse complement strand
AGCTCAAACTGAATTCTCGCGCGTAGCCAGCGCGCATGTGGCACTGAAACGGCCACCGAATGCGGCGTATGCCGGTTATGGTTTTGCAGATCCGAAGTTCGAGGGTGTGGGCGTACTTGAATTGGAACACCTGCGCGCTCCGGGCCGGTGTCCGGACGGCACCGGCATGATCTCCGTTTATTTCGTCGACGCCGGCGAATTCCGCTGTCTCGAGCAATCAGATTCGGAATTGCACAATCGAGCCGTGAAAGTGGTCGAGCAAACCTTTCCTGAAGTTTCCGGAGAGACTCTTTTTGTTCACATCATTCGCTGGGAGACGGCGATTGCAATGTTTCCCCGCGGACGTTTGACGGAGATGACGAGGATTCGACGGCGGTTGGAAAGTTGGAGTGCACCAATCGATTTATGCGGTGACTACCTTGACGGCCTCTCGAGCGAAGGCGCGTTGCGGACCGGCGAGCAGGCAGCCGACCGTTTAGCGAATCGGCTGGCGGGAACTACTTGAACTTCCTGAGTGCGGCGGCCTATGATGCGCCACGACTACCCGTTCCATAGTTATTAACTTCCCGAGGAGAAATCACAATTAGCGTCGGCCCACTCAAGCAGAGAAGTTCGTGGCCTTCCAGTTTTGTTACGGGATTGATCGGGTGGAACGGCTTCTTCGTTATCTTCGCCCTCATTCTGGGCGAGTCGAGATCGGCCGGCAAACTTTTCCTGCTCGCCACGATTGCGGCCATCGGCCAGATCCTTTTCCTGCGGCTGTTGTTCTTTCCGCTTCGACTTCATAAGAGCATTGTGGCAGCCGCTATTTGGGGTGGCCTCACCGGAGTGGCGGCGGTATTTGCGGAAAGTCAGGCCACAACAACTTTCGATCAGCACCTCGTGATTTGGGAGTTGAATGGTTTGTACATCGGCGTCGCCGTCGGACTGTTTCTTCGCTACTTTTATCGTGACGATCGCCGCATTGAAAGCGAGGCCCAGACTGCCGGCCAGCCGGTTGATTACGGGCGGGATGCGCATTGGCTCGAACCCTTCTTTTTCGGCGCCGCGGCTTACGTAGTCGCATTCTTGCCGCGGTCGTTTTCTCTCGCGGTGATTATTCTGGTGATTGGAGCGGTCGGCGGCGTGGTGGCGGCAGGAGTAAGTCACTTCTTCGTCTTCACGGTTTCGCGAAAGTCGGTGCTTTCCATCGTGCTCTGCGTTATTGTCGGATTGGTGCAAGGCGCGGCGAGCGGCTTGCTGTTTCGATCTTTCGCGGACGAGATGTGGCTCAGCCCGTACGCTCACGGCGCACTGGGCGGAGCATTGACCTACCTCATGACCGCGATGAGAGGGCGCGCGCTGGCATCTCACGAGGAATCCTGACCTTCATGAATCTGCACTTTGTTTTCCGCGTCCTACACATCGCCGCAACCTGCACTTCGTTGGGCGGGTTGTTTTATGCGCGCATGGTGCTGTGGCCCTCCCTCGACGTGCTCGGTCCGGCCGAGCGCGAAACTTTCTTGACCACAGCGATTCGCCGATTTGCTTACATCAAATGGACTGGCGTGGTGGTGGTGGCAGTAACCGGAATTTTTCAATGGATGTGGACTTATCCCTACGTGCTGGACCAGAATCGCTATCTGATCTATTTCGCCATTAAGATGGTGGGCGCGTTCGGGCTCTTCAGCATCACTTTCCTTTTGGCTCTTCCGGCTGAGCGGCTTTCTCGCATGCAGTCACACCGGGCTTTCTGGTCCGCGCTGAATATTATCTGCGGGCTGACGATCTTAATTGGCGCCGCCCTTATGAGAAGTTTGCCCAAGACTCAGATGTAAATCGCTGAAGCCTGCTCAATGACATCCAGACAAGAACAAAACGCTCAGGTGGGAATGCCCGCGCCGGATTTCACGCTGCCGGACAATACCGGTAACCAGTGGCGCCTGCGCGATCACCTGGGCAAGGTCGTCGTCATGTTCTTCTATCCTGGAGATGAAACACCGGTCTGCACCCGGCAAATGTGTTCGATGCGAAACCGCTGGCCGGACTATGAGGCGACCGGCGCGGAGATTGTCGGAATATCGACGGATTCAGTCGAGTCGCACCGCGGCTTTATCGAGCACCACCGTTTGCCGATACGTTTGCTGGCGGACACATCTCGAGCAGTTGGGGATGCTTACGGCGCCCGTTCGTGGATTCCCGGGCGTTTGGCGCGATCCGTTTTTATCATCGATGCGAAAGGAATTATCCGTCACCGCGACGTGCGTCCAATCGGATTGCTGCGGCCAAAAGATGACGACATCCTGAAGGCGATTAGGGAAGCACAGTCAGTAAGCAGTAAGCAGTAAGCAGTGAGCAGTGGGGCAGGCGGCAAATCGAGTTCATATCCTATTATTGCGTCTTCCGAACCTTCTTAGCGTCTTTGCGAGAAATCGATAACGCGCGTTAGTTTTCAACGCAAAGTCGCAAAGCAAAACCTGAGGCGCAAAGAAAGAAATTCAAAACAGGACATTAGCAAATCGAATCGGCGGCTTAGTGCTAGCGGTCCAGTCGGCTATAATCCTCGGCGAGGTAAACAATAAATGTCCGATGTAATCAAGTGTGCCCGCTGTGGGCAAAAACGCCCGCCGCTCGGATTTGCGCCGCTACCGACAGAGTTGGGGCAAAAAGTCGCCCATGAAGTTTGCCAGCCATGTTGGTCCGAATGGCTTCAGACTCAAACGCGTATTATCAACCACTACGGTCTCGATGTTACGAACCCGGAAGCCCAGACTTTCCTCATGGACAACATGAAAGGCTTTTTCTACGGTGTAAACGAGCTGGCCCAAATCGATACTTCCAAGGAAGGCTCGATTAAATGGTGAGGCTCGCCATTCTTTTTGAAACCGAACCTGATTATCGAGCGTAGAAAACCTGAATCCATTCGCGCCCGTGTGCGCAAAATCAACTTGATTCCGATTTATGTCTCAGTTTTTGTAGGAGGAGTCCCTTTGTTCATGAAAAATGTTGTTCTTCGCAGACTGCCCGCAGTAATTCTTGCCTTCCTGGCGCTGACTGTCGCCGTCGCCGCGCAAACCAAACTGTTGAGGTTTCCGGATATTTATTCCGATCGCGTGGCGTTTACTTACGCCGGCGATATTTGGACCGCGCCCGCTGCGGGTGGGACGGCGATTCGTTTGACCGCGCATCCCGGCATGGAAGTCTTTCCCAAGTTTTCACCAGACGGAAAGTGGATCGCTTTCACCGGTCAGTACGACGGTGACGAGCAGGTCTATGTGATTCCTTCGACCGGCGGCGAGCCGCGACAGCTCACCTTTTACCCGGCGAAGGGTCCCTTCACGCCGCGATGGGGTTGGGACAACCAGGTCTATGGATGGACCAAAGACGGCAAGCGCATAGTCTTCAAATCACAGCGAGATTCCTGGTCCTTGCCGATTGCACGGCTCTACACAGTTTCGGCGGACGGCGGCGCGGCGGAAGCGTTGCCCATGCCGATGGCGGGGTCCGGAGACTTCTCGCCGGACGGAACCCGCATGGTTTACTCGCCCCAGTCGCGCGACTTTCGTCCTGAGAAACGTTACGGCGGCGGGCAGGCAAACCGGCTCTTCATCTTCGATTTGAAGAGCTACAGCACGAAAGAGATTGCGGAAGGACCGCGCGCGACGCGCGATGCGATTTGGTTGGGAGACACGATTTACTACAACTCAGATCGCGACGGGCACTTCAATCTTTACTCATACAACGTTTCCAGTGGGAAGACGGCGCAAGTTACGCACAACAAGCAATGGGACATTCGTTGGCCCAGCTCGGATCACCAGAACCGCATCATTTATGAAATGGACGGCGAGCTGCAGATCCTGGACACCAAAAGTGGAAAAGCATCGGAGATTTCGATCACCGTTCCGGATGATGGGCTCGCGCGGAGGCCGAGTCGCGTTTCCGCTGCGAGCAATATCGAATCATTCGACCTGAGCCCGAAAGGCGAGCGCGCCTTGTTCTCAGCTCGTGGTGATATTTTCACCGCCCCGATCGAAAAGGGACCAACCCGCAATCTGACGCACTCTTCGGGCGCTCATGACAAATGGCCGAACTGGTCGCCGGACGGCTCGCAAATCGCTTTCATCTCCGACATGACCGGCGAAGAAGAGCTCTACGTGGTGCCGCAGGACGGTTTGAAACCAGCTCAGCAAATCACCTCTGGCGGCACTGGCATGCGTTATCAGCCGGAGTGGTCGGCAGATGGCAAGAGGATCGCCTTCAGCGACAAAGACGGCAAACTGTACGTGGTCACGCTCGCGGACAAGAAGATGACCACAATCGTGGACGCTCCCCGCGGCCAGATCCGTGATTATCTTTGGTCGCCGAGCGGCAATTACCTTGCGTTTAGCATGGGTACGAACGGCAACGGTTTTTCGCAGCTCTACATTTGGAACGCAGAAGACAATCAACTGCGACGTGTTACCGATCCGATGTTTAATGCTCAAAGTCCCGCCTGGGATCCGTCGGGCAATTACCTTTACTTCATCAGCGATCATGAATTTGCGCCGCAAATCTCGAGCGTTGAGTTCAACTTTGCCACCAATCGCACGGCATACATTTATGCGATGGCCCTCCGCAAAGACGTGAAGCATCCCTTTCCGCCGGAAAGCGACGAAGTGGCCGTAAGCAAGGCCAAAGAAGACGGAGCGGCCGAGCCAAAGAAGGAAGGCGAAGCCGAGAAGCCCGCCGAAGCGAAACCTGCCGCGCCAACGCACAAAATAATGACGGTGGACTTCGACGGAATTTCAACGCGGGTAGCGCGCGCTCCGATTGGCGCAGAAAACTTCAGCGGGTTGTTGGTCAAACCTGGTTTCCTGGTCTACAGCCTCGGCCCTGCTCAGTATTACGGGCGAGACGGCGACCGGCCCAACCAACTCAAGCTGTTTTCCCTCAAGGACCGGAAAGAAACTGTCCTCGCCGAAGACGGCACCGGCTGGGCCATGTCCCGTGACGGATCGAAAATCATGACGCGTCAGGGTCCGAACTTTGCTCTGTACGATGCGAGCCCGGGTGGCGACAAGAGCAAGAAGCCAATTTCAACCGCGGGCCTGGTCGTCGACCGCGTGCCAGCCGAAGAATGGAACCAGATTTTCAACGAAGTCTGGCGCCGCTATCGCGACTGGTTTTACGTGCCCAATATGCACGGCTATGACTGGGTGGCCTTGCGCGAGCAGTACAAGCCGCTGCTGAAATACGTCGGGCATCGTTCCGACTTGAATTACGTCATCAGTGAAATGATTTCCGAGTTGTCGATCCAGCACGCCTACATCGAGGGCGGCGATTTTGCGATTCCGCCGCGGCCGCGTGTCGGCTTACCCGGCGCCCGGTTCGAACTGGACGCCGCTTCGGGGCGATACCGGATTGCGAAGATCCTTACCGGCCAAAATGACGAGGATCTCTACCGCTCGCCTTTAACTGAAATCGGTGTCAACGTAAACGCGGGAGATTACGTATTGGCGATTGATGGTGTCGAGTTGAAAGCCAGCGACGATCCTTATCGTCTGCTGCGCAACAAGACAGATCCAGTTTCGTTGACGGTCAATACCAGACCAACAATGGACGGCGCCCGAATCATTTCGTACCGGCCCATCACCGACGAAACGAATCTGATCTATCTTGACTGGATCACGAAAAACCGGAAGCGGGTCGCCGACGCCACCAACGGCCGTGTCGGTTACATTCACATTCCCGACATGGGCGCTGCCGGTATCCGCGAGTTCATCAAGTGGTACTACCCGCAGGTCGATAAGGAAGCAATGATCGTTGACGTCCGCGCCAATGGCGGCGGCAACGTGTCGCGCATGCTGATCGAAAGGCTGCGCCGGAAACTGCTCGGCGTTAATTACGCGCGCACGGATGATATCGGGAACCCGTATCCCGATGGCGTGTTCATCGGGCCGATGGTCGCGTTGCTCGATCAGAATTCGGCTTCCGATGGGGACATCTTTCCCTGGATGTTCCGCGAAGCCGGCCTCGGCCCATTGATTGGCAAACGATCATGGGGCGGTGTGGTTGGTATCAACAACCGCGGGCCACTAATCGATGGCGGAAATATCTTTGTGCCCGGTTCGGCGCTCGCCAATAAGAACGGCCAGTGGATTATCGAGGGTTATGGAGTCGATCCGGACATCGAAGTTGACAACGATCCGGCCTCGGAGATTGCCGGCCGCGATCCTCAACTCGAACGCGGCATTGCTGAGATTATGTCGAAGCTGAAGAATCCGGTGAAGTTGCCGGATCGGCCGGCGCCGCCGATAAAGACGATTCGCTAGTTCAGGGATTGACTTTTTTCCACGCCCGCGCGATCACGTGTGAATCGCGCGGGTCTTTTCTTAATCAGGGTTTGATGGTCAGTTTTTCAAGCGGCACTATTGCTTGCTTGCCTTTATGCTGATAGCAACGTTCGCCCGCGACGTGAACACGGCGTTTGCAGGGCGTGCCCTTCTGTGTGCGCGCTCCACAAAGGTAAACAATATCGTCCGGGCCGGGGACAGCAGAGCCGGAGCTTCGGTTCGTAATCAATCCGCCGCGTTTTTCTATCTCACTCAAATCAACCGGCAAGTCCGAGAGTGGAGAATTTGCGGCGCGTAGAATTGTCAATGGCGGCGGCGCCGGCCGCAGCGATTGCCCGAGTCCAAACGCCGCGATCACGATGAGAACAAGCACGACTATCGACCTGATCCGCCGCGCGTTTCCGCCGCGCGCGGAGCACTGACGACACGCCGGCCCGCGGAGCCAGACGCGCCACCTCTTCTCGTTTAAGCGCTCACCACACGTGGCGCAGAAATTTGTGAAGTGCATGGGAGCCTGATTTCTCGTTCGCGGATTATAGTGGGATCAGTCGTGCGTGCAACCGGTTGATTCGCTAAGAAATACATCAGGCATAGCTATCTTTTGCTAATCGCGAAGTTGCAAACCTCGTCGCCCAGATTGCATACTGCCCAGACCCAGCAAACTCTATTCGGTGAAGTCACAACTAACGACCGTGCGTTTAGAAACACTCTTTAAGAAGCTGATTTTTGCTGCCGCATTTATCTTTGTGCTGATTGGTTCGGCGAGCTTCGCCGCGGCCCAGCCGGGCCAGGACGAGGTCATCAAGACTGAAGTATCGCTGGTGCAATTGAATGTTGGCGTCGTTAATCGACAGGGAGAGGCGATCACCTCTTTGGGCAAGAATGACTTTGTCGTTTACGAAGACGATGTGCAACGTCCGATCATCTCGTTCGAGCCGACGCAGGCTCCGTTTAGTCTGGTGATGATGCTGGACATGTCCGGTTCGACGGTCAACTTTCGCCAGCAGATTCAGCAGTCGGCATTGAGGTTTCTGGATGCCCTGGCGCCCGAGGATCGAGTGGCCGTCATTTCATTTAACGGCAAAGGCGTTCACAAGTTGATCGGCTTTGGCACTGACCGGCAAAAGACTGCTTACGCGATCACCCTGGCCACTGGCGCCGGCAATACGCTGCTCTACGATGGATTGAAATATGCTTTGAAAGAGCTGGGCGGGGAAGGCAAGCGGCGCAAAGCGATCGTGGTCCTGACCGACGGAATCGATACTGAGATTCGCAAGGGCGATCGCGCGACGGTGGCAAATGCGCCGGAAGCAGAAGTGAGCAGCGCCATCAAGGCTGAAACAAATCCTGCTTTCGCTTCTGTTTTGAATGATGCGGACCGGCAGGGCGTAACGATTTTCCCCCTGGCACTGCCTTCAGGCGATCCCAAGCGGCTTCCGTTGCCCGATCCGCTGATCACGGCCCAGTACAACGCGGCGCGTACACGCTTGCAGTTGCTCGCAGATCGCACGGGTGGCGTGCTGGGAGATATTCGACGGCTGGACCAGATGGCGAAACTTTATTATGAAGTTGCGGCACACCTGCGCACGCTCTACAGCATTGCTTATCAGCCGCCCAATCAGAATCGCGATGGAAAGTGGCACAAGATCCGGATCGAAGTTGCCCGCGCTGAACTGATCGCGCGCACGAAACCGGGATATTTCGCTCGGTAAATCCTTATCCTCTCGTTGAAACTTCCTGATACAATCCGGCGAAGCATGAGGTTAATATTTATCCTTGCTACGATCGCTATCGCCTTAGTACTTCCCATTTTGGGATGCGCTCACATGACGGACCCCTGCGATGATAAGCTCATGCAACGAATCCCGTCACCCGATGGGGCATTGGTTCTTTCAATCTACGATCGGCAATGCCCGCATAACGTGCTCACGACTGCGTCTATCGAGCAGCCAGCGCGGTTTCTGGAAAAGAGTGGCGAAGTTGTTTGTTACCTCATGTCCTGGACCGGGAAACATCCGATTGAAGCGGAGTGGAAAAACCGACAGAACATTTCTATCAGTACGACGGATCGGCTGGAACGAATCGATTACGCATATCCGAATGAATCATGCAACGGGATTAAGATTAGCTACCACGTTCAGTTTCGCAATGAGACTCAAACTACCGATGATCCTGAAGTGGTGGCTAAGATCAGAAAGGTACTGGCTGAGATCGAGCCTTGTATCAGCCCTTACTATGAACAAGCGAATTCAAAGAACGATCCCGCCCGTGAGGTGAAGAAGTGGATCGATCGGGGACAGCACCGGTCGGCCGTTGAATTGATAATGGGTTACGCCTACAGCGCCTCGTGTCCGATTAGCCCGGCAACCTATCAAACTCTGAAAGAACTCTCAGAAACTTTCGATCTCAAGCCCGGCTATCTCGAAAGAGTTGAGCCGCTTGTAAAAAGTAGGTCTTCTGGATTGCAGTGTCCTAATTTGAGTTTTCTCTGTGTGAACTCTGCGAACGCAGAGGAGGCGCAGAGATTTTCAAACTAGGACACTACCTTCTGGATTGCAAACTTGAAACTTAGATCCTGAAACCTTAAACTGCCTTCATCCTTTCACGCACCCGTAGCTCAGCTGGATAGAGTACCTGACTACGAATCAGGGGGTCGCACGTTCGAGTCGTGCCGGGTGCACCATCTCCTATTTTCAGAACAAACCAATAGCGGTGAGCGATTGACACGTTGCGGTTCAACCGCAATTATCTTGTGAGACATGAAACTGGCCCAGTTCAAGACTAGAGATTCAGACAAGCAACGCGTTGGCGTATTACTCGGCGACTCTGTTTATGACGTGGGCGAAGTGGCGCGCACAATCAAATCGACAAGCGCGGCGACTTCTGACTGGCTGCTGGAAACGTCGAGCACGCTCGAAATAATCACTCGCGGGCACGAAGCGCTCGAGGAGGTAGCCGCACTGCTCGAGACTCATCAGACTTCAGAACTGGCGGTCATCGCGGCTTATCCACTTGAGGAGATTGAGTTCCTGCCCGCGGTCCATCCCAGCAAGATTCTGGCTATCGGCCGTAACTACACTGATCACGCCCTTGAAGGCGGTGCTGAGCCACCCAAGGCGCCGATGATTTTTAACAAGCTTCCGAATTCCCTGAGTGCTCATGAAGCGCCGATTGTGCTGCCCACAATCACTGAGAAGGTGGACTACGAAGCTGAACTGGCGGTGGTGATAGGGCGGCGCGCCAAGCGCGTCAGCGAAGCTGATGCGCCGGATTACATTTTCGGCTACACCCTGATGAATGATGTGACCGCGCGCGAGATTCAGCGCGGTGACGGCCAGTGGACGCGGGGCAAAGGCATGGACACTTTTGCGCCGCTGGGGCCTTTCATCACTACCGTCGACGAAATTCCGGACGTAGCCGTTTTGAATATTGAAGGTTTGCTCAACGGCCAAGTGATGCAGTCATCAAACACGGGCAGGATGATCTTCAACATCCCTTTTCTCGTGTCGTACATCTCGCAGGAGATCACGCTTGAGCCTGGCGACATAATCTCGACGGGCACACCCGAAGGTGTCGGCGCATTTCGCACACCACCGGTTTGGCTGAAAGCCGGCGATGTCTTCGAAGTAAAGGTCGAAAAGCTTGGCCTCCTGCGCAACCTGGTGATTGCTTCAAGATGAAAACGCGCTCGGGCTATGTTGCTTTGATCGGCCGGCCCAACGCCGGTAAGTCGACATTGCTCAATCGGCTTGTCGGTGAAAAAATTGCCGCGGTTTCCAATAAGCCGCAAACTACCCGCTTCAAAATTCTCGGCATCGTCAATCGTCCTGATGGACAGATCGTCCTGGTGGACACGCCCGGCGTGCACAAACCCGGTTACGAACTGAACCGCCGCATGATGTCCGCCGTTCACGACGCGCTGATGGGCGTCGATCTGATTTGCCTGATTCGCGACGCTTCGGTTTCGACCGGCAACGGCGATCGCTTCGTGCTTGATTTGGTGAAACAATCCGGCAAGCCCGCTCTCCTTCTTCTTAACAAAACCGATCGGCTCAAGGATAAGTCAAAATTACTGCCGCTGATTGAGTACTATCAGAACGAATGGGAGTGGAATGCGATTGTGCCGATTTCGGCCCTGAAAGCTGACCAGATCGAACCATTGCTGGTGGAAATTACAAAGAACCTGCCGGAAGGCGAGCCGATTTTTGCGGAAGAGGAGTTCACGGATCAGTCGGTACGCATTCTGGCGGCTGAGATTGTGCGCGAAAAAGTTCTCGAGACCACCGGAGATGAAATTCCTTACGTGACAGCAGTGGTGACTGAACGGTGGGAAGACGAGCGCGAAGACTTCACGCGCATTCACTGCGCGATCTTCGTCGAGCGCGAGTCACAGAAACGAATCATCATCGGCCGTGGCGCTCAACGACTGAAGCAGGTGGGAATTCGTGCTCGACAGGACATCGAGAAGATGCTCGGTCACCGTTGTCATTTGGAACTCTTTGTGAAGGTTGAAGCCGACTGGCGCGAGCGCGTGCATCTGCTGGACGAAATGGGCATCAGGCGATGAGCGGTAAGTCTTGGCAGGCTGTCGACGCGACCACTTCCAGTGATGCGCGCGAAGCGATCGAATACGGCATGATGGAAGCGGGCGCGCTCGGGACTGAGACGGACGAGTCGCCAGACAGGGTAGTCGTGACCGGCTACTTCTCATCATCGATCGAGGAAGAGAAGGTTCGCGTGGTCCTCGCCGATGCGCTGAGAATTTACAGCCTGTCGCCGGACGTACTGCAGTCCTTGAAATCTCGGGACGTGGCGGATGCGGACTGGCTGGCGGAATGGAAAAAATCCTGGCGCGAGACCGAGGTTGGCCGATTTGTTATCGCACCTCCCTGGTTCGAGGGGAGCGTGGGGCCGGAGCGCATTCTCATCCGCATCAATCCGGGAATGGCCTTTGGCACGGGCACTCATGAAACCACCCTTCTCTGCCTGAAAGCGATAGGAAGGCATTTTGAGGGCGGCAGCTTTCTTGATGTCGGCACCGGCACGGGCATCCTGGCGATTGCCGCGGCCAAACTGGCTCCTGAAGCACACATCGAGGCCCGGGACATCGATGCTGAGGCCGTCAAGATCGCCAAAGAGAATGCAGAAATCAACGGCGTCGGCTCGCGAATAGACTTTCGCTCGGGCGGTATCGACGAGCAAACTGCGTCCGCCGACTTGGTTTGTGCAAATCTGACGGCGCCGGCGATCGTCGACTTGCTCCCGTCGCTACTGGGCGTTACGTGTGGCACGTTGGTGCTTTCGGGAATCCTGGAATCACAACTCGGTATGGTTCAGGATCGTCTGACTGAGTTAGGCGCGGCTGTTAGAGGAGTCGATCAGGACGGCGAATGGATGGCGCTGGTGGTGTGAGTGATCTGTTTAAGTACTAACAAAAAATGATTCGACGATTCTACGCACCAAGACCGGCCTTTGCGACTGATGAAAAATCCGTAGTGCTGGACGCCGATGAAACGCTGCACTTGCGAGATGTCTTGCGTTTGCATCGTGGGGACGAAGTGCTCGTTTTTGATGGCTCCGGCCGCGAATTCCACTGCGCCATCGAAGAGATAACTCGCAGCTCAAGCAGACTCGAAGTCTTATCCGAAGTCGCGCCCTCCCGCGCTGAGTCACCTCTGAACCTCTCACTAGCAATCGCCTTACTCAAGCACGAAAAGTTTGATCTGGTGGTGCAGAAAGCGACCGAGCTCGGCGTCAATCGAATCATTCCGGCAACCTCAGACCGCGCGGACGTGCGCCCACGTTCCGACGAACAAGCCGGCAAGCGCGTGGCACGTTGGCAGCGCATCGCTTTAGAGGCGGCGAAACAATCTGGACGCGCCCGCGTGCCGGAAATCGCCGTGCCGCGTGCTTTCGCCGACGTGGTAAAAAACCAGAGCGCGGAAGAATCTCAACAGATCATGTTTGCTGAGCGCGCGGGTCAATCGCTCGAGCAAGCCTGCTTAACTTTCCCCAGTCCAGTCCTGAACCTGATCGCACTAGTCGGCCCTGAAGGCGGGTGGGCTGACTTCGAAATCGACTTGGCCCGCGAGTGCGGGTGGGGCATCGTCACGCTCGGCGGCCGGGTCATGCGGGCTGAGACGGCGGCCATTGCCATTGTCACTTTGCTACAACACCGTTTTGGTGATCTGGTTTAAGGTAGATACTTGCGGTGGAACCAACTCAAAGGTTTCATCGTTGTTAGCACTGAGGCCTGACAGTCTATGGGCGCGAACGAATCTAAAACAATTGTCGAAGCACTGGTGCGAGCGCGTTCTGACCTGGCTCGGCGGCTGGGCGTGGAACAAGTCGAAATCAGCGAAGGGGCGGTCGAACAGACTGAGTTTCCCGACGCAGCTTTGGGGGCGCCGGTTGAGGGCGAGATGAGCGCCCAAATGATCACACCCGGATGGCGAATCCGGCTCGAAGCACAAAACAAATCTTATGAGTATCGCGCCGCCGGGAACCGTCTGAGATTGTACAAATTCAACGGCAAGAATTACCGAATGTAAATGTGAGCTTTGTACTTGGTACTTTGTACTTTGATGTTCCAGCCAAGTTGAAAACCAGGAATCAGGGTTCAAAGTACTAAGAACAAAGTACCAAGCACGTCTTATTTTATGAATCGCAAAACTCTCTGGCTTAATATTTCCATCGCGCTCGTGCTGATCCTGATTGCGGCGTTCGCCGGACAGATGCACAAGTGGCAGAAGCAGCAGCGGCAAAACCGGCGCAGCACCACTAGCACTCAACCAACCACTACCGAGCAGGATAGTGAAGATCAGGAGATGCCGCGCAGAACGGAAATTCTGGTGCGATTCAAAGCCGGTGTGACGCAGCAGACGATCGAAGGCATCACCTCGAGGCTCAACGATGACGTAGAAGATCGGATCGAGGCTGTGGATGGTCTCGAAGTGATCGAAGACGAAGACAACAAGAGCGCGGATGAGGTCGTGACGCAATATCGGGCGTTGGCGGAAGTTGAATACGCCGAAGTCGACAACGAGATCAGGCTTGATCACGATAGCAGCGGTAAACATGTCCATGCGAATGACGAATTGTTTTTCAAGCAATGGGGACTGTTCAATCACGGCCAGGACGGCGGCAAGTTCGGCGCGGATATCAGCGCCATGCGCGCGTGGGCGGTGACCAAGGGCAGCGATCAGATAGTGGTCGCGGTGCTGGACAGCGGCGTCGACTATACGCATCCGGATCTGGCGAACAATATCTGGAGGCGTCCCGAAATTATTAAGTCTTACCAGGACGAGGATCTGACGGCTGAGGGCCCGATCGACGACGTTAATGGTTTCAATGTCGCGGAAAATTCGAGCGACCCGATGGACGACAACGGGCACGGCACCCATTGTGCAGGGATTCTCGGAGCAGAAGGCGGAAACGAAGTGGGCATCGCCGGCGTGAATTGGACCGTCAAGATCATGCCGCTCAAGTTTATGGACGCCGAGGGAATGGGCACGACCAGCGATGCCATCAAAGCGATCAACTACGTCATCAATCGCAAGCGCGCCGGTGTCAATGTGCGGATCATCTCAGCGAGCTGGGGCTCGACAGTGAGGTCGCGCGCGCTTGAAGATGTGATACGTAAAGCCGGCGACGAAGGAATTCTGGTGGTGGCGGCCGCGGGAAACAATAGTTCGGACAACGATCGCACTCCGCATTATCCGGCCAGCTACCAACTCAACAATGTGATTAGCGTGGCCGCGGTCAACCGCTATGACGAACTGACTTCGTTTTCGAACTATGGAGCAAACTCAGTGCATGTGGCCGCACCGGGCGAGGCGATCACGAGTACGTGGCTCAATCACGATTTTTCAGAGAGGAAGGGCACCTCGATGGCCACGCCCTTCGTCGCGGGCGTCGCCGCCCTGGTGCTGGCCACGAATCCCAGCATCTCAGTCGATGAATGGCGCACGCGGCTGTTGAGTTCGGTGGATGCGCTTCCTGCTTTAAAAGGAAAAGTTGCTACCGGCGGAAGGATCAATGCGGCCAAGGCTGTAGGTGCGGACTCCAATTAACGCGCGACTATCGCAATACGATCGCCCTTCGTGCTCACCGCAATACGCGTCAGGTTCTTCAACACAGCAGATAAATCGGCAATCTCAATCCAGTCCTTGTCTTTCGAAACCTGCCATTTGAAGAGTTTGCCGTCCTTAGCCATTAACAATGCACCTGACTGGGTCCAGGCATAGTCCTCGCTGGCGCGCAGCGTTTTAATCAAAGTCGAGATTTGCTTCGTCTTCAAATCAAGCGTCTTAATGATCCATTCCTGATCGGAAGCCTTGTGCACAAAACTAAGCTTGTGTTGCCGGGGAACGAGGCGAATGATGCGTCCCGGATTTTCTATCACCAGCTCGGCTTTTCCGGTCCGCACGTCGCCGATCTGTAACGTATGCGGCTTGCCCGCGCTGCCAAGAATGAAAAGGCCGAGCATGTCCTTATCAATCCACCAGTGATAGCCCACTGGTTTGATCGCCTCCAAAATCAACGAGGGCGCACCGCCCGCGAGCGGAAACCGCCACAGGCGCTGCGTTCCGTCCGACTCAACGCGCACGACTGAAATGTTCTCTCCGTCGGGCATTAGCGTCGGGGAATATTCGCTCTCAGGAGTATTCGTCACCTGGCTGGTAACGGCCGTGTGCAGATCGTAGCGATAGATGTCGGCCTGCCCGTTGCGAATTGAAGTGTAAAGTACGCCAGTGCCGTCGGGCAGAAAGAAGGGTTGATTGTTATAGCCGGCGTAAGTGGTGATCTTAACCGGATCGCCAATTTTGATCTCACCCTTTTTTTCCGTGAGACTCGCGATGAAGATATTGCTGGACGGAGGCGTGGCGGCCGGCGTAGGCGAAGGTGACGGCGTCTGACCGTTTGCCGGCGCAGAGAAGCTCAGCAGCGCAATCACGAAAATTGCAAACAGCGTAACTGGTTTCATAAAGCGATCCTGCCCGCGTCTCAGAGGCCGTGGTTCTCAAGCAGCACTCCGTCCGGCACCTGCGCACCTGAGCGACTGGGTTTCACCAAACCCAGGGCCTTCAAAGCGCGCACCGTAAGAAAACCGAAATCGTATTCGTCCGGCGCATGGCTGGTCCTGAGAAAGTGCGGAAAGTGATGGTGGTTATTTTGCAGGCTGGCGCTGAATGAAGCGGTAACCGGAAGCCAGTCACCCAGATTCATCGCATTGTCCTCGTCCTGGTGATAGCGCCGCGTGCCGAACCTTCGATCATGGGTCCAGTAGTTCTGAATCATATTGATCCAAAGCCCGAACAAGCGCACGGAAAGCCACAACACGAGCGAGTACCCCAAATCGCCACTCAAAAGCCACAGCAAGCCAAAGCTGGTAATCTGTGAGAACGCGAAAAAATACCAGTTAGAAACGATACGCAGCGTCCAGCTCTTGAAGATCGGATCTTTGGCGAGATTGTTCTTCACCTCGTACGGCCAGAAGCAATGGTACAAAGTCTGCCAGAACCCATCCTCATGCAACTTACTCGGATCACCTTCGCGATCAGAAAAGGCATGATGGTGACGGTGGCGGTTTACCCACGTCTTCGGATTCACGTAGATCGCGGTAAGGCTGTAGACCACAATCACCGACTTGAGAAACCACGGTTTGAAGTCAAGTGACTTGTGGGCAATGCCCATGTGCAGCACATTCGACAGGAACAGTCCGCTGATCAGCCAAATAAAAATCAGATAGCCTATCCCGAACATCGTTCCGCCGAGGAATTCCCACTCGTCGGGGGCGGCAAAACCTGAAGCCAGACTGTGAACCAGAATTAGCGAATAACCGATGACGTTATAGATTCTCAATTTTGACGGTCCCTCCAGCAAGGTATGGCCGGCTAGTATAAGTGCCCTATTGAACCTCAATCAATGGAAAAAAGGGGCTCGCCTTGCGCGCCCGCTATAGTCTGTGTGATTATTGCCCCTGACATGAATGTCTTCATCCATAATCCCAAATACCCGAGGAGTCGATAAAGAGTGAAAGCGGAGTTGGCGCAGTTAATCGCTTTGCAGAAGACCGATACAAACATAAGAAGACTACAGGCCGAAATCGAAAGCATCCCTGAAAGGCGCGCGGAGATCGAAAAAGAGTTCGATCAGCGCGCTTTTGAAATTCGCGGTCTCGAAGAAAGACGCGACACTGCTTCGCAACAACGGGCACACCTGGAAAAAGAGATCTTCGAACAAAAACAACGGGCCGAACGGGCGGAACGTAACCTAATGGCCGCGAAAAAGCCCGACGAATATACGGCCGCGATCAGGGAAGCGGATGCGGCGCGCAAACAAATTTCTACGTTTGAGACCCAGGTGCTCGAACAAATGGAGGCGTTTGAGGCCGCCGAAAAGGAGCTGGGCGAGCGCGAACCAGAAGTGGAAAAGCTGCGGGCGGACATGGAAGAGCGCTTCAAACAGTTCGACGAGCAGATTAGGGTGCAGGAGGCGGAACTGGAAACCGCGCGCGCTGAACGCGAACGCATGATGAAGGAGCTGCCGAAATCGGTGAGCTCGCTTTTCAATCGCATCAGTGCGCGCATTCGCGACGGGATTGCAGTCGCGGAAGCACGCAACGGCGCGTGCACCGCCTGCTACATGGCGCTGCGGCCGCAGATAATGGCCGAGGTGCGGCGCGGAGACGAAGTGATCACCTGCGACAACTGCAACCGCATCCTCTACTACGAACCTGTGAAGGCCACTCAGCAGGCAGTCGTATCGTGAAGTTTTAGGTCGTTCGATGTTTAGAGGCGGGCTACCGCCCGCCGCATACCCAGGAGATGGCGGGCAGTAGCCCGCCTCTAAACATTTTCAGGAGTTAATCATGGCAGACGAGACAACTGGACAGGTCAAGAGCGGCAAGACTTTTGACAGTGCTTACGGATTCAGTTTCAGCATCGCGGTCGGGCTGGTGCTGTTCATCGCCGGGCTGGTGATCAGTCTCACGCTGGGCGAAGGGACGAACATCGGACTCATCTTCGGTATCCCGCTCCTGGTGGCCGGCTTGATCCTGCCCATCTTCATGATGCGCGACCTTTTCAAAACCAGCGAAATCAACGCGCCGTGTCCGAACTGCGGCGCCACGATCAGGACTTCGGACGCGACCTTACAGCTGAGATGTACCAGTTGTCACAAGGTAATTAATGTGCGGGACAGGGAGTTGATTCTTGCGCCGGAATAAGAGTGTCAGAAGCCCGACCGTGAGGGAGGGCAAGACGGGATTCGAAAGTACGTTGGTCTAGTTGCCCTCCCTTACGGTCGGGCTTCTGACGCTATATCGGCATCCACGATCTTGATGAGTAGTCGCTAATCGTCAACGCAAACATAATTGCCAGCCAGAACAGCGCCGACGCAATAACCAGCCACACCAGACGGCCACTGTAGCGAACGTGCATGAAGTACAGCACGACAAACGTCGCCTTGATCACGGCGATCGTCAGCGCTACCACCGCGTTCAATGGTCCGGGAAAATCCTGGAAAGCCGCCAGCACGGTGAGAACGGTGCCGACCATCAGCACGAAAAAGATCGCAATGTAGACTCGCGGATAGACTATGTGTTCGCTCATAAGTTTAGAGTCGGGCTACCGCCCGACCGTTCCTGGCGGGCAGTAGCCCGCCTCTAAACCACACGCACTCTTTTTTACATGTGCCCTTCCATGTGACGCCCAAGCAAATAGAGCAG
Source organism: Pyrinomonadaceae bacterium (assembly GCA_035274925.1). Lineage (GTDB taxonomy): Bacteria > Acidobacteriota > Blastocatellia > Pyrinomonadales > Pyrinomonadaceae > UBA11740. The sequence continues at coordinate 3,630 of DATENS010000219.1, read as the reverse complement.
TGGAAACAGAAATATCCACACGATGTCCACGAAGTGCCAGTAAAGACCCGTGATTTCCACGGGAGCATGATATTCGGGGCTGAATCTCCTGCGCACGGCCATGATCAGGATCACCAGCATAATCCCCTCGCCGATGATCATGTGCAGCGCGTGCATGCCGGTCATCGCGAAGTAAATCCAATAAAACATCTCAACGTGCCTGACTGAGACGCCTTCCGGCAGGTGAAGTTTTTTCGGATCGGTATCGCCGTGCTTGGCGACTTCCGGATTGAACGGACGTCCGGGAATTAGCTGGCCGGGAATCAGACTGTCGTGGTATTTCTCGCGATACTCGACTGCTTTGATGCCCAGAAACGCCAGACCTAAAACCATCGTCGCAATCAGATAAATAATCGAAGCCTTGCGCCTGCCGACCTGAGTGGTGAACACGGCCATCGCCATGGTGAAACTGCTGACAATCAGCACGACAGTGTTGATGGCGCCAAGTTTGATATCGAGGTGATTACTGGCGGCGGCAAAAGCTCCGGGATATTTGTAGCGGTAGAGGGTGTACGCCAGAAACATTCCGCCAAAGAACATGATTTCCGTAACCAGAAAGACCCACATGCCGAGCGTGCCGGCCTCGCGCTGCTGCTCCATGTTTTCAAAATGGTGCTGCAACGCGCTGTGCGCGGCGTGTTCGTCGTGAGTTGTCGCTAGTCCTTCAGGCAACTTTGCTTTCTCTCCGTTTAGAGTCGGGCTACTGCCCGACTGGCGGGCGGTAGCCCGCCTCTAAACAATTTAAGTTTCGGCCGGGGTTTGCTTTTCAAACTTGCCCACCACTTCTTTAGTTTCCGGAGGCGCGAACTCGTACGCTTCGGCGTGCACGATCGGTGTCTCGAGGAAATTCTCAGTCGGTGGCGGTGACGGCGTCTGCCATTCCAGCCCGGGCAGTCCCCACGGGTTCGCGTCGGCAATACGGCCGTAACGCAGCGACCACGCCAGATAAATCAAGGGAATGAGCAGACCAACGCCGAGAATCGAAGCGCCGGCCGTGGACAATACGTGCAGCACCTGCCACGAAACCAAATCAACCGGATACGTGTGATAGCGCCGCGGCATGCCCATGTAACCGAGTATGAATTGGGGCGAGAACGTCAGGTTGAAGCCGACGAAAACCACCAGGGCCGAGAATCGCCCCCATCCTTCCGGATACATGCGGCCGCTGATCTTGGGCCACCAGTAATGCAATCCGCCGAGATAGCCAAACAACGCACCGCCCACCATGATGTAATGAAAGTGCGCGACGATGAAGTACGTATCGCTCAAGTGCACATCGGTGGCCAATGATGCCAGAAACAGTCCGGTCATTCCGCCGATCAAGAACATGCCGATGAAGCCCAGTCCATAGAGCATCGGCGTGTCGTACGAGATCGATCCTTTGTAGAGCGTGGCTGTCCAGTTAAAGACTTTGATCGCGGATGGAATCGCCACGGCGAAGCTCAGGAAAGAAAAGATCATGCCCGCGTAAATCGACTGGCTGGCGACAAACATGTGGTGGCCCCAGACCAGAAAACCAAACACGGCGATGGCCAGGCTGGAAAAGGCGACGAACTTATAGCCAAAAATGTTCTTACGCGAAAAGTTGGCGATCAATTCGCTGACCACGCCCATCGATGGCAACACCATGATGTACACGGCCGGATGTGAGTAGAACCAAAACAGGTGCTGGAATAAGACGGGGTCACCCCCGGAGGCCGGATCGAAGATTCCGACATGGGCCAGCCGTTCGATCGCCAGGAGGAGGATCGTGATGGCAATGACCGGCGTGCCCAGAATCATGATCAGGCTGGTCGCATAGTGGGACCAGATGAACAGCGGCAGGCGATACCAGGTCATGCCCGGCGCGCGCATCGTGTGAATGGTGACGATGAAATTCAGCCCTGTCAGGATTGAGGAAAAGCCGTTGATAAAGATACCGAGGCCGGTGGCCAACACGTACGAGTTGGAAAACGTCGTGCTGTAGGGCGTGTAGAACGTCCAGCCGGTATCCACGCCCCCGGCGAGCAGGGCATAGATCGTGATAAACCCGCCGATCATGTAGATGTACCAGCTCAGCAGGTTGATACGCGGAAACGCGAGGTCCTTGGCGCCGATCATCATGGGCACCAGGAAGTTACCCAGCGTGGCCGGAATTGATGGAATCAGGAAGAAGAACACCATAATGATCCCATGCTGGGTAAACATCTTGTTGTAGGTGCTCGACTGGACCAGATCGCCCTGCGGCGTGAGCAGCTCGAGGCGAATCGCCATCGCGTAGAGGCTGCCGATCAGGAAGAAGAAACTGATGCCGCCGAGATAGAGCACCGCGATGCGCTTGTGATCTCGGGTCAGCAGCCAGGACTTGATGCCGTACTCGGCATTGAGATAATTCGTCCGTGGCGGTTTTGGTATTTTGAACTCTTCCATTTGGTTAAAAAACTCTTTCGTTTAGAGTCGGGCTACTGCCCGACAATTCCCAGCGGGCGGTAGCCCGCCGCTAAACAATTATTTATTCGTCGCGCTCGGCGAACTTGCCTGACCCGGACTCGGCTTTGCCCCTGCCGGCGGCGGTTTGGCCGTCACCGTCTCAGGCTTCGCGGTTGAAAGCGATTTCACATACGCGACCAGTTGCAAAAGCTGCTCTTCATTCACCTGGCCCTGAAACGACGGCATGATCGGACCAAAGCCGGTCACGATCTTCGCCTGCGGATTCATGATTGACTCGCGCAGGTAACCTTCGTCGGCTTTGACTGTCTGTCCGCTGCCGAGTACTACGTTGCTGCTAAAAAGCCCGAGCAGCGCCGGCCCGCGCCCGCCTTTTCCATTAGCGCCGTGACAGGACGCGCACCCGAGTGATTCGTACATCGAGTGACCGGCGGCGGCGGGCGACATCTGGTTTGCGTTGCCACTCAGCCAGTTATCAAAATCCTTTGGCTCCATCACCACTACATACCCGCCCATGCCCGAGTGATTCATGCCGCAGTACTCAGCGCAGAACAGGTGATAGCGGCCTGGCTTGGTGGCTTCGAACCACTGCGTGGTGTACTTGCCGGGGACGACATCGGCCTTGATGCGAAACGCGGGAATAAAAACGTCATGGATCACGTCTTCGGTGGCCATGATCAATTTGACCTTGCGGCCCACCGGGACATGCAGTTCGTTGATTTCGCGCTGGCCGGTGGGATGCTGGAACTTCCACATCCATTGTTTGCCGACCACGTAGATTTCCATCGCGTTCTGCGGCGGCCGATACTGTGCGAAGTAAACCTTGGCGCCCCAGACAAAGATGCTCATCGCGATGAGCAGGGGAATCACCGACCAGAGTGTTTCCAGTTTCGTAGACCCTTCGACGGGCCGGGGAATTTCGAAAGCGTTGCGGCGGCGATAACGTATGACAAAGAAAATGATGACGAGGGAAATCAACGTACAGAAGAACACGGTCACCCCTGAGATATAGAAATACACCGCGTCCACATCGCCGGCGATGGTCGACGCGCTCTCAGGAATGAATGGAAACCAGGACTGCATGCTTATTAATTTCAGATCTCAGATCTCAGATCTCAGATCTGAGATTTGTGGCCCCCGCCTTCGCAAAACCAACAACAACCC
>DATENS010000218.1:0-16214 GCA_035274925.1 Pyrinomonadaceae bacterium | reverse complement strand
GTATTCGCCTGCACAGTCGGCTGGTACATGAGCTCGGCCCGCGCCGGCGCCACCCGGAATTCGCCCGGCACTTCCACGCGCATGGCGTACTGCAACATTGCGTCACCATCAAAATAATTCATGAAGATGGCGGTGCGATTGTCGCGAAACTCCCGGTTGCTGTACCAATCGGACCACTGTCCAGCCGTGTAGTTGAGATAAATGCCGCTCACCTGCGCGACCTGTTCAGCGCCCGCCGGAATCGGGTCTTCAATCATCAAGTATTGGGCGCGCGGTCCGGTTAGGTGCAGCCTCACCACGATCAGATCGCCTGAGCGCAGCTCGCCGGATAACGGTTCAATCCGCCAGCCCGGTTTCCCGTCTTCACTTTCCGATACGCGCAGCCGCAGGTACTCACGGGTAATCTTGAGCCCGTGGAACGATTGCGCCGGCACCTCGTCCTCGGCGGTGAAGTATTCCAGCGCCGACGAAACATACAGCGCGCCTTTGCCCTTCTTAACGATGCGAATCTGATTCGCCTGGGGCACGTCGCCGGCTTTCTTTGTGATGACGATGGCCTGCGCGTTGGCCGCATCGCCGGCGCCGATGTGTTGGTTTGCCACCTGACTTCCGTTCACATAGATCTCAAACGAATAGTCGGGCGACAGTTCTTTGCTGACTTTCAGGTAATCAGTCAGACCGTAAATCGCGAACGCAGTCTCTTTCGTAGACAGCCAGTAATAACCATTGCGGCGGTTCTTCACCAGCCAGCGCGCAACTTTGGGCAGCAGTTGACTGCCCGGATTGATTTGCGAAAGCGCTTTTAACGACAGCGCGGTGGCTTCGGCATCGAGATAGACATCGCGTCCGTAATCATTGACGCGGGCCGTTTGCCAGTGCGCTTCGTATTCGTCGCGTTGCGCCGATCCTTCGATCAAATTGGCGACTTCACCGGCGCGCCCGTCCTTCTTTTCCTGCAGAGCGAGGGCAAGCAGGGCACGACCGTACGGACCCAAAGTGCTGCGCTTCGTGTAAAGCTCTTCGAGGAAGCGACTGTCGCCTTCGCCACTCTCGGTGTACGCGTAGATCATGTAAGCGCGAGTCTCGTAGTCGATCGGGTTGCCGTTGTCGTTCTTCCCGGCGCTGAGCAGCGCCTCGAGTTTCTCGCGGCCACGGTCACGCCGCCAGGTCTCGATCTGGTAACCCGCACGGCCGGCCATCGTCATTCCGTCAACCACGTAGGCCGTCATGAACGGATCAGTCTTATCGTCTTTCCACCAGCCCCAGCCGCCATCATCGTGCTGATAGGCGTACAGCCGATCCAAACCGCGCTGAACTTTCTTGTCGAGATCGTTCGAGGCGCGAATCTTCGCCGAGGGCACGTCTTTCAGCACCTGGGCCACGACGATGTTCGGCACAAAGCTGGACATCGTTTGTTCGGTACAGCCGTACGGAAAACTCGTCAGGTAATCAAGAGCGCCAAACAAAGTTGACGCAATCGACGGCGACGCCTCGATGCGTAGCGTGCGCGCCTGAGTATCAGCCCGCCCCGGCAAATCCAACGAGAAGGTTTGCTCGCCATCCGTCAACAGCGTGGTGGTATTGCCCGCCGTTTGTTTCAAACCGTGCGGCACAATCTCCATCGTCATTTCGACGGCGTCGGATTCTTTGTCGGTCAGTGCCTTGGCCAGCAGCGTCAGCTTACCGACCTGGTTGGCCTGCACGCGCCAATCGACACGATGCTCGCCGTTCTGCCGAATGTTCACGGTTTGCGAGGCCGAGTCGAGCAGTTGCGCTCCGGTCAAGTCGAGCGAAATCTTCGTCGACTTGTCCGTCTTCAGGAAGTTGTGCACCACGCCTGAGATCGTCACCGTGTCGCCTTCGGTCAGGAAACGCGGCATCTCAAGGCGCATGATTACGTCCTTGCGCGCGATGGTTTTTTGCACGGCTGAGCCAACGCGTGTGTCCGCGGTCACGGCACGTGCGGTCGCGCGCCAGGTAGTCAGGTTGTCGGGCAGTTTGAAATCAACAGTGGCCCGGCCATCGCCGCCGGTAACCACATCTGGTTGCCAGAACGCGGTGTCCTTGAACTCGCGGCGAATTGTTGGCTCGGCATAGGAACTTTCATTCTTGAAGTCGGCAAGTTGATAAGCCGACTTGTTCTTCGCGAGGTCGGCCGGGTTGTCGCCGGCGTAACCGGTGAAGGTGAAAGCAACCGCCAGGCTGGTTTGCACCTGGTTGTAACGCCGCCCATAAAAATCGCGTTTGATGTTCCCGGCAGTTTCGGGCGAGATGCTGTAGATCGCTTCGTCAACAATGCCGAGACTAATCTCAGTGTTCGCCGCCGGCGATCCATCTTCATTACGCGCCACGACGGTGTACGACGCGACGTCACGAGGTTTGAACTCTTGCTTGTTGGGAATGATGTCGAGCTTGAGCATCTTGTCACGCGCCGGGACCGCGATGATTTGGCTTTGCTCAAACATGTCGCTGTCTTTAACAAACGAAACGTCGAGGTAGACGTTTGGCGCGTAACGCTTCTCGATGGGCACATCAATAACGATGCTGCGGCCCGGTGCGTCGATCGTACGGACGGTGAGCACTTCCGAAAGTTCGGTGGTCACCAGCAGGTGCGTCTTATCCTTAGGCAGCATGGCCAGCACGTGTGCGGTCTCGCCGGGTTTGTAGGATTTCTTGTCAGGCACGAGTTTGATCGACGATTCATCGTAATCGCGATATTCAAAGTCCGACCACTCGCCTTTCTTGTCCGGCGCCCAGAACGATCCGCCGCGATTCACTACCGGCGCGCCGTTTTCGTAAACAATGGTTTTGACATAGATGCTGCCGGGCGAGGGAACTGTGAAGTCGCAGGTCGCATTGCCCTGGCTGTCGGTGTTCACATCCGCCGAGCCCAACTCGCGCTCGTGCAGAATGTAAGTGACATCCTTGTATTTGTAGCCGTTGTACTCCTCTTCCTTTTCGACCCGTTCGTATTTCTGTTCGATGAATTTCAGCGTAACTTTTTCCGAGAGCGGTTTGCCTGAATAGTCGGCAGTCTTCACGCGTACTTTGGCAGCATCGCCCTGGTAATAGAGATACCGTTCAGGATAGGCGTCGGCGACAACTCTGCCACGCGTGCCGATGAACGACGCGGCGCCCGCCATCTCGCGGCGCGAAGCATCGGTAACCTGGGCTTCGAGCCTGTATGAGTAATCCCACTCATCTTTCTCGTCAGGCTTCGGCACTTCGAAATCCACGACCATCTCGCCGCGCGAATTCAGACTGCCTTCACCTTCGGTGACCATGTCGCTGCCGTAATACCCATAATCTTCATCATCGCCGCCTTCATTATCGGGACCGGCTTCGTCGTCGAATTCGTCTGACTCATCGTTGTCCCACCACCAGTGGTAATAGCGTTGTTTGTAGACGTAGTAATGCACGTCGGCATTTGTCACCGGCGCGCCGAAAAAGTAATTGGCGCCAACGGTAAAGCGGACTTTCTCTCCAACGGCAGCAAATTCCTTCGGCCCCGTCACCTTCACTTTGAATTCAGGTTTCTTGTATTCCTGAACTTCGAAGTAACCGCTCGAGCGGGCTTCACCGATCGTGGCCGTGATGTTATAGCTGCCCAGCGGCGCTTCCTCGGCGATATCTATCTCGCCGCTGAACGTGCCGCGAGTTGAAAGCGGCAGCTCCTTTTCGAAGATCTTTCCGTTGTTGGGATCTTCAATGGTGACACTTACGGTCTTCTCATCGAGAAGTTTGTAACCTTCGCGTCCCCACTGTCGCAGGATGCCTTTGAAATAAACCTTCTGCGCCGGACGATAGATCGGGCGATCGGTATAGATATAGCTGGTTAGATCTTCGGAAGAGAGGACGTCATCCTCACCGCCTTCGCCGCTGAAGTAGAACGAGTCAAGGTCAGAGATCACGAAGTTGTCGCGCTCGCGCGCCATAATCAGGTACGCGTTACCCGACGTCTCTTCGGGATCAACATCCTCAGCCGGCGTCTCGGTCGTTTCCTTAGGTTTGACCTCGGCTTTGAAGACGCCGCTCTTATCAGTCGTGCCGGTGGCCAGCGTTTGTTTCGCGTTTGTGATTTCGATGTTGACACCCTCATGCGGCGCGCCTGACTTACGATCGACGACATACACCACGACCTGGCCGTCGCCGGTCGTCTTTTGAATCATTGTCAGGTTGGTTACGACGGCGATTGAGTAGGCACGCAAATCGCCACTGACGCCTTCGATCAGATAGACACCCGGATCGATCTTGCCGATGGGAATCATGCGGCTGTCGTATTCGTTTTCCAGCGCCGGCAGCTTCTCGCGCCAGTCCTTAACCTTCTGTTCGGGATTCAATAACGGCACACGCGCGTAGTCGGTGGCGACGTTCAGCGGCGTACGGGTTGGCTCTTTGTCTTTGCGAAACTTTTCGTTGAAAGTCACGCGATGCTGCTGCATTAAGTGCGAGCGCACGTAATTCTTAATTGCTGAGAACAGCGATGTCTTCAGCCGATGCGTTCGTTCCAAAAGAGAAATGCGGCCATAGCCCTGGGCGAGCTGCTCCTTCTCCTGTTCGCCCATCTGGTGCGGATCGTCGAGTTGCTTGAAAAACTTGACCGGGTCTTTGACGCGATAGATGCGGAAGTCCAGGTAATCAACGTTCTGATAGCTGGCCCACAGCCGCGCCGTTTCGTTCGGCGAGTAAGTGCGATTCGTGGTCAGCGAAAAGTAGGGCTTTGTGGTCGAGACGGAGATCGGCGGCGGTTCAATGGCGGGCGGCTGTGGTTTCGCCGCGCGCGCACGAATCAGATGGAAGCCGAAGACCGAACCGGCCAGCGCCAGATAAATAGCCGCAGTCGCAATATAGCGACGCGAACGTGGATTGTTCTCAGACATTGATTGCCTCCTCAGGGACAACCGCTCTCATTGCAAGATCTTCAGTCGATAAAAACCAAGAAAGTTTCGATTACTCTCGATGGGCCGCCACCGCGGATCAGGGTGCTGCTCCAGCACCGACAGCTGGACCTTCTTCACCGCGCCGTCATCTGTGGCGGTCGAGCCGGTGTGATAGACGACCCAATCGCGCTCGCCATTCGGCGCCACGCGGGGCGTGCCCAGAAAAACCATCACGTGATACGGAAATTTTTGGACCCAGGGCTGGTAGAAAAAAAGCAGGTCGCCGGGCTGCGCCTGACGGCGGTCACGGCTGACAAATACGGTGTTGAAATTTTTTAGCGTGCGCGCATCGGCGAATTCCGTAAAGATTCCGTTGCGCAGGTCGCCTTCCTGAAATGATCCGGCCTGGGCGCGGAAGATCTTCTCGCCGAGCTGATTGTTGTCGAGATCAAAGCCCGCCACATCGTGCGCCACCGGCTCGTACGCCGGACCCATCTTTTGAAACCAGATGCGGTCATGGCGGCGCAGGGCTTCACGAATCGAAAAGCGCACCAGGCCGGCACAGTCGCGCTGGTCCTTTTTCCACTGTTCGCTGAGTTGATAAAACTGGGTCTCGCCGATGGCGGTAAACCAGCGGCGAAAGCTCTCGCGGTCTTCAAAAGAACGCAGTTCGGCAAAATCCGGAAACCCGTCGTTATCTGAGTCGCCAGGCTTTGCTTCGGAATTGCGAATCGGAAGGGCGGCCGTTAGCGCCGCTGATTTCGCCCGCGTTTGCCCATGGGGTTTTGAACGCGTCAGCCCCCAGGTCAGGGCGGCGATCAAAACAACGACGCCGGCGATCACCGCGAAGCGTCTTGACGGGTTGCGCATTTGAAAGGGGACTCGCATTACCGCCTACTATGACGGCGAAACTGATTCGGTTTGCAGGCGGATGCTATCACGTATCGGCTAGGCCAACCACTGTTCCGTTCCGGCAAGGTACGCCGCGAAAGAATGTGGATTCCCTCAGTCCGTCGTGGCATGCTAAGCTCGCGCAACTGCATGCGACCAGAGTTCAATTCCGATACCAATCGGAATTGCTCTGCGAAAGGCACACCAGATGCGCCGGGGCTGAACTCAAAACTCCATCATGCCTAAAGCAGAAACCAGTCCCGAAGCGATTCTCGAAGCCGTCAAGAAAATCGACATCGTTGCTGAGCTGCTCGAAGAAAAAAACAAGAACAACCTGAAAATGATCGTGGAGGGCAAGGTCTCTGGCGGTAAGCAGATTGGCCCTTACGCGCGGCTGCTCACCTACGAACCCAACGAAGTGATCATGCGGGAAGGAGAATGGGGCGGGAATACTTTTTATCTTTCCGTCTCAGGCGATCTCGACGTCTATGTGCGCGATGAAGCCGGCGTGGATCGTAGAGTCGCGCGGGTCCCCCCGGGCGCGTGCCTCGGCGAGCGGTCAATTCTTGCCGGCATCCCACGGAACGCTACGATCAGGGTCCCGAACGAAGGCAACGGCGCGACGCTTCTCGAAATGGTGCGGCCGGCTTTGAGGCTTTTGCGCTCGCTTAAGAAATTTGCCGAGAGGGTTGACGACAGTTATCGCCGGCAGGGTCTAGCCAATGTCATCGCCAAGCTGCAGGAACAACCAATCCACACCCTGGGCGCGATCGACCTTGTCGCTCTGGGAAATATCAGCCAGTTCATGGCCTTCGGCAAACACCATCTCCTCGTGCAGGAGGGAAAGCCGATCGACAGGATTTTTCTCATCTGCAATGGCTGGGTGCGGCGCGTGCGCGGCGTCCCGATTTACGAAGACATCACTGAGAGCATGGGCCCGGGCGCGCTGGTGCCCGAGGATTTTCTCGGCGCGGGAAACTGTCTGGGTCTCGAGGCGCTCAACGGTCAAACAACCTGGGCCTATTCGGCAGCCTTGATGGCGCGCAGCGAGCTTTTGGAAATTCCTTTGGCGGCGTTGCGGACTGAGCCGGAGCTGAGTGCCAAACTTCAGGAAGCGTTTTCCGCATTCTCATTAGCCGACGACGACACCGGCTTGAATGTGCAACCGGATCAACGCGCGCTCACCGCCGCCGAAAAAGAGATTGCCACCGGGATAGTCGACGGCGTCAATCTGCTGGTGATGGACATGGACCTTTGCGTGCGCTGCGGAAACTGCTCGCTTGCCTGTCACAAAGTCCACGGACAGTCACGGTTGCTGCGGCGCGGTATTCACATCGAGCGTCCCGTGAAACTCGGCAGCAGCGCAACGCAGCACGTGCTTTCACCTTCAGTGTGCATGCACTGCAAAGATCCTGAGTGCCTGACGGGATGTCCGACGGGCTCGATCTTTCGCGATCCGAACGGCCAGGTCGACATCGATCCGCCCACCTGCATTGGCTGCTTCGACTGCGCCACCCAATGTCCTTACAACGCCATCTCGATGGTGCCGCGCGACGGCGGCCCCGTGGTGGCGCCAGGTTTGCTCACCCGGTTGAGAAATTTGTTGGGCTCGAGTGCGCCGCCCGTGCCGGCGCCCGCCGAGGGCGAGGACATGATTGCGATCAAGTGCAATCTGTGCGAGAGCACTCCGCTGAATCCGCCCGGATCGAAGCGTCCGGCTTACTCATGCGAAGAGAACTGCCCGACCGGAGCCCTGGTCCGGGTCAATCCGCAGGAATATTTCGGTGAGATTGAGAGAACGCTTGGCCTCGTCTTTCGAGATCAAACGCACGCCATCGGCCGCAACATTCACAAAAGCGATCCGATCGCCAGGGCCGGGCATATTGCCGGTGGTTTTCTGGTGGTGGCGATTTCAATTCTGATGGGCTGGGCCGCCTGGCGTTATGGCTTCAATCAATCGCTGCGCGGAGGCTGGCTGACCATGCGTTGGCTCACCGGCCTGGTTGGCCTGGGAGGCATCGCGGTCGTGATGACATATCCAATTCGCAAGCCGATCTACCGGCGACGTGCGGGCGCATTGCGATACTGGTTATTGGCCCACGTCTACAGCGGCGCGCTCGCGGGCATTGTTTTGTTAATGCACGGCAGCAGTCATGGCGGCGGAATACTGACTTCGGTATTGATGATCTCTTTCGACGTTGTGATTCTGACCGGCTTGTTTGGTTTAGCGGCTTACTTTATTGCGCCGCGAATACTCACCAGCATCGAAGGCGATCCTCTGTTAATCGAAGACCTCGAAGGCCGGCGCGCGGAACTGCAGGCCGAGCTAAATGATATTGGCGCCAAAGTTCAGGGCCCGGCTTCTGACCTGCTGCAATCCAAAATGCGGCGGCACTTCTTCTCGCTCTCGTTCCTGATTCGTCAATACACGCGGCGTGAAGAGCTGAGCGCGCTGCTGGCCAAAGCGCGTCTTCACTTCCGAAACGAAATGGCCGCCATCGAAGAGAAAGAGATGCGGGGGGCGGTTTTGAAGGGCCTTGAGCGCATGGCCACGCTGCGGCGGCTGGATTCGCTGATTCTGCTGCACCGGCTGCTAAAAGTCTGGGTTGCGCCGCACGTGGTTTCAACCTCAGTGATGTTGGTGCTGATGATTGTGCATATCATTCAAGTAGTATTTTTTAACGTGCGTTGAATGAAACGATGGACGCAACCTTCATCATCGTTCGCGAAGATCTTCAGGTCGATCCGGTGACCATTGTCGCCGAAGGTATTTTGGTCGGCAGACTGCCCACCTGCGAGCTGCTCCTGAATCACCCCTCGGTTTCTCGGCTTCAAGCCGGCATCACAAATGTCGAAGGCGATTACTACATTCGCAACTTCCGCTCAGGCAATCCCATTCTAGTTAATGGCGTGAAGTTCGACGGATACGAGGCCCTGACGGACGGCGACGTGCTCGGCGTTGGTCCTTTTGTTCTCAATATCGACTTGATTGACGGGCTGCTTTACATCAAGGTCTCGATTCAAATCGGGGCCTCGCCCAGCGATGCGGTCGTGCGTAAGGAAGCGTCCGGAGTTTGGGATTTGCCGGCGACCATTCGCTTGCCGAGTGCGCCGCTCGAAGGAGAACCGGTTCCCGGCGTGCACAAGAAGCCCGCGGCGCGAAGGCCGCCCCCGGCCCCGGCCGGCACGAAAGCCCTCGATGTATTTTGGGACAAGCGAATCACTGCGGCGACCAAGACCGTCAAGCCCTCTCCTCTCTTTCCCTTAACCGGCCGGCCCAGCGGCAAAGCACAGTCGGTGTGGACACCGACGACCGATTTGAAACGTCGTTGGCCGTGGTCAGTGACGATTTGGGCAGGCGTCGCGGTAGCGCTACTAGCCGGCGCCGGAGCGATCTTTTACGCGGCGGCGTTTGCTCCGGCACCGATTGCTGATGCGCACACGCGCGCGAATCTTAAAATCTCGCCTCCGGTGGCAAATCACGCAAACGCCGGCTCGTGCACTTCCTGTCACGCGCTTACCACGAGCATCGACGCCAAATGTTCGGCCTGTCACACCACGCCTGCGTTTGCGCCAACTGTAATCAAGCCACACGCCGATGCGGGTATCGGTTGCGCCGCTTGCCATGCTGAACACCGTGGCGCGCAGTTCAGCGCAATGGAGGGCGCGCTTTTGTCCTGCACCGAATGTCACCACGACAACAACCGGAACACGTACAACGGAAAGTCAGTAAGCACGCCGCATGGCGGCACGTTTGGTTATCCGGTTATTAATGGGCAATGGAAGTGGAGCGGGCTGGATTCCCAAGCGCTGGCGGATAGGGCGGTTAGTCTCAAGCTTGAACGGCTGCCGACCGACGACGAGAACCAATGGCGAAGTAAACAGTTTCACGCCCTGCATCTTCATCGCGTGCGCGCAACGGCCGGAATGAAAGGCAACAAAGAGGGTGAGTTAAGCTGCTCGAGTTGTCACGATACGCGTGATCCGATTGATCTTGTCACGCCTCGCACAACCTGCGGCAAATGTCATAACGGGCAGCGAGATCCGCGCGTGGGCAAGCAGGTTATCGCTTCCGACAAACCGAACTGCACGTCATGTCACGTGCAGCACGTGAAGGATAAGAGACACTGGAGTTCGGGATTGATGGTGAAGAGATAATTTGGAGTGCGGCGACTTGTCGCCGCTTTGAAGCGCGGTCACCGCGTGACGATGAAAGCGCTAACAAGTTAGCGCACTCCAAAATTACTTCGCCACGTGGCACTTACCACAGCCCTTGGGATCTGAACCGGAAATTTTTGCAGCCAACTCCGGCTTCGCTTTGATCGCAGCATCGTGACAGGCGAAGCAGTTAACGTGATAGGCGTTCTCGTTATCCATCTTCACCTGCTTTCCGTCTTTCGTCACCACCGGCAGCGGCTTGCTGTCGTCTCCAGCTTGAAGATGACATGAGCGGCAGGATTTAACGGGGCCGGCCGCAGCGTCCTTCAACACCTCCGCGGTCAACGTCACGTTTCTTTCCGAAGTCACGTAGGGAGCCTTGAGGCTTTCTTTGGGCTGATCGGTGTGATGACACTCGACGCAGGATGTGACGGTCTTGCCGTCCGGGTTGTAGTTCTTGAGAGAGTGAGTCTCGTGATCGAAGGCAACCTCGCCCCACTTGTCGTCGAGGCTGTCAGCGCTGAGCTTAACTTTCTTGGGCTGCTCTTTGCTGTCTTTGGGGATGTCCTGAACGAGCGAAGCCGAACCACGCGAGGCAGTAAAGACAGCGGTGATGGTTAAGACAAACAGAACAATTAATAAACTTCGCGTCTTCATTATGTGAACCCCCCAGAGTTGGAAACCGATCACCTCGCGAATCTTAGGTACGCGTTGCAAACCTGTCAAACTGATCGTTTAGCGGAGGGCTAACCGCCCTCCGAAATGTCGGGCGCTCTCCGTTGCTCGCCCGCCTGCTTTGATGCGCAAACGGCAGTGGGTAACCAACCTCAAAAACATTTTTCGCCGCGTTAATTCCGGAAGGACTGCCCGGTGTGACACTTGCCACAGTTCTTGAAATCCAGATCGCCGCCGAAGGAACGCCGGCCATTGTGACACGACGCACAGGTGTTGTTGCCTGCTGGAAAATGCTCAAGTGTACGAGTTGAGCTGACTTGCCGCTTTTGTGGCAGGCCCCGGGTGTAATTGTGGCAGTCGGTGCAATTCAATCTCTGTCGGCTGCTGTGGCGGGTGTGACTAAAGGCGTAACGGAAGGCGACTGAATCGGTTGAGGTCCGGGAATATCCCTTCGCATCGTGGCAGACGCCGCATGAAGCGAGGTCGCGACCGTTGGCCTGCGCATTGGGTGTGTGGCAACTGTAGCAATTGTTGTGAGCTGAGATGCCCGCCGGAATCGTCATGGCAGCGCCGCGCCGCAGGGACGCCGTGTGACATGACGCGCAGCCGTTCGCGGGCCGCGCCGCGCCGGTCATATGCTGCGCGTGATCGAATTTCATGTTGAAGTTTTCTTTGAATCGATCTGGAAAAGCCTTTCTTGGTGGATCGTCCCCGTTCACACTGGTGTGGCAAATTGAGCACATCGGAATGCTTGGCGTGGTGAACTGCGTGAGGTGACAACCGGTGCACTCCTTGTGACCGGGAAAACTCGGCCGCGCAGAATTGTCGGCGCGATGATGACAATCCCTGCAGGCGATGGAAGCGTGCTTCGGACTGGTGTGCAGGAACCTGGAGTAGTCGAGATTGCCGGACTGGGAGGAAACTCTCAGGGAGAAGACGAACACGCAAAGCAATAAACTTCCGATTTGGGCTGCAGTTTTATTTCGGATCAAATTGGAAAAGGATTTGAGCATTGAACATTTAACCCGCTCGCTACCGCTCGCGGTTCTGTACCTTCGCCTACTGCACCGACGCATCGTGACTTGGCGGTGGCTGTTTCTTTCCCACGTCTGAAGTGTGGCAATATGTGCAATTTCCGGTTTTCTTGAACTGCTCGAGTTCCGCTTCGATCGTTACCGCCTTTGGATAAGTGGTCTTTTTGCTGTCGCGATGACAACTGGCGCAGGCGTTAATGGGAACGTCGGGCGTCAAGCCGCGCAGGGTGCTGGCGCGCGTGATGTTGATGTGGCAGGTCGTGCATTCCATCATGTGCTCGCCCTGGCCGCCTTCATGTGCAAATTTCAATGAGATTCGCTTTGGCGTCGTAACGGCAATGAAAGTCGCCGCTTGTTTGTGACAGCCGGCGCAATCATCGGCCGCGGGTTTCTCGGTTTTCCAATGACAAGTGAAGCATGCGTCGTGGGCTTGCGGACGAGTCTTGAAAGTTCCGGACCCAGGCGCAAAATTATCAGCCCAGACCGAAGTGATCCCCTTTGGGTTCGTGACGTGACAGATCGAGCAGTTGTTGTAATCGGGCTTGCGGTCATCGGCGACGCTTTGGCGAAAATACAAGGCACGCAGGAAACCCGCCTGGCGATCACGGTTCCTTAACCGATGCAGAGCAGCAATTGCGTTTTGATGTTTGTCATGCGGAAACTCGATCACGAACTGGCGCTCGTCCTTCGGTTTCATTCTTTGGTTCGCATTGTTGGGATTGCCAAACGCAAACCGTACATCTTCGCGCGGCGCGGCGCGGATATGACAAACGGTGCAAATGGCGGGACCGGTGCCGACGATTGCCTGGCGCGTGAAGAATTGTTGGCGATGGCAACGAACACACGCGTCATGATCGGGAAAGTCAGCGACGTCCGGAAAGTCCCTTTTGGCAGTCCAGACGGTGGGGATCTTATGGCAGTCATTGCAACCGAGGCTTTTGTGCTTTTCAGAGAAATGAAGGAACGCGGAATATTTTGAGGCAGCCGTGCGAGGAACTTGTTGAGTTTGCGGTCGCGGCCGTTGGCGGCGCCGGCGAGTCTGCGCCGGCGCGAGCGCGAACAAACAGGTTGCAAGAATTATCAGGAAGATGATTCGCCGTTTCATGAATTTGGAGTGCGGCGACATGTCGCCGCTTTCGCGCGCGCTGACAGATCAGCGCACTCCATAAACATCTCTCACTGTGTTGCGCAACTCGGCAATGGCCGCTCAATTACCTCGCACTTAATTTTCGGATCTTTCTCATTGGAAAGTGTGAACGGCCGCTTCATCGCGGTGCCCAGGTCGACCGCCTTAATTTCTCGTTCACAAATCCAAAGAACGCTGGTCTTCGCAGTTTCGCTCGGCACCAGATTTGAAATCGTGTAAACGCCGGGCTCGATGTTGGTGAAATAGGCCGTGCCCTTGCGATCGGTCATCACCGAAACGACCCCAGTCCTGGTGGACGCTTCCGCAAATGTCATCAACGCCTGAGTCGCCCGGCTTTTTTCGGTATAGAACCCTGAGCGGATTTCCGCCGGCAAATAATTGGTGAGCCAGCGCCGCGCCAGATCATCATTTTTCAGCTCGCGTTTCGCTTGTTCATAAGCGGCCTGAAATTCCGGAACGGCTTCCGCCCCGGTCAAATACTTTTCTTCGATCGCCCGGCAGTACGCCGATTCGCAATCGTTGTCTTCCAGCCATTTGATTAAGGCGGCGCTCGCACTGCGGCTGCGGTAATAACATTCCCGTGACGGCAGAGAGGTTTGCCTGATTCGCTCCATCAGCTCGCGGTTTTGCTCGAACGCGCCCTTGATCAAAAAAAACCGCTTACGGCCCAAATCTTTGGTGGTGCTGCCGGATTTGTACCTCACTTTCAGGCGCACGACGCCGTGAGCAGGCGCAGGCTGAGTGTGAACAGAGAAATTCGCCGAAAGAGCGACGGCGAGCAGGAAGCATGAGAGCATTAACCGGATTGTTGTTTGATTTATCAAAAAAGTTCTTTTCCAAGATCAGCCACCCGCTGGCGCCAGGCGCGCTGACCTTAGAGATTCGGGCTGCGCGGAAACTTCACAAACGGCAAACGCACGCTGCGCACAAAGAATTGATCGGATCGAATACCAGGCGCCGGGGCGAAACCGACCGCGCCGGCGGCGGCAATGATGTCGTCCTGATCAATTCCGTCGCCGCTAATGCCAATCGCTCCGACCAGCTCGCCATTTTTGTAAAGCGGAATGCTGCCGGCAAAGATTTGCAGACCATTGCGCAAATTCGGCAACGATGTGCACGGCGCCGCGCCACCCGAAAGGATGGTCTGCAGGCTCGGCTTGATCAAATCGAGCTGGAGGCCGAGGTTGAAGACACTCCATTGATCGATTGCCGGACTGAACGGTCCCGGCGACGTATTGTTGATACCGTCGGGAAAGAATGGCCGGTGCAGGAACCCGATGGCTCGAGCACTCAGCGCGATCGTCCCGCCGAGTTGCACGTTATCTGCCGCGGCGCGACTGACATACGATCCAAATCCCGCACCGCTGAGCAAAGCGCCCGCGTTCGCGCGCGACATGAAAGCCGCCGAACGTGCTTTTTGCACCGACACGTCAAACCCGAACACTGGTGCGTCCGCTGTCCGGAATAATCCGAGCACGACTCCATTGGCGTCGACCACGGCGATCGAAACGCGCGCGTTGCTGCCCAACGGCTGCCGAATCGCTGCGCGCGTAATGTTCGCCTGTTGCGCGCCATGCGTGATGATTGTGTTTACATCGGCTGCGGTGAGGGAATTAGGCGTCACAGTTGGGCTGCCGATGAATGGGAAGAAGCGAGTGTCAACTTCGCCGGCAATTCCGCCGACGACCGCGGCTGTGAATTGTGATGGTTGCGCGCCCATGATCGGCGAAGTCACGACTCCCGGTAAGCTGCCAAACGCGATCGTCGGCGGATTGGGCGCGTTGGTAACGTTGAGATATGTCAGCCGGATGCCATCAACCAAAATATTGTCGCCGCGAACAATCTGCGGCGCCTCGAATCCGCGCGTAGCTGACACGGCGATTGCTTCCTCGAACGGCTGATCGAAATCTGACGGGTCGCGATCGACTGTGTAGATGCCGTCCCCCTCGATGCCCACGCCGCCTACGGCTTCGCCGTTCTTGTAAATCGGGGCGCTGCCCGGATCGCCGCTCAATCCCAACGGCAATCCTGGAATCTTGATGTCTGAACAGGGAAGAGAAGAAAACTGCACGCCATAAAGCGGTCCGCCCGGCCGGAAATCTATCCCCGGAGGAAAGTGTTCCTGAATAATGAAACCGGCTGTGCGAGAAGTGAAGGCATTACCGCGCGTACTGAATAGCGATGCGGTGCCGGCTTTGGAAATTGCGGCAAAGTTCGCGGGCACAACAGTCCCGTCCAAACCCGTCGAAACAAAACCGGTAATTGGATCGGGAGCGAGCGTGGGGCCGGGGCCGCCACCGCGAAACTGAGTAGTCGCCGGCGCGCCGGTCATGCGGAAAACGCCGAGCACATTTCCTTCTTTGTCCGTCACTGCGACGGTAACCGGCCGGCCGAGCGACGCGGCCGCAGACACGGCCTGCGCGATGACAGCTTGTACTTCACTGGTGGTCAGAGTGCCGGCCGTCGCCGCGAGGGGCGGTATCGTCGAGATCGATCCCGGCGTAGGCACCGCGCCTGAGTCGTCAGGTGGACCGTCACCAATGTGGCCGATAGCCAGCCGCACGCGATTGCTGCGCTCGCCGCGAAAGGTGATCCCGATCAGCACATCTCCAACATCACCTAACTGATCGTTGAGGCGCACAATGATCGAAGCGACCCACTCCTGCCCGGGCACAGGCCCAACATACTCGACCGTGAGGGGATATTTTTTGTGGGCGCCGTCTTCCGCTTCAGCCGTGACGTCGGCTGCCGTTTCGTTTGCCTGCAAACTCAGACCCTTCGCGAAGAGCATCACGCGCGTGCGATTGTCGTTACCCCAGCTCAGCTCAGTGGTGGTCGAGAAAGGTTCATGAGTGCGCGTAACTGATTCGAATGAGATCGCGCGGGTCGACGTCTCCTGGCTGATGAGGACCGGTTTGGTGGCTTGTGCTTTTTGGATGCGGACGAAGACCGGAGAGGCAACTGCGGCCAGCCCGCAAAGAAAGATCGCGATGCAGGAATACCGCCAACTTCGCGGCCATACAGCTGTCATCAGACGAATCACGGCTGATCAAATCGCAAACACTAAGGCCCAGAAATCTATCACTAATCAAGAGTGAACGAAATGTTTTTCTGGGGCAAAGCCGGGTAGAGAAATTTTGATTGATAGCTACGAGCGCGTGTGCTATCACTCTGGACTTGTCTGCATATGAAGCGATCAAGACTTTGCTTTCCCTTCGCGCCGGGGAGGGGATCAAGGGGCAAGGTTTTAGTGCGACCTCAAGCCCTCTTTCGAACCTTTCTTCCAAAGGGAGAGGGGCAGAACAGATTATCGCTTACATACATTTCCGGGATTGTGACGATACTGATGTTGGTGGCGGCCGTCACAGGCGCGGCCGCAGCGCAAAAGCGCGGCGCCATCTCAGGTACGATCACGCCAGCCACAGGCGG
>DATENS010000217.1:0-2051 GCA_035274925.1 Pyrinomonadaceae bacterium | reverse complement strand
CTCTTCATCACTCACCGCGACCGCAGTCCCACCCGACACACGCAACGCATCCAGGATCAGAAAATCGCCAATCGCTTTCGGCACACGCAAACCTGACGCTGTTGTCGCCGCATTCGGAAACTCATCCGCAAAACGATTCCCTTCTTCAAACGCGCGCACTATCGGCGCACAGCCCTCAGCCTGCACGGTCACCATTCGCGGCCGCTTGCTCGAGATCCAACCCATGCGTTCCATCTCGTCGAATGCTTTCCACATTCCGATCAAACCGGTACCGCCGCCCGTGGGGTAAATAATCACATCGGGCAAGCGCCACTCCATTTGCTCCGCGAGCTCGTACCCAAGCGTTTTCTTTCCTTCGACGCGATAGGGTTCTTTCAATGTCGAGACGTCGAACCAACCTTCCTTTTCCTTTCGCCTTCCGACTTCCGCTCCGCAGTCAGTGATCAGTCCAACCATCAACGTCACATGAGCGCCTGTTTGTTCACACTCGACGACGTTGGCGCGCGGTGTGTCGCGCGGCATGAAGATGTACGACTTGAGTCCCGCGCGAGCAGCATAGGCCGCCAGTGCGCCGGCAGCATTTCCGGCGGATGGGACTGCCAGCTTTTTGGCGCCGAGCTCCTTCGCCATCGAGACGGCGGTGGCCATGCCGCGTGCTTTGAAACTCTGGGTGGGGTTCTGCGATTCATCTTTTATAAAAAGGTCTTGAATACCGACCCGCCGGCCCAGTCGCGTTGCGCGCAGAAGGGGCGTCCAACCCTCGCCCAGTGAAACTATGTTGTTGTCGTTTTCGACCGGGAGCACTTCGCGATAGCGCCAGAGATCGGGGCGTCTGGCTGCGAGCTTCTCCTTCGTCAAAAACATTTTGGCCCGCTCTAAATCGTAGCGAACCAGTAAAGGTTTACCGCAGGCAGTGCAAAGGTTGTGCAACCGTCGTGCCTCGTGTTCCAGGCCACAGAGACCACATTCGAGATGAGTAACGTTCATGGATAGACTTCCTCAGATACCGGGCAAAATTCGCGAGAACAGTGCCAAGTATGCGCTAGAAATGAGAATTCGAGGTAACGGGGTGTGTAATTTCCCGCAGCGGCAGGACTTCAGGCAAGGGCAAGAGGTTTGCGGCGAGATGCAGCAAACCCCTTACATTAGGCGCAAGCAATTAAGTTTTTTGACGTGTCTCAGTGCTGGTGGCCGCTGTTACCATTGATCTGGCTGCGAATCTCGCCACCGGGCCAAGTGGTGCTGTGAACGTTGACGTACGTCGCACCGGCACGAATGGCTTTGATCAACTCGTCCATTTCTCCAGTATTAAGGCCCTGAGTACGTGCCAACTGGGTCGCCGGGATGTTAGGACTGACATCTGCCGCTACTATCGTTCCCGAAATCGTCGCCGGAGGCGCAGGACAGGGCTGAGTTCCTGCCGGACCATTGCCGAGATTGGTGCAGAGAAACACGCTGATGCCGCCATTTACACCGACATTACCGATGTGGATATGGGCTTGTTGTACAGCGCCTTCAAGATCGGAATAACTGAGTTCCCAGTCGATGTGCGATTCATCGTTGCTGATTCGCGCGTTAAAGGTGCCATTGCCGGTGGTGGAGACTGACGGGACTTCATTGTATCCGACCAACGCCTCACTGATTTTTTTGAAGCCCTGGGCAAATGCAATCGAACAGACCGACACCAAGGCGATCACTGCAAGAGACAATCCTAGTCTTCGCATCCCTATTTTCCTCCAAAGTTTCTGTTGTAGTGGGGGCGCGCATAATATCACAGGAGAGCCACAAAGTAAGGCTTCTTTGCGCAAAAAGTCAGATGGGAGACAGGGCTTTTCTTAACACCTGCAATACTGCGTCTCGACGCGATGGTTCGAACAGTTCTCGACGCTCCTCAGCATACTCGAGGGCATTATGACCTTCTCGATCACGGGCGTTTACATCAGCGCCTTTCTCGAGTAAATACCTGACGACTGAGGCAGGACCAGCGCCCGACGCAACCATCAACGCCGTAGCACCACGAAAATTCTTCAGATTCACGTTAGCCCCGCTCG
>DATENS010000216.1:0-8954 GCA_035274925.1 Pyrinomonadaceae bacterium | reverse complement strand
AAACGAAGCCATTTTTCGGTCAGGGCCCTGAGACACGCAATCGCGATCAATCAGCGCGAGTCACCGGTGGGCTTAAACTTTTTCTTGTACAGTCGTGCCCAGAATTCCTGACGGGCGAAGTAATAAAACCAGAATCAGAATTGCAAAGGCGACGGCGTCACGATATGTCGAAGCAATGCCGACGCGGCTTCCGTAACCAACTACCATGGTTTCCGCGACGCCGATGAGAAGACCACCGAGCACGGCACCCGGAATGTTTCCGATGCCTCCGAGTACGGCGGCCACAAAAGCCTTAAGACCCGTGGTGATTCCCATCAGCGGATCAATCGTCGGGCTGTATTGCGCAGTCAACACGCCGCCGGCCGCCGCGAGCGCGGACCCGAGAGCAAACGTGAAGGAAATAATTGCGTTCGTGTTGATGCCCATCAATTTGGCGGAGTTCAGATTGAACGAAACGGCGCGCATAGCCGTCCCCACCTTTGTCTTAAAAATGATCCACTGCAAAAGGACCATCAGCGCGATGGACACCGCAAAGATCAGGATTTGTGATTTTGAAATCGCGGCGTTGCCAAAGAGGCGGTAAGCGTTGTCCTGAAGAAGTTGCGGAAAGCCGCGGCCCTGGCCGCCGAACCAGGCCACGAACAGGTTCTCGAGCAACAGAGAGACGCCAATGGCAGTAATCAGCGTCGTCATGCGGGCGTATTTCCTGAGCGGGCGATAAGCGAACCGCTCGATCGCCATACCAACCAATGCCGCCACGACCATGGCGCTGATCAGCACTACCACCAGTCCGCCCCACGAGGGGCCAACCAACCCCAGTTTCAGCGCGACGAAGTAGCCCGCAAACGCGCCGACCATATAAATGTCGCCGTGCGCGAAGTTGATCAGGCGCAGAATTCCGTAAACCATCGTGTAGCCCAAAGCGATCAGGGCGTAAATGGCGCCAACGTTGAGACCGTTGATTAGCTGCTGAACAAAGGTATCCATCTTTGAGACCTTCCAGAAGCCTGTAGCACGCGCATCTTGCGCGTGATCTTCACGGGCGGGATGCCCGTGTCACTCCGCGTGAGACACGGGCGGGCCGCCCGTGCCACTAACTTACTGGCTTACGGCGCGATCGTCTCTTTGTACACAAACTGCTTGTTTTTCAATTCAAGCACTACCGCGGGTTTGATGGCGTTTCGCTCTTCATTGAGACTGATGACGCCGGTAATGCCCTTATAGTTCTGCGTCTGAGCGATCGCAGTGCGCAGCGCGGCGCACTCAGTTCCATTGGCCCGCTTGATTGAATCTCCCAACACCATCATTGCGTCATAAGCCAGGGCGGCCAGCGCGTCGGGAGCGGTGCCGTTGTATTTCGCTTTGAATCGCTTAACGAAGTCCTGAATTACCGGACTGGGATCATCGACTGAGTAGTGGTTCGAAATGAAGCTGCCGTTCAGCGCGTCGCCACCCAGGTCCCAAAGCTGCGGCGAATCCCAACCGTCGCCGCCCATCAACGGGGCTTTAATTCCCAACTGCTTGGTCTGTTTGGCAATGACGCCGACTTCCTGGTAGTAGCCGGGGACGTAGATCACATCCGGGTTCAAATCGCGTATGGCCGTCAACTGGCCGGTGAAGTCGCGGTCGCGCTGGGCATACGCCTTTTCAGTGACAATCTCGCCACCCAGTTTTGTGAATGCTGCTTTGAAGAATTGCACCAAGCCCTTGCTGTAATCCGAGTTCGAGTCAAACAAGATGGCCGCTTTCTTCGCTTTTAAAGTGTTGGCGGCGAACTTTGCCATCACTTCGCCCTGAAACGGATCGATAAAGCACACGCGGAAGATATAGTCGCCGATTTGTGTGACTTTCGGATTGGTCGAGGACGGCGAGATCATCGGCACTTTTGCCGACTGGGCGTTGGGCGCGGCGGCGATGCTGTTCGACGAAGCCACTTCGCCAATCAGCGCGCGCACCTGATCCTGATTGATCAGTTTTGCTACGACCGTGGCGGCCTTGCCCGGCTCGCCCTGATCATCTTCGTGGATCAATTGCACCTGGCGCCCGTTGATGCCGCCGGCGGCGTTAATCTCGTCGGCAGCCAATTGCGCGCCGTTTCGGGTCGATTGTCCGAAGCTTGAGGTTTGTCCGCTCAAGTCACCGTAGACACCAATCTTGATGACGCCGCCCGGATCAGCACAATTGCTGGTGCGGCGGGTGCATGACGTTGACGCGAGCAACGCGGCAATTAGACCCAGACCAATCAGAGTTCGTTTCATATGTCACCTCGACAAAGAACCTGGTATTTGTGAACCTTAGAATTAGCTTGGCGCAGAGCATAATAGCGGCGAGCATTGGAAATAGGCAAACTATTAACGGAATTTTCTCCCGGAAACCTTGTCCCCGGGCAAATTTTCGGGTAGTAATCGTCACTGCTGTGGATAGCCGCACCACTGTTCGTGGGGAGCCGCGTGCGCAGTAACGCCCCGAATGCGTCTAATCCTCTACATATGAGATCCAAAAACCTGACCCCCCTGATCGTTCTGGCCATGGCGATGTTGTTTGCCGCTTGTGCCGGTAGCAATCCGTCTGCAAATGACACAACCGCCAAATCAACGACTACCGCAGTCGCCGAAAATCAAAGTCCGCCGATTAGCCTGCCGGTCCTGACGGTGCTGCTGGCAGACCAAAAACTCAAAAAGGAGCTGAAGGCGCAACTGCAGTTGACCGACGAGCAGCTCGCTTCGCTGCGGAAGATTTCGAATGACGAACTCGGGCGGTCGCTCAAGGCGAAAGCTGAAAACCCGCTCGGCAGCGCCGAATTATCCAGCGAAAACGCGCTCACAGAAATTCGGAAGATTCTGGGCGACAAGACCGATCAAATGCTGGCGCTCGCGCGTGAACGCTGGGAAAAAGGGCGAAGCGAACTGGAAGTGGCCGTGAAGGCTGCCGAGCTCACCATGCTGCCCGGACCGAACGCGGTACCCAAAGACACGCGCATCGTCGTCAACATTCCGGCGTTTCGCATGGATGTGTTTCAGCGCGGCTCGTTGCTGAAGTCATACCAGATCGGAATCGGGTATCAGGAATATCCCCTGCCGACAGGTTTTCGCAAAGCGGAAATGATCATTTTCAATCCGACCTGGACGCAACCGAATGAGCCTTGGGCTTCCAATCCCGGCGCAGTTGTGGCCGCCGGTGCTCAAGGCAATCCGCTGGGTCCGATCAAGGTTCCTATCGGGGGCGCCAATTTGATTCATGGCGGAAAGGACCTTTGGAAGATTGGCACGTTCGCCTCGCATGGTTGTGTCGGATTGACCAATGATCAGGTTAAGGACTTCGCCAAAGTTCTCGCCGAAGCTGCGGACACTGAATTGAAGCAAGAGTCGATGGCGAGCTTTCTGAAACGGCGCAACCAAACGCAGGTGGTTAAGCTTCTGGAGGTGGTGCCGGTTGAACTCCGCTATGAAACGATCGTGCTCGAGGATGGGCGGCTTCATATCTACCGGGACGTTTACAACCGGAAAACAAACACGGAAGAGAATTTGCGCGCCGTGTTAGGAGCAAACGGCATAAGCTTTGACACCCTGGGGACGGAAGAAAAGTCGCAAGTACTTGAAGCGTTGGATGCCTTCTCACCTCGCCCGACAAAAAAGGCTTCAGCGCCCAGTCCGAGCGTAAGTCAAACGAAAGAAGAGAAAGCGGCGGCGCTGGCGGCGTTGAGAGCGGAAGCTGACCGCCTGAAGAAACTCCGCAGTCAGAAAGAGATCGTGATCGATATCAACACCGTCACAGCCAAAGGTTATCCGTCACCAGTGGATTTGGATAATGGGAGACGAACGGCGACGGTGGCGACGGTGAAGCCGTGACGATGTATTGGCCCGAAGGGCCTGGATGAAATAGCCCCGACCGTAAGGTCGGGGTGTTACAGAACCCGGAGCGGTAGCGACGGGATACCGCCACACAACATTCCGAGTCAGTAAGAACCATGGCTTTCAAGGTTCATTACTTTTCGAACTCGAGCTTAACGCCTAAACGATGACATTCAACGCTGAATTCAGGATCCGGTCGCTACCGCTCCCGGTTCTGTATCAGTCCCCCGACCTGACGGTCAGGGCTATTGCATGACGGCGCTTGGCGCCTAATCACGCCGCCGCTTCACATGAATCCAACTCGGGGGCTTCGACGATTTTCTGGGCAGGTCCGCCTTCACCGTAGTATGGCCGATCAGCGGCAATTGCTTCGAAATACTCGGTTATTCGCCCGAGGATCTCTTCCACAGAATGTGAATGGTAAATTGCGGTCCGAAAGAGCGCGCCGCCCTTTAAGCCGCGCGTGAATTGACCGGCGAGTTGCTTCATCCGCCCGATCGCCGGCAACCGCGGCATATCTTCAAGCAGCATCTCAAAATACTCGAGCAGCACCGCGCGCTTGTCTTCGAGCGTGGGTTGAAACGGTTCGCGCCCGTGCATGGTGTCTTCGATTTGGCGAAAGATCCAGGGATTAGCCATGGCGCCGCGGCCAATCAAAACTCCATCGCAACCGGTCTCGCGAAACCGATCAAACGCCTGCTGAACAGTGGTCACATCGCCGCTGCCTGAAACCGGCACGCTCACCGTTTCCTTGATCTGCTTCACCAAATCCCAATTGGCCAACCCGCGGTAACCTTGTTCCTTGGTGCGGCCGTGCAGGGCAATGTGTTCAGCGCCACATGCTTCAGCGAGGCGGGCGGTCTCGACCGCGTTGATGGTGTGATCGTAAAAGCCTGCGCGAATCTTGACCGTCATCGGAATCGAAATGGCTTTCTTGATTTCCGTGAGAATCGTTTCCAGGCGGGGATGATCTTTCAGCAGCCCCGATCCACCGCCATGCTTGACCACCTTTGGCGCCGGGCAGCCGCAATTAATATCGAGGATGTCCGCGCCGACTTCTTCGGCCATCTCTGCCGCCATGCGCATGCGCTCAGGCTGGCCGCCGAAAATCTGCACGGCGAACGGCCGTTCGTTTTCATAGAAGCGCATCTGGCGCTTCGACTTGGGATTGTTTCGCGTCAGGCCTTCGACCGAGATGAATTCAGAAACAGTGAGACCGATTCCGCCGCGCTGCTTCAACAGCCGGCGAAATGAAATGTCAGTCACACCCGCCATCGGTGAAAGCACGAGGGGCGGATTGATTTCGATCTCGCGAATGCGAAATGACTTGATCTCGCTCATAACAAAGCCACATGGGATTTTACCTCATGTGGCTGTACTAAGGCCCGAAGCCCGACATGAAAAAGCCCCGACCGTTAAGTCGGGGTCATGTGTCGTAAGAAAGGTGTGAGGCCCGAAGGGCCGATATGAACACCTCGGTCCTTCGGACCTCTTAATCAATTTCCTGTTCCAACCCCGACCTAACGTCGGGGCTATTTCATCGCGGCGCGCTTCGCGCCTCACCAACAAGTTGCCGCACTCCAAAGTTCACCAATTCACCACCAACTTCTCAGCCGTTTGCCACGCGGGGACATCGAGCCGCAGTGAAGCTCGCTGTAGTTTCTCGGGATCGTTGAGCAGCCGGCCGGCGCCCATGGCCACGGTAATCAGCGGTTCTTCAACTCTGGTAATTTGCAGGTTCAGATCATGCTGGAGCCGCTCAGTGATTCCGGTTAGCAATGAACCGCCACCCGTCAGGGTAATTCCGGAATAGTAAATGTCCGCAGTAACTTCGGGCTGAGCGTCCTCAATCACACGCCGCACCGCTGAGACTATCTCCGACAACACAGGCTCCAAGGCGCTGCGAATCTCAGTCGAGCTGACGGTTATGGGCAGCGCCGCGCCATTCGCCAGTTGCTTCCCGACAATCTCCGTCTGCTTTTCGTCGTTATTACTTTCGATTCCCCACGCCAGGCCGAGTTCTTTCTTTATTCTTTCCGCGGTTCGCTCTCCGACCTGGACGGCGTAACGCACTCGCAGGTAATCGCGAATTGCTTCGTCCATCGCGTTACCGGCCGCGGGCAAACTAACCGAACGCACCACTCCACCCGAAGCCAGAATCGCAATGTTCGTCGTGCCGCCACCGATGTCTACGACCAGACGCGCCTGTTCGTCTTCGCAATCCAAACCTGCGCCGAGCGCCGCGGCCAATCCTTCGTCAATCAAATCAACGCGTCCGGCTTTGGCGTCGCGCGCGGCGTCCTTAACCGATCGCCGCTCGAGCGGTGTGGAAGATCCCGGCACGCCAATCACCAGATGACTGCGTTTCGGATGATCATGGTGCTGCACATGACTGATGACGGCGCGCAGAAACTTTTGCGAGACATCAAACTCGTCGATGGCCCCGCGCCTGATGGGCCGGTGCACTTCCGTGTCGTTCGGCTCACGTCCGAGCAGTTTGAGCGCCGGCGTTCCCACCGACAGCACTTCGCCGGTGTGTTTGTGCATTGCCAGCACCGACGGCTCGTTCCAAACAACGCCTTGCGTAGGCGTGTATACGATTGTGTTAACTGTGCCCAGGTCTATTGCCAGGTCTTCACTAAAGAACCCTCTTAAAATACTCATGCCCTCACCTCGCCGGGTCAAAACCGAGAATTCGTAAACAAGTTTACGAACCGCAAAGCAACCTACATGCCAGCATCAGTGGCCTCTCTCGTTGCCAGTTAACTTGATGTAGCCGAAGCAGTATGGATTGATAGCTGTCGGAATGGGATGCTGAAGAGCCCGGCGAAGCGGTCGATAATCGAACGGTTCAAGAAGGGATTACATGGAAGCCTAAGGCTCGATCGTCACTGGCGTGCCCACGGTGACGGCATTGAACAGTTCGCGAATGTGTTCATCCTCCAGGGCCACGCAGCCCCAGGTCCAATCACTGCTCGCGCCGTTGCCATGAATGTAGATGGTTCCGCCCAGCCGGGTGTACTGAGGTGGAGTGCGCCTCACCTTGTTGGCGCGGACGATCGAGTCGTACTGCGCTTTGGTAATCAAGCCATCGCGCAAACCGCGTTCGGCATGCGCGAGGTTCGGATAGCTGATCCCCAGTGACAGATAAAACGCGCTCTTGTTGTTCTTGGTGAAAACGTAGAAGTCACCTTCCGGCGTGCGGTGATCGCCGGAACGCACTTTGTCGCCCACTGGACTGAGGCCCAGTCCGACGCGATACGTACGAACGAGCTTGTTGTTCTCGTACAAGAACAATTTCCGCGCACCTTTCTTTACGACGATTCGCGGTGACTTGAGCGGAAGTTGCAGGGGTGACGCTTGCGGTGGCGATTCGCGAACTGGAACCGGAGGTTCGGCGCGCGCAGCTTCAGGTGAGACCCTTGCCCCACAACCCAAAGTGAAAAACAAGATTGTGAGAACCGCTAGTGGCGTAAAGAAGTGCATTCTAATTAGCCGTATCGGAAACTTGGGCATTAGAATAAGTTTGCGCACCGAAGTTAGTCGGCAAAGCCGACGATCATATCAGTAGCCCACAGCGCTAGCTGTGGGCAGGATGTCTTCTCTCAGGAATCAGAAGCCCGCGTAGCGGGCGACATAACCCGGATTGCTCGCGTGATGATCATGCCACCGGCTTCGCCGGCTTGGGGGACCATGGCGCCCCGAAACCCACAGCTTGCGCTGTGGGCTACCGCTAGGCCGTTGGCTTCGCCAACTAACGCTGAAACTTGCCGTCTTTGAAGTAAATCCATGCAGATTCAATCTCGACTCGACAGCTCAGTCCTTAGACTCAAGTCTCGGGGTTAAGTTCCGTTCGACTGACAATTTCAACCAATAAACTCGCGTCACGACGTGAGACGTTGTGCGTAGCGGGCACCATGAGGACGCGAGCGATGTTCTCGTAATTTCGCGAGCGAATCGTAATCTTATCGCCGGTTTTGACGACGTGTCCGGATTTCGCCGGACGCTCGTTGAGCAAAACAAAACCCGCGTCGCACAGCTTTTGGGCCAAGGTGCGTCGCGGGCATAAGCGGCTGAGTTTCAGAAAGAGATCCAAACGCATAGCAGGTGCTAAGGGCAAAGAGCCAGGAGCAGGCCGACCCGGCTCCTGGCTCTTACCGCTTTGCTCTTTGCCGCTTTACGGTTTCTTTTCCTTCTTGTCTTTCTTGGGATTCTTGGTGGCGGCGGCCGGCGGAACGATGTTGAGCAGCGGCTCGACTTCGGCGCGGTAGTTATCCGAAATCTTTACGTACGCATCATTACGCAGGTCCTGCAAATATTTCTCGCGCGCTTTGGGCAGGCGCTCACGAGTGATCTGTTCGCGCACCCGGTTTTCATTAAAGGTCGCCGCCGTCTCTCCAGCAGTACGCGCATCAACACGGAAAATCTGATAGCCCTCTTCGCCCTTCAACGGGTCGCTGACGCCGCCGGCATTCACATTCTTGATTGCGGCCGCAATGTCAGCACGAAGATCAACCACCTGGAACAATCCGACTTTCCCTTTGTTCTGTTGTCCACGTTCGGAATAGGCCGTGGCCAGCGTTCCAAAATCAGCTCCGCTGCGCAATTGCTTCACCAACTCGAGCGCGCGTGCTCTCACGTCCGGCTCAGGTTTTCCCGCGAGACTGAGGAAGATCTCTGACAGTTCGACGGTCGCCGGTTTTACGAACTTGCTTTGATTGGCTTCGAAATACTTACGCAGCTCTTCGATGCTGAGACCGTAAAATAACTTCGCGTCAACTTCGGCTTCCAGCACCGCCTGCTTCATGAGCTCAACGCGCATCGTCTGCCGCGTCGCCACCGGATCGACACCGGAGTCGATCATTGCCTGATCGAGTTTTTCGAGGGTTGGGATTTTATTCTCTTTAGCCACGTCAAGCATGCGCTTGTTGACTTCAGCTTCAACGCGATCAGTCAGGTCAAGCTCTTTGCCTTTTTGCAGCAATAATTGTTCGTTGATCAAGGTCGCGATCAATTCGACCCTGTGCTTTTCCACCTCGGTCTGTGCCTGCTGTTCAGGCATGCCGTTTTGCTTCATCGTGGTGACGCGCTCTTTCATCTCGC
>DATENS010000215.1:0-3746 GCA_035274925.1 Pyrinomonadaceae bacterium | reverse complement strand
TGCTATGAACATTTCGCTCCTATGGAGCGAAGACGCTCTCGCATGGCACGACTATTGGATCCCAAGAAACTCTCGCATCAACTTAATCGTTTCTTCCGGCTTTTCCTCCTGCGGCATATGCCCACAGTTATTGATCAGCTCGAGACGTGAGCCGCCAACTGCTGCGTGCAGCATTTCGCCGATCACCGGAGGAATGATCTTGTCGTTCACGCCCCAAATGATCAGCGTCGGCACTTTGAGTTTTGGATATTGCTGTGTCAACTCATCAAAGTTTTTTGGAATTGCCTGTTGACCGATTTTGAGCAAAGCATAGCGGCCACCCGGCGCTGCGATGGGTCGCGAATACTCTGTGATCGATTCTTCGCTGATCTTTGCGTGGTCGTAGTAACAGGCATCAAGCACCTTCTTCACTTGATTGCGCGGCGAGAGTAGATGCACACCTAACCAACCAATAAGCGGGACACGCAAAAGTTTGACGTGCAGCGGCAACAACTTGTTGTAAGCAGCACTATCGATCAAGATGAGTTTTGCCAGGCGGCCCCGTTCGTTGGCGCACAGCTTCAGGGTCAATAGCAACGACACGCCACCGCCATACGAATTGCCAACAAGAGTGAGGTCGCGCAGTCCTCGCTCTTCAAGAAATTCATAGACCAGATCGCGCTGCGTAAGAATTGAGTAATTGTTGTCGTGCGGCTTTAGTGACTCACCACAACCCTTGAGATCAACCAGAATGATTTGGTAACCAGGAAACACATCGGCAGTGCGCACAAACTCACGCCACGTGTAGACACATGCACCGAGACCGTGAATGGCGAGCAACGGTTTGCCGGTCCCATAAATCGCGTAATGCAGTCCACCTTTTGATAGACCAGACTCGATCGGCTGCAACATAGAACATTAACGTGGCACAGACTTTAGTCTGTGGGGATTGAATCGCACAGACTGAAGTCTGTGCCACTAACTTATCGTCCTTTAGGCTTCTTCACGGGACAGTCCGATGGAACAGGTGGCGTGCAAGAGTAACCCGGCTCAAGAAATTTTCTGATCTCACATATCGTCGCCGCTGGTTCTTCTTCCTGGGGTATGTGGCCAGCTGACGAGATGATCTGCAAACTTGTATGGGGAATGGTATCTCGCAACCTTGTACCAATTCGCAAAGGAATGACGCGGTCGCTGTCACCCCAAAGGATCAGCGTCGGCACCAGAATATCTTTGTACCTGTCCGTAATCCCGGGCATGTTATCTGGCAGCGCCTGCTTGGCCATCTGTGATAGCGCAAATTTTCCGTTCTTATCATTAAGTGGAGCGGCGTACGCTTCAATTTGCGGCTTCGTAATACGACATTTTTCCGCGTAGGATTGGCGCAGAACGTTTGTCACCGCTCGCTTCGACCCAAGCAGGTCCAGAATCGGCAGGCCCAGCCAGCTGTGCAGTATCCAGAAATAGGTTGGCAAGCCTTCTCTGTAACCAGCACTATCAATCAGTACCAGGTTCTTGAAGCGCGTGGAATGAGCATCTGTAAGCTTTATTGCCAACAACAACGAAACCGCACCGCCGTACGAGTTACCAACAATCGTCAGATTGTTAAAATCATGCTCCTCGATGAAGTCGTAGAGCAGGTCCCTCTGGGTCAGAATGGAATAGTTGTCATCATGAGGTTTGGGTGACTGTCCCGCTCCGAGCAGATCAATCAACACCAGTTGGTTGTTCGGAAACTGGCCGATAAATTTCCGCCAGCTATACAAGCTCCCGCCTAGCCCATGAATACAAAGTATGGGATCACCACTGCCGTAGATTTCACAGTGCAGCTTGGTGCGGCTGGTGCAGGTTTGCGACACGGTCGGTGTTTGCGGCTTGCGATATTTTGCAATCGCAGGCGCGGCTGCGAAGGTCAGAAGCAAAACCGTAAAGAGGCAAGCGGGGGAAACTTTTTGCAGCTTCATCTGATGTCCTTTTTGAGTGAAGTCGAATGCCAATGGTGGGCGTCATCATAGAGCTAAAGCCCGGCGGCCGTCATTATTAATGGCGCGACGGTCGTTAAACGCCATCTGCCGCAGTTTGTATTCCCGAGGTTTTTTTGGACAGAGTCGCACAGACTTGGTCGTTTGGCGTCGTAACACTGCCCGCGTATCATTAAGGTTGATGACTCGCATGCTTAAGGATTCGTTCAATCGGCCGATTCGCGATCTGCGCGTATCGCTCACGGATCGCTGCAATTTTCGTTGTTTTTACTGCCTGCCGCATGGCGAACCACCGATCGCTCCGAAGGAACAAATGCTTTCGTACGAGGAAATCGAGTACCTCTGCGGCATCTTCGTTGAGCTGGGGATTGAAAAAATTCGCTTGACCGGCGGTGAGCCGATGATGCGCCGCGACATCGAAACGATCATTGAGAAATTGTCCGCCCTCAAGTCCGACAAACAGCTGTCTGACACGTTTGCTGCAGGTGGACCAAATTCAATCCACGATAATCTTAAGATTGCCGTACATCGTCTTCGCGATCTCGCGCTTACTACCAACGGTTACTTTCTTCCCGACCGCGCGCAAGCGCTGAAACAAGCTGGTCTCGATCGCATAACGATCAGCCTTGATAGTTTGAAGCGTGACACCTTCAAACAAATGACCGGTGTCGACGTTTTAGATCGCGTGCTGGCTGGAATTGAGGCGGCCAAAGGTGCCGGGCTGTCGCCGATCAAGATCAACGCGGTAATCGTTCGCGGCCACAACGAAGCTGAAGTCGCCGACTTCGCTGCGTTCGCTCGTGAGCATGATGTAAAGATGCGCTTCATTGAATTCATGCCGCTCGATTCGGGACACGAGTGGTCGCGCAAAGATGTAGTTTCGGGGAGAGAGATACGCGAACGAATAGAAGCGCGATTTCCACTCGAGCCTCTCGATGTAATCCGCGGGTCTGAAACTTCGTCCCGCTATCGTTTTGCCGACGGTGCTCCCGGCGAAATCGGCATCATCGCGCCGGTTACTGAACCTTTCTGCGGCGCCTGCTCGCGAATCCGTCTAACGGCTGACGGACAAATTCGCACCTGCCTGTTTTCAACTGTCGAACATTCACTCCGCGACGTGGTGCGTAACGGCGCGTCACGTGGCGAAATCATCGAATTCATCGAGTCTGTCGTGTTGAAAAAAGAGCCCCGGCATTACATCAACGATCCCGAGTTCGTTACGCCGTCTCGCTCGATGAGTTTCATCGGCGGCTGAAAAAGGCACGGGCCAGGACCACGCTCGCGGTTGCGGGGTGGGTCATCTCACTACTTCATCAGAAATCATGATGCGGACCCATGAAGTCAGTACCACCCCGCGGTAGCGGGTGGGTCATCTCACTATTCACATCAGAAATCATGATGCGGACCCCTGAAGTCAGTACCACCCCGCGGTAGCGGGTGCGTCATCTCACTATTCACATCAGAAATCATGATGCTGGCCCGTGAAGTCAGTACCACGCTCGCGGCGGCTGTGCTGACTATGGCGGCGCAGCTCGGGCCTGGTTTACAACTTCACTCATTCTGAATAGACTCTCG
Organism: Pyrinomonadaceae bacterium; assembly: GCA_035274925.1. Lineage (GTDB taxonomy): Bacteria > Acidobacteriota > Blastocatellia > Pyrinomonadales > Pyrinomonadaceae > UBA11740. Next base: position 210 of record DATENS010000215.1, on the reverse strand, counting down.
CTTCACTCTTGAAGCTTTTCCCGACCTTAAGCTTCAAACCTTGAACACGATCACCAATTTATTTTTGCCGGAGGTCCCCCAATGCCTCGCATGCTGTATCGCCTTGCCCTTTTTCTCATTGTTTCGGCGGTGTTTTGCGCCTCATCGATAGCCCAGGATTGCGCAGTCCCGCCGCTCGGCAATCAGAAAAGCGCAAACATTTTTACTTCG
>DATENS010000214.1:0-3976 GCA_035274925.1 Pyrinomonadaceae bacterium | reverse complement strand
AATGACAAGGCAGGCGCTGCGTCCGGAATCTACAAGATGGCGTCTTCTTTGGGAGCGGCATTTGGGGTGGCGATCTCCGCAGCACTCTTCACCTCCCTCAGCGGTTTAAATGGTGACTTCGGACCTCTATCTGATCTTTTTTTGGGAAGGACTGACAACGTCAGCATTCGATTCGCGGCCGCCGTCGCATTGTTATTCAATGTGATGATGGTGATCATTGCGATCATCGCGATCGCGATAACGGTCCCGAGGGATGATCCGAGGACTCACGCATTGCGCGCGACCTGATTTATTTAAGGCGCGTCCGGGATACGAAAGAGAATTTTGGAATTGATCCAGCCTTCGGTAAATCAAGAAGCCTTGAATGCCCTCGCAGCCTTCCAGGCTTATGCGGCGCGCACACTCTTGGTGCTCGACCTTATCGGCACTTTCGTATTCGCCCTGAGCGGTGCGGTGGCCGGGGTTAGGGAACGTCTTGATTTGTTTGGTGTGCTTGTCCTGTCCTTCGCGGCCGCCAGTGCCGGTGGAATTATGCGCGACCTGTTGATCGGCGCCGTCCCGCCGGCAGCAATAAGCGACTGGCGTTATCTCGCCGTCTCCCTTCTCGCTGGGCTGGTAGTGTTCTTCTGGTATCCGCTCAGTGAACGGCTGCGCAATCTGCGGAACCACGTGCTTATTTTCGATGCTGCGGGACTAGCGCTTTTCGCTGTCGTCGGCACGCAAAAGGCACTCGGGTATAGGCTCAATCCGGTGATGGCCGCGCTGCTGGGCGTGCTGACAGGAATTGGTGGCGGCATGCTTCGCGAGGTGCTTGTCGCCGAGACTCCGACCGTGCTGCGCTCGGAACTGTATGCCGTTGCCGCGCTTGCCGGCGCGCTCGTAGTGGTAACTGGTCACGTGCTGAATCTTCCACCAACTGCGATGGCAATTATCGGCGCGGTCCTCTGTTTCGGCATCCGCTTCGTAGCGATACGGCGCGGTTGGCACCTTCCCGTTGCGAGCCTGCCGCACCGGCCTAAATCGAGAGCGGACGTCGCGGACGATCAGGATGAGGAACGGAGGCCCTGAGATGATCCAATGGGATCAGCACCACCTTGCAAGGCGAACGAATGGAGAGTGCGATTGCGCTACCGAACTGAGCGACGACATTTTCGCCTGCTGGAAGAAAGATCGAAGGGAAGTTTGTTGACGCGACACCTTCTGCTTGCGGCGCTGTTTCTATTGCTGGCTTCCCGCTGTTCGCTTGGTCAAACTAACGCGTACATTCGCATCAACGAGGCCGGGTATCTGCCCGCGGATGCCAAGATCGCAATCGGGTTTTCAAAATCACCTTTGCGCGGCGAATTTGTGCTGCGAGAAAACGCGAACCGAGTTGTCTTTCGTGGGCCATTGAAGTCCGTAGCAGCGCCCAATTGGGGAGGCAACTTTCCGCACTACTACGAACTCGACTTTTCCACCTATCGTCAACGCGGCCGGCACCTCTTGCAGCTCGAAGCGAGCGGCACGACTTCACAAGAGTTCTCCATCGGTCCGTACGCGCCATATCAGGAAGACTTGCTTCTCTTCATGCGCCAACAGCGGTGCGGTTACAACCCTTACCTCGATATGGTTTGTCACATGCGCGATGGCCGTACCGTGTATGCTCCGGTTCCTGACGGCAGTTTCATGGACGCGAGTGGTGGTTGGCACGATGCGGGAGATCAGTTGAAGTACTTGATCACCGCCAGCAATGCCACTGCACGTATGCTGCTCAGTTTCGAGCTAGCCCGAGACACATTCAAGGATATGGTCGACGCCTTGGGCCGGCCGCAGCCCAACGGAATTCCCGACGTTCTCGACGAAGCGAAATGGGGTCTCGACTGGATTCATAAACTTCATCCCGCTTCGGACCAGTTGTTTCATCAGGTCGCTGACGATCGTGATCACCGGGGCTTCAAATTACCTGATCAGGACAGCGCCGATTATGGTTGGGGAGCAAACAGTTATCGCCCGGTCTACTTCGCGGATGGCAAGCCGCAGGGCTTGAGAGAATGGAAGAGCAAAGCGACCGGTGTGGCCAACATTGCCGGGCGATCGGCGGCGGCGATGGCGATGGCCTATCGCATTTGGAAAAACGATCTTCACGATCCGCTATTTGCCGAGAAGTGTTTGCAGGCCGCTGTCGAGCTTTACGAGCTTGGCAAACGAAAGGAGGGTTACCAGCAGGGGAATTCCTACAGCGCGCCTTATCGTTACAATGAAGACACATGGGCCGACGACATGGAGTGGGCCGCCGCGGAGTTATTTAAAGCGACCGGCAAACAGTCGTATCTCACCGACGCAAAACGTTACGCACGTATTATTGGCCCAACATCATGGATGCAGCACAAAACAGCCGAGCATTATCAGTTCTATCCATTCATGAACATCGGCCACTTCGCCTTGTACCCGTTTGTTGATGCAAGGACAAAAGCGCAACTCGCCGGTTATTACCGTGACGGCATTGAACATGTAATTCGGCGAGGCCAGCAAAACCCGTATCATGTCGGGGTCCCGTTTCTCTGGTGCTCAAACAATCTGGTTGTAGCATTCATCACCCAGGTGCTGCTTTACGAACGCATGACGGGTGACATGCATTATCACCTGGCAATGCTCGCGCACCGCGACTGGTTGTTGGGCCGGAACCCCTGGGGCACGTCTATGTTCACTGGTATTCCCGAGAACGGTGAGTTTCCCGAGGATGTACATTTGCCGATCGTGCAGATCATGAAGAAGCTAGTGACTGGCGGTTTGGTCGATGGCCCAATTGCCGCGAAGACCTACAACAGCCTTCGCGGGCTTCACTTGAATCAGCCGGACGAGTTTGAGGAGTTTCAGACAGCGGAACTTGTCTACCACGACGACGTAGGCGACTATTCAACCAATGAACCGACGATGGACGGCACTGCCGACTCGATCCTGATGATGGCCTTGTGGACCCGATAAATAGTTAACTCCGTGCAGGGCGATCAAGCTTCAGCCTTGCGCGGAACGCGCACGACCACAACGGAGCAAGGCGCGTTCATTGCGACCGCTTCGGAAACGCTCCCCAACAGGAATCGCCTGAAGCCTCGACGTCCGTGTGAACCGACAACAATGAGGTCGGCGGCCCATTTTTGCGCCTCCTGTAAAATAGCCTGTTTCGTATTACCGGAGAGTACCATCCCCGTCGCTTTCAATCCTGCGGAGGCCAGCACCTGCTCCGCGCTGCTGACTGCCTCCTGAGCCTCTTTCTGATCTCTCACTTTGGATGATTTGATCGTCCACGGCTCTTCAACGCTTATGACCTTGAACTCGCTGCCTTCAGGCCACGGTCGCGCCGCAACAGCGCGCGCCGCCTGCGTCGAAGTCTTCGAACCATCGGTAGCGAGCAGCACCCTCCTGGCGCTATCCAGACTTTGGTCGTGGTCTTCTCCTGCGTCTCGCACAATCTGAACGGTGCAAGGGGCGGCCGCGACGACTGCTCTGGCGACACTGCCGAGCATCCAATGCGCATAGTCCTTGCGGACATGTGCGCGGACGAAGATCAGATCCGAAGACCATTTCCGCGCAAAAAACGGGATAAGAAAGCGAGCGTCGCCTCGCGTCACCACCACCTCCGCCGGGATGCCGATTTGTTTGAGCCGCTCGACTGATGGGGCAGTTATTTGCTCGCCTCGCCTCTCCATTTCTCGCTGCACGGCACGCTTTCCATAGCCCTCTTCGCGCCATAGTTCCTCCGAGACCTCGGTATCCGCGACGACTGAAAGCACATGCGCTGTCGTACCCTCGGGCCACGGGCGCACACCAACCGCACGGACGAGTACCTCGGTTGAAATCGCAGAATCAACTGCAATCAGTAGCTTCATAGTTCAATGTCCTCATGTTCACCAGGCCGCCGGCTGCTCAGGGCGGCTAATGTACCCGCCGATTAATGACAGAGTCTGCTCGCCCTCACAATCGGTGTCTGTCGGTAATT
>DATENS010000213.1:0-15533 GCA_035274925.1 Pyrinomonadaceae bacterium | reverse complement strand
GGCCGGAGCAGTCGAATCTCACTTTCATCTTTGCGACGCGCCCCAGTTAAATCATCGCATTGAAGTAGTAAAAGGAATTCTGGAAGATGAGTGTCGCGCACTGATGCAGGAGTTTTTCAGAAGAAAGAGAAAAAGGGAAATCGTTTAGCGGCGGGCTACTGCCCGCCGATTTGTCGGGCGTTCGTCGACGACGAAAAGTTTAGAGTCGGGCTACCGCCCGACCAGCGGGCAGTAGCCCGCTTCTAAACGAACAGGGCTGTACGTTTGCGGAGAGGTCGCATAGTGGATTAGTGCACCGGTCTCGAAAACCGGAGTGGGTTAACGCCCACCGTGGGTTCGAATCCCACCCTCTCCGCCATTACATTGCCGATTTCCGATTGCCAATTCCCGATTTGTTGGATTTCTGAGTATCGCGCCAATAGGCAATTGGCAATCGGAAATGCTGGAAAGGTGCAGGAGTGGTTTAACTGGCAGCACTGGAAATGCTGTGTGCGGGGAACCGCACCGTGGGTTCGAATCCCACCCTTTCCGCCATCTTGTTGTGAGCTGACGTAGCGCTAAAAATCCGAAATGACCGCCGGCTTCTCAATCACGTTGTCTCAGGAGGATTCCATGATCAAACGAAAGCTGTTCCCCAAACTTATTGTTGGCGCTTTTGTGGCCATCACCGTCTTCGGAATCTTTGTGACTGATGCCGCCGCCCAACGGCGTCCGGTAAGGCATGCTTCCGTTTGCGGCAATCCGCGAGTTGCCTGCAAGACAAGTGTAGAGTTTCAACCTTATCAACTGCCTTTTCGCATCGCGCAGAATATGGTGATCTGGGATACGGAATTGTTCTATGCCGTGATCCTGAAGAGCGTGAAGGTCACTAATGACGACTGCAACGTTTTCGTTTCGGAAGCTGACCGGCAAAGTGCGCAGGACTTGTTTCCGAGTAATAAAGTTTTCACTTCGCGCTGCTTCGAGCCCGGTGATTTGTTCTATACGGGTGTGAATGACAACTTTCGATTCATGGCAGTTTATGCCGGCAGCACCCTCGCTGACGCGAATCGCATGCTGGCGGCGGTCAAAGCCACCGGCAAATACCCCGGCGCGAACATCCGGCGCATGCGCTCCGGTTTCAACGGCACTTAATTAACCCCTCCGCGTTTATCGATCTAATTTCCCAACGGGGGTGACACAATGGAAGACAACAAACTGGCGGCAGAAGAGGCGCGTCGCGCCGGGCAGCACGGTTCTGTCAAATCGCAGGTAGAGGGCGAAGTGCAGGCCGAGATTGCTGAACGCGCGGCCACAAGACCGACACAGGGCGCGGCCATCGATCAGGTCGCCGGTGAATTTCGCGCCAAAGCAGTCGATGAAGTAGTCGAGACGGAACGCGAAGTCGAACGCGCGCGCGGCATGGCGCGCATTTCCCAAATCGTTGATTACATTTTCTACGTGATCTACGCGCTGCTGGCGTTGAGGTTCGTATTGGCCCTGCTCGCCGCGCGAAGCAGTGCCGGTTTCGTTCGCTTCATTGTCGCCGTGACGGACCCGTTCTATCGTCCGTTTAAAGGTATTGTCGCCAGTCCCAGCACCGACGGTGGCCACACCCTGATGATGCCGCTGATCATCGCGATCATCGTTTACCTGCTATTGCATTTGGGAATCAATGGACTCTTACGCATCATCGCTCATCGCAAAACAGCGATTTAAGCTTTTCGCGCTCATCCTGCTTTTGATTTCCGCCACTGCGCCGATCCGCGCCCAGACGCCGGCCGGCGCTTTGACTCTCAATGAAAGCGGCAAATCCAAATATGCCAGCGGTGATCGGCAGGGGGCGATTGCCGATTTCACCAAAGCAATCGCGATCGATCCCCGGTACGCGATGGCCTACAGCAACCGTGGTGCGATCCGCGGAGACCTGGGCGATCACGACGGCGCGATTGCGGACTTTAACCGGGCGATCGAACTCGATCCGCAATTGGCAAAGGCCTACTACAATCGCGGAGTTTCGAAAAAGGCCAAGGGAGATTTGGACGGCGCCCTTGCTGATTACTCAAAGGCCCTCGAGCTGGATCCGCGTTACTCGTCCGCCTACAACAACCGCGGGCATTTGCGGCTGCTGCGAGGCGAACCTGAGGCGGCAATCGAAGATTTCAATAAGGCCATCGAAATAGATCCGCAGTCTGCCTTTGCCTATTTCAATCGCGGTGTTGCTCGCGGCCAGCAGCACGATCTCGATGACGCTATTACTGATTTTAATAAGGCACTCGAAATAGATCCGCGGCACGCGTCAGCCTATGCCAATCGAGGTTACGCCAAGCAATTACAACGGGACACAGCCGGCGCCATGGCAGATTACGCGCGGTCACTCGAGTTGAACCAGCGCGAGCCCGACACATACATCAAACGGGCAGGATTAAGGGACGAGCAGGGAAACTTCCGCGGGGCCATTGCCGATTACAACGCGGCGTTAGCCATCGATCCGCAGAACAAGTTTGCTTTCTACGGCCGGGCTTTCGCGCAAACCGGAATGAAGGATTTTGCCGGCGCTATTGCCGACTTTCGGAAGGCGATCGAGATTGATCCGGGATATGCCGATGCGCACAATGCGCTGGCCTGGATCCTGGCTACATCGCCGCGGGTCCAATTCCGAAACGGCAAGGATGCAATCACTCACGCCCAAAAAGCTTCCGATCTGACGAATGGAACGCAGCCGGAATTTCTCGAGACACTGGCGGCGGCTTACGCCGAGTCGGGCAACTTTGACGAGGCCATCAAGTGGCAGGAAAAAGCCCTGTCATTTTCGGATTACGCCAGGACCAATGGCGAATGGGCGCGACAGCGGTTGACGCTGTACCGGCAGCGAAAGCCCTACCGGGAAAAATAAAACTTAATTCGCATCCTTAAATCGACAATTCACAATTGGAAACCTACAATGTCTTCATCAGACTTCGGGCTCCGCACAACGTGGGTTCGGTGAACCCCGCCAGGCCGGGAACGGAGCAACGGTAGCCAGAGCCGCGTGTGTTGCGGGTAAGTCCGGAGTCTGACTCTTTCGTAAATGGTAAATAGTGAATAGTAAATCGTGAATAGAACCTAAGCCGCCCGATTTCTATTTACGATTCACGATTCACTATTCTCTATTTCACCCTCTTATGTCATACCAGGTTATCGCCAGAAAGTGGCGCCCGCAAAAGTTTGAAGACGTTACCGGCCAGGAAGTCCTGACCCGGACGCTGCAGAATTCACTCGAGCACGATCGCCTGCATCACGCGTATCTTTTCTCAGGCGCGCGCGGAGTGGGCAAGACAACCACGGCCCGGCTGGTGGCCAAAGGGCTTAATTGTCACAAGTCCGACAAGCCAACCGCTAAGCCTTGCGCGACTACTGACGAGAAGGCTTGCCCGTCCTGCCGCGAGATTTCTGAAGGACGTTCGATGGACGTACTCGAGATCGACGCCGCTTCGAACACCGGCGTTGATAACGTTCGCGATGTAATCATCAACAGCATTGCGGTGGCGCCGGCGCGCGATCGTTACAAGGTTTTCATCGTGGACGAAGTCCACATGCTTTCGGCCTCCGCCTTTAATGCTTTGCTGAAGACGATCGAAGAACCGCCGCCGCGCGTCATCTTCATCATGGCGACGACTGACGAGCACAAAGTTCCTGAGACCATTACCTCGCGCTGTCAGCTCTTCGAGTTTCGCACGATCGCCACCGGGAAAATTGCTGAGCGCCTGCGGCTAATTGCCGATGCGGAAAAACTTTCAATCTCCGACGAAGCGATCCGTGAAATTGCCCGCGCCGGAGACGGGTCGATGCGCGATGCCCAGTCGGCCTTCGATCAGGTGATCAGTTTTGCGGGGACAAAAATCAAGACCGAAGACGTCGAGAAGGCCCTCGGCCTGGCCGGCGCCGATGTGTTGGCGCGCGTGGTGAAGGGCATCGCCGAAAATAATCCGGCCGAAGCCCTCGCGATTGTTGACGACGTGGTCATGCGGGGTCACAACCTGCGCAATTTTCTGCGAGACGTACTGGCGCACCTGCGCGATCTGCTGGTGGTGAAAGTCTCGGGCGATGCCAGGATTCTGGACTCGGCGTCAACACAATCCGCCGCTTTGAAGGAACAGGCTGATCAGTTCTCGCAATCGGATCTGGTGCGCTTTTTTCATTCGCTCGCGGAAACTGAAAGCACCTTGAGAGACGCGGCCAATCCGCGTTACCAGGTCGAAGTGGGCTTGGTGAAATTGATGGAGATGCGCCGGCTGGCGCCCCTGGGCGATTTAGTCCAGCGGATTGCCGCCCTCGAAACCGCATTGCGCACCGGCAAAGCGCCCGCGGAAGTTAAGCCGCCGCAGGCTTCTCCCGCCGCCAGTACGCCCACACCCCGGGCCAGCTCTGCCGCGAGTTCGCGATCGGCCGCGGCATCAGCCGAAACTGAAACGGTTGAGCCCGCGCCCGCGACGGCGAACGATCCTTCACTTGTGGGCCAAATCAAATCCAAACTCGAGCAGAAACGGCGGCGGTTGTTAGTTGCCGCCATCGACGGAGCTTTGCGCGCGGACCTGGAAGGCGACGAACTGGTGATCGAGTTTTCACCTGAAGCGAAGCATTACCGCGACACTTTGGCGCGCGCCGACAATTCAAAAGCGTTGCGCGAAGCCTGTGCTGAAGTTTGCGGCCGCGATATCGGACTCCGTTTTGTAATCCGCAATGGCGCTGATGCGAACCCGGCGGCGGCTGAAGAAGCAGAACCGGCCAAACAAAAAGCGCGCCACGCCGTCGCTCAGGATCCCGCCGTGCAACAGGTGTTGCGCGCCTTCGGTGGGCAGATCGTCGACGTCAAACTTCAATAAGCGCACGCCGGCCTCTCGCCGGCACAAAAACCATGAACAAAATTTGAGGTCCTGGCGTATTCGATCGCGCGGAGGTTTTGACCATGCGTGATCCAATGCTCGCCGGTATTTTGAGTTTTATCGTTCCCGGAGTGGGACAACTCTACAACGGAAGAATTCTCGCGGGGATTCTCTGGCTAATTTTTACCCCCGGCTTCTGGATTGGCACGGGCGGGACGCTCGGCTGGGTTGCTCACATCATCTCGGCCTGGTGCGCGTACTCTTACGCGAAGGATCATCCGGTGCGGGTGTGATTATTTGAGTGTCCCTTAACTTACTGAATGAATATTAAGCACAAATATTTTCATGCCTGGATCATAGAGTAGCCGCCATGAAAGGCCCCGTCCTGCCTCGAATCTTTTTAGCATTCGCGCGAGGGCAATTCTCGCAGTCGTCGCGTTCGGAATCCCATAACGTTCTTTGTGCGCAGCCAATAGACTCGGTATGGTGCCCATCACAACCTGTTTGCCAGTAACTCTACTTACTTCAGCACAAAAATCTCGGATTTCTTGGAAGCCTGTTCTTTCTTTTGCAGGGAGCGTTATTCGGGCGTCAAGGACCGGTATTTGTGACGTAAGCCTGCCGGAAGAGTTTCTTACCAGGGTAGGAACTACATGAAACGCATCCGCGCTTTTTTCGAGGCGGAATCTGGCGGACTGAGCGCTTAAAGCATAGTCGTGAACAAGCCTTTGTAACGTGCGATCTTGAGCGGGAGATCCGTTTGCATTCTGAACGATAACAAAGTCGAACTTCCCTCCTTTGGGCACAAGAACCCGGGGCGCCCGACCAGGCTCAAACTTATCCAAATCTCTTCGCACACTCTCGGTAACATCATTGATGTCGCCGGCAAAAACGTACGGCGGATCCTCGTAGGTAATAACCCTGCCAAACCTAACTTCCAGGACTACGATAGCCTCGGCTAATGGACGTCCGTTGTTAACTGACAGTCTTTCAATTGCCTGAAGTTTACCGTTGGCAGGTTCTCGTACGCTGAACGATGTCGCCTCAAAATGCGAGACGTTCACCGGGAAAAGGCCGACAGTAATCACAGAAGTAAGAATCAGGCCATTCGCAAGCGATTGCTTGTTAGCGACTCTGTTCCGGAGGGAAACCATGGTCTTTAATCCTTCCTGCAAAGCAAGCCCATGCGGAATTGAGACATTGACACTACGGCCAAGTCTTAACTGCAGTGTTTCCGGCGCGTGTGCTGCTGACAGTAGTACTAGTAATCGCTGCGCTTAGAGTGTTGACCACGTACTGGAGAGGTCCAGTTGAGCAGTCAATCACCATCCGCTGCTGGAAAGTTGTGCCGCAGGGAGCGCGACCCTGATTTCGATAGTAACTAACTGTGCCTGAATGATATCCAACAAAATCATATCGCCATTTATTACCGATTATTACGGTCCAACTGGAGCCGGTCACTTTGTCAAACGGATCCCAAGCGCTATTCGTGAAATGACACGTATCGGCCCGCCCCCGCCGGGATCTTGTTCCGTGACCGTGCGACCAACGAAGCTGACGCTGGAAGCAGAAAGCGTTTGTTCGTACTTATACAGCGTAGGATCAAGATTGTCCCAGCCTACACCAGATGTTGTCTCGCTGCTGGGTTTTGTGCACTCCACATCGACCCCTGCATCAGACTGTGCGGGGTAGTAGTACTGATAACAATCCATGTTATCAGTCCACCACTCGGTACGATCAAACGTCCCCAGGGCCAGGGTATATCCAGCATCCTCGCCGCTTAAATCTTCCGTACCGGTCATGAATGTCGCCACCGCCGGATCCCAGATCGAGAGGGATGACCACCAAATTGATGTCGGATAGTTATTCCAGTAACAATCGTAATAATCGCCGCTCGAACTGGTCGCGATTGATCCATCGATGGCGAGCGTGTACGAGTACGGATAGAATCCGCCAAAAGGGCCAGAATCGGGACAACATGTGGGACATGAGTAACTACTGACGACGCGCGCCGAGGGGCTGACAACTTCAGCGCGCCCGATCAGGTGAGCTTCGCCGGGCGTGGCCACCACGCTCCAATGGAACTGCCCGCGATCGACACCCAGGCCGCCGACAAAGTTTCTGGAAGCCTTTGATATCAGGATTAGTGATGAGCAGCTGGTTGAAATAGTCTTCTCGAGACGAAGGCACTTCCGGTTCTCGAATCGACAAATTCCTAAGAATGCATCAGTGCGGGTCTTCAATTGCGATCTTTCATGCGTTTTAGATGAATAGCAAGGTCGAGTTACGGCGTCTTCTGATCCGAGCGGTAGTCAATGTAAGGGTTTCAAGTGGATGGTCAAGTCAACTTGGTTGTCACTGACAACTCTATAGTCCACATCCTTCTCGACGTCAACTGCCTGAAATTTCGCCAGTCGATCTATTCTCTTTACACTCTCCTCGAAAAGCTCTTTGTTGAAAACATCACCTTTTTGAACAAACATTTCCCTAAACAATCTCTCGGGCCTCATATCACCAAGTCCCCTAAACTCAATTGATCTCAGCGTGAACTGGTTTCCTTCTTCGATAATAACGCGAACATCGAGGATTCCCTCGCTTGCACTCTTGGTTTGGAAGGCCGGTTCAAGCTCTGCACTATATTGCAAATATCCGAGTCTTTCATAGGCCCTCTTTGCCCGTTCGTACAGCCAGACATTGAACCTCTCACCCTCTGCAATATCGCCGCTCTTAAGGTCGAGCATGTCCAATAATTGCTGGGGCGTCAACAGCCTCGAACCTTCGATGGTAACTTTGCCAAGTCGGAAAAGCGCGCCTTCCTTAATCGGGACAATAATTCGTCGTCCGCCATCGGTTTCCTCACGAGGTTGACCGACAGCCGCCTGTAAGTAGCCTTTGCTGAAGAGAAAAAATTTGAGCTTTAACAGGCAGTAATCGAGAGTTTCAGGGCCGTGGATTTCGTTCCATTTGGGATCGGCCGCAAGACATTTCTCCGTAACGGTTAGTAATTCATTTTGGGAAAACACCCGATTTCCAGAGAAGCTCAACAGTTCTGTTGAAGCGGGTGAAGTCTGAGCAAAAGCGGGAACCGCTGCCGCTAGAATCCATACTGCAAAACATCCCATCCAGACACGCATAATCCCTCCGATCGCTTTTGTGGCTTGTCGCATCTTATTGGCTGCAGAGAACTTTAACAGTTCCGCGAGTCCGCCCCACTCATCGAGTTCTCTTCGCATGCCTCAGCTGCACCACAATCTCTCGTGTCCCAGGACGTTCTAACAATAACTTGTTAGGTTGCAGTTGCGCAGCCGAGTCAGTGGAAGACCACGTCTCGTAGCCAGGAGCTGATACTTCAATCCTGAGCGGAAGGGATGGGAGTAAGAGTTCTGTTGATCGCCTTAGGTCCAAGGCCTTGAGCGTTCTGATGTATCGGTAGTTTTGATTATCGCGTCTTTGTACTATTAATTGAGCGCTATCGAGCGGCTCTCCCGGGCGGGAACTAATGACGAACTTGGTTAAAGAGGATTGCTTTGAGCGAAGTTTTACCACGGTCGTTTGTTTGGGAGATTGCTCTGTCACAACAACCTCCGGGATAGCTTCGGGATCCAGAGTGAATAGTTCCTCGGTTATGTTCTTATAGCCAACATCGCCTCTTGAAGCGTATACGCGATATTTCCCTGGCACATCGAGGGATATTGAGAATCTCCCGGCGCTCGTGACGCTCGTCTGTACTAAACCGCCCCGATCGATGGGCATCGCATGAACTTCCGCTCCCGAAACCAGATTTCCGTTTACGTCAAGAACGTAACCAGTAATTGAAAAGACGCCTTTTGCCCGTCGCGACTCTTGGGCTTGAGACAACGCAATAACGGCGAGCATTACGACAGTTGAGATCAAAACTCTCATAAGACAAATCTCAGGGATAAATGTTGGTACCTGGCGGGAAGTTAGTGGAGTTGCCATTAACCGTAATCCGATCGGCGTGAACGTGTTCGTCTAGTCTGCCGAGCGGCTTCGGAACAGCTAGCGATTGGCAGTATACGATTTCATTAAGTACATCATAACCGCACGATCCGCCGACAGGAGTACAACCGGCAAAAAGCGTGTCCGTGAATCGGCCGTTCGAATAGACGTGGCAACTTGATGGCTGCGGCGCGCCGGCGCCGCACGTATGATCATTCAGCGCAAAGAATCTTTCGGCGATTGAAAGTGGAACAGAAACTGGATTGCCATACTGGTCAACGACTTGATACGTGATCGTTCTATGGAGCGAAGTGGGCCCGCCACCTGTACAAAATTCCGTAGTTACATCTGAGACAATTTGAAGGTGATCGGGAGCTCCTGCTACATCCACGTTCGCACTATCCTGCATGGGAGAGTAATACTGATAACAGTCCATGTTGTCGGTCCACCATTCTGTGCGATCATAATTGCCGATTCCATAAGTAAAACCCGGGCCTTCACCGTGCAAATCTTCGGTGCCCGTCACGAATGTCGCCACGCTCGTATCCCAGGTTGAGAGTGAACTCCACCAAATGCTCGTAGGATAACTGTTCCAGTAACAATCATAGTATTGCCCGCTGGAGTTCGTGGCCACAGAGCCGTCGATGTAAAGGCCGTAAGCCCCGGGATTAAAGCCGCCAAACGGACCCGAATCGGGACAACAGGTGGGACATGAGTAACTACTGACGACGCGCGCCGAGGGGCTGACAACTTCGGCGCGACCGATCAGGTGGGCTTCACCGGGCGTCGCAACGACGCTCCAATGGAACTGGCCGCGATCCACACCCAGGGATTTACCCGTGCAATCCGGCGTCTGGTCATCTCTCATTTTGCGCAGATCAAACACAGCGGTTTGGCCCGGCTCGAGCTGTCGTGGTTTGATCGAATAAGGGCCTCCCGGATATCTAATCTCCACCTGAAAACGCGCCGGCCGATCGCCGACGTTGGTGATCGAAACAATCGTCGAATAATCGTTATCGATCCGCCAGGGGTAACTACCCGTCAGATTCCGCACCTTTCCCGAATCGCGTAATGGCACATCGTATGTCAAAGCAGTCAGGTTGTCTGAGCTGTAAGCTGCGCCGATCAAGCTGTCAGGCGCCCCGCTGTTCTCGATTTCAACACTCACAGAATCGAAATCAGTTCGCGAGGCGGCGGCTGTCCGCAAAGCAGTGAGGTCGACTTCAACTATTTGCTCGGGAAGCAAAGCCATTGTCGGGAGTTCGACTGGATTATCCAATTCCCCGTTCACAGTAAAGAACCGTGGTCGCGCCGAGATTGGAGCAATGCTTGTGTTCTTTAACACTATGCGGGGCTCAGCATGCCTGAGTCTGAGATTCGTGGCATAAAGATTCGGTTGGACGATTTTCTTCGTGTCATTGAATCGCATGCTGCTGATAAAGCTGTTGTCATCGGCTACTACGAATCCCATAACTCTTAAGCTACCTGCCGGTGCCGCAGTAGTAAGTTTGATCGAGTCTGTCTCGCGTTGTCGTGCGCGACGGCGAATAAACTTTGTCATGCCGGCCGGGATCTCAATCTCTTGCGAATCCCCGTCAGAGAGCGGTCGTGCGGATGTTTGAGTCGGAGCTATTTCCCAAGGCGATGACGGCGGTGCTTTTTCCTGGCATCAACCAGACGGCTTCGCGCATGTCAGAGCCTGGCTCCTCCAGAATGTTGAATGTCTCATCAACACTGCCACCGCCAACTCCATGAAACGTGATCTGGGCCCAGACTTCGAGCACATTGCCCGTGTAAGAAAGCGCGAGCCCGCCCCCCCGATGACGCCCGCGCAAAGACTGCGGCATTAGTTCCTCAACCGGAATGAAACGAATCTCAGCGGGTTGAAGCTGGACCGGGTTACCAACGATTGCGTTGCCGGAGATGGTGTAGAAAATCGGAGTCACATCGACGGGATTTGCGCTGCGGCTATTCAGCACTATTTCGCAACGGGCCGCCTCACTCAGTTCAATCGCGGGAGCATAAATTCGTCGCAGCGATGGGGGCGGACACGATGAGCATCCCCGGCTGGACGGCAGCCGCGAGCCATTCTGAGCACGGGCGCTTTGCTCTGGACTGGATGGTCCCGTGTTTAGTAGCGACACCCAAATGCCTATCAACAACAAAGCGAGCAGGACTAATTGAGAGGTTCGACTTGATTCATGAGATTCGAGGCGACGGGGGATTCTGGCCATGGAACACCTTCTTTCGACTTGGCCGTGGGTTGCGAGGCTAGCATCGCGAGTTGCGAGAAGCGCGGGCTCGTGGGTTAGCCAGTGCGATCAACGCGCGCACGATACTCCCGAACAGCGACCGTGTCAACTTTTACATGGCCCGCTTAATATGATCAGAGCCTTAAAAAATTTTCCAGAATAGTTCGGCCGTGCGGATGCTCTTCGTCAAAGAGCTCAGGATGGAATTGCACGCCGTACACCGGCCGCGAGGTATGTTGCATCGCCTGAATGTGTGACACGGGATTGGTGGCGGTTTGAGTGAAATCGGCAGGCAGGTCTTTCACTTCATCGCAGTGTGACTCCCAGACCGTGATGTTCTCCGGAAGACCTTCAAAGATTCCGTTTCGGTTTTTTGCGTTGAGCTCGACTTCGCAATAGCCACGCTCCCGAAACGCGCCTTCATATCCTTCGCCCGGAGCGATGCGCTCGATCAAATCGACCCGCGCGCCGTAAGCCAGAGCGATCTGTTGCTGGCCGCCACAGACACCGAGGATTGGTTGCGGCGCGTGATGAATGACGTGAAATATTCCGGCTAATTGGTCAGCTTTGTAGCGATCCCAAGGGTGGCTCTGGCCACTGAGGATGATGTGTGAAGGAGCAAGTGTCTTCACAAATTCAGGAGTGATCTTTTGAAACGGCTCGGTTACGACTCTCAGATGAGGCTCGATCTTTTCCAGCGCCGAGCGGATTTCTCTGGGGCTGGAACCGAGGCCTTCGATAGTGTTGTCGACTAAAAGAATCACAGTGTCTTAGCGTGAAGACTTTTTCCGCGGCTCCAACGTAGGCAAGGGTTCCGGCATAGTCGGATCAGGTTCAAGGCAATACAACTTACCGTTAAATGCGCCGATGTAGATCCGTCCGTCGAGAATCGCCGGAGTTGAATTAACGTTATCGCCGATCTTGAGTTCGGAAATCAGCTTGCCGTCCCGGGCTGAGATCATGTGCATCCATCCGGCCTTGTCTCCGAATACTACTCGGCCATCGACCACCGGCGACGTGCCCCAGATGGCCGCGCGCGCTTTGTATTTCCAAACCAATTCGCCTTTGTCGGCGGTCAGGCAATACAGGTGATGATTGCCGGCGCCGATGTAAATGCGATCCTCGTAGAAGATTGGACTGGCCCAGATACCGTTGTGCTCGCTGGCCCGTCCCACACTTCCGCCTTCAGTAACGAATTGCCAAACCAGCTCGCCCGTGTCCTGCTTGTAGCTGCGCACCACACCGTCTTCCGCCGCCGTGTAAACAAATCCATTCACCACGGCCGGCGTCGAATCTGAATCAGCGCCAATCTTTGTTTTCCAGATCGTCGAGCCGTCCGCCGGATTGACGCAGTAGAGATCACCCTGCTCAGTACTGAAGTAAGCTCGGCCGTCCTTCATCGTGATATTGCCTTCGACCGAACCCACCGGCACTTTGTAGACGAGCGTGCCGTCCGCGAAATTCAAACAATAGAAGTTGCGATCCTCGGCGCCGAAGTAAAGCCGATCGCCGTCGAGCACGGTCGAGCCGTCGACTTCAAAGCCGGTTTCGTAATCCCAGATGAGACTGCCGTCCTTTGCATTGAGGCAATAGAGGTGATGATCGAGACCGCTCGCGATGATCTTGTCGCCAAAGATGGCAGGCGTGGCTTTGAAACTATCCTTCCCTTTGAATTTCCAAATGACGGCGCCGTCGTTTTTATCGAGGCAGTAAACGTTTCCGTCAGCCGAAGGGAAATAGACACGATCGTTATCGATCGAAGGCTGGCCTGGCCATGATGTTCCGCCCCACGGATCCTTGTGCAGCCGTCCTGAGATAAAGCCGGTTTCGACTTCCCAGACTATTGAGAGCTGGCCGTCTTTCCACGGTCCGGTGCCATAAAAGTTACGCGTGCTGTTACCGAGCCACATGGGCACGGCGCTGGGCGGCTTTGGCTTTTCGACGAGAGGCCCGGCTTTGGTTTCGGATACAGCCCGGTTACCGCACGCGGTTAGCCCGATGCTCAAGCCGAGGCACAGGACACCAACGCACAGGAGAGTAAGAGCCTGGGGGTAATTCAATTTTGACAAGAGATTGGATCCTCGCAAATCAGGAAAGGTATTTCTTTGACCTAACCTGTCGGCATTGTAAACCAGAAGGCCGCTTTTGGTCAGCAAGGGTGGGAGGAGGCTTAATTTTGACTTTGCGTCTTGGCGCTTTCGGCGTCTCTGCGTGAGATTACTCTTTCGTGGGTTCAGGCTTCGCGCAAAGGCGCAAAGCCGCAAAGAAAAGCCTCAAAGTGCATATTCGCTCCATTTCATTGTCCTCCCGCCAGGCGCACGCGCTGCCGTGTGTGCGATCCACCACCAATGGAAGAAGGAATTCTTACTGAATCCTTTTACCGGGAAAGCTGGCCTGACCCTCGACGATGCTCAACTCGGCGGCTTGGCCTTCGGGTTTGGTAAACACAAGGGTCCACTTCCTGGTCTTCAGAAAGAACTTAGTCTCCGACTCGGCGAATACCTGAAAGCCCGGTCTCCCCGGCTCCTGGACGAGTAGCTGGTCGCCCTCGCGCGTGACAATAAAGATCCGGTTATTCAGGGTCTCGAATTGGTATTTGCCGACATAAGACTCAAGGACCTTCGGCGAAACCTGGATAGCGACCTTCGCGCTCGCCCGGCGCTGCTCGATAAACTTGGCCATGGCAGTGCGGGAGCTCTTTTCACATCCGTGTGCAAGGTTCCAGGCGCCCAGGAAGCTGCAAACGAATACATTTCTAACGGCGTCGTCCACCATCACCTCGCCGATCGAATATTGGTGCTCGACGAGTGCCTCGCTATTGGCAAGCATAATGAGCGAAAGATTTTTCTCGGGCACTTTGAAGTAAAACGCTGAGAATCCTGAGCCCCAGTCTCCGGTATGCCAGATGAGCCTGGTTCCGTGATGATTCATTACGAACCAGCCGAGCCCATAAGGAAGTCGCTTACCGCTATTCGAAACAAAAGGCGTCCAGGCTTGTTCCTGCGTTTCTTTCTTAATAATCGCGTGCTGGTCGATCGCGATGTCGTACTTAGCCATGTCGCGAACCGTTGATAACAACCCGGCCGCAGCGCCCCGGTAATGCCTGCCCGGATAGGAATCGTGGATCAACTCCCCGGCGCCGTAATACATATAAGGTTGAGCGAATGCCTCGAGGTTCTTCTGGTAGCGATCAAGACGTTCCTTCCCCAGCGTAGCCGTCCACTTGTCCGCATCGACCACAACGTTGTGATAAGGGACGCTACTGGTCATCGCCAGGGGATCAAAAAACGTCTCGACCACCACCTGTTCAAACGTTTTGCCCGTCTTCTTCTCGATGACGGTCGTCAGATAGTCATAATTATTCCCGTCGTATTGGAAACGTTCGCCGGGCGTCCCACTTGCCGTGTGCGTAATAAGGTGTTTGATCTTGACTGAATCATCCTTGAAGTCAGTCGAGTAATGCGACATCGGCTCATCGAGGCTCAGCTTCCCCTGCTCGACAAGCTGCATGATCAGCATCGACCCAAACGTCTTGGTTACCGAGGCAAGGTGGAAAAGCGTGTCCGACGTTGCAGGAACCTTGTTCTCGAGGTCCGCTAAACCGAATCCTTTGATCCAGATGACCTTTTGATCCTTGATGACGGCGGCGGACATGCCGGGAATTTTTAGGATCGCGCGAAGCTCTTCGACCTGTTTCTCCAAACGCTCCAGCCGTTTCCTATCCTGACTGGAAACATCCTGGGTGTTTTTGATCGGAGGCGTGTGCGACAAGGACGAGCTTGGGAGGACGAGCAGTACCAATGCAAAGAGGCCCGCGGCAAGAATTTTTGAAGTTTGGGTCATTCCAAGTCTGCTTTCCTGAGTCCAGAACGTAGTCTCATCATTGGAGCACGATGTCGCGCAGTTACCTTAGGAGCCGTTGCTATTTCCTTCTTTCGAAGCGCAACCTTCTAACGCGCCCCGCCGTAAGCAGGAAACCGTTCAGGCGGTTTTGCTTATTGCGCGTGAACCTCAGAAAGCCCAGGTCTTCCCTCCTAAAAGCATCCGTAAAGGCAGGATCAAGCGGCATATCTTTACTCCTTCTGCGTCGCAACGTCAGTTTCCCACCTTCAACGAATAGCGTGTATGTCACATTGAGTTCTTCACTGTAGTAATTCCCAGCATATTCGTTCAGTTGCGCCGATGTGGGCGTCATCGCTGGCACAGCCTCGTAGATCGCGGGCTGGCTGCCCTCATCTATTTGACGCAGTCTGAGCGGGCGACCACCCTGGGGTGGTGTCTCGAATATCAGTTCACGTCGCTGTCCCACAACTTGAAAACGCTCGTTGGAAAGCGGCAACAGCACGTCGCCGCCGAGGTCAACCAGCTTCCCCTCTCTTAGGCTTAATGTCCACCTGTCTTCGTTTACAGGATTCCAATAAATTCCGGTTTTCGTTGCCAGCTCTTCTGCGGAAAGCGTAACGGGACTTGGTGCGGG
>DATENS010000212.1:0-15728 GCA_035274925.1 Pyrinomonadaceae bacterium | reverse complement strand
CAGCAGAACAATGTCCGGTGAATACTGCCACACGTTTTCACGCAACGTGATTAACTCCTGCGCCGTGCCGTATCCCGACACGCCAAAATTTATTACCTCAACATTCCGACCGGTGTTGGCCTGACACTCCCGCAACTTCTGCTCGAGCATGACGCAAAAACTGTTTTCAATCGGAACCTGCAGGGCTTCAGCATAGGAATCTCCCAACACTGCGACGCGTAGCGTGTTGGGCGGCTTCGTCTTCGCGTGCTCGCGATCTCGCAGGCCGTCACTGTTGATGCGTACGAACGCCTCGCCTTCCTTGCGATACCAGCCTTCCACACCGGGTCTCAGTGAATAACCGCGGCGGGAATCGACGACATAAAACTCCGGGTAAGAAAATCCGGCAATACGCAACCCAATCTCGATCACGATGAGGCAAAACAGAAAGCTTGTGAGCAGCAGGAGCAGTTTGGCGCGGAGCCGCCGGCGTTTCACACTTTTATCGTTCGCCTTTTCGCTACGTTTGGAATCGCGATTCATCAAGATTCATACAAGAAGCCCCGGCAGGAGCTCGATGTTCATAGGACGCCAGGTCTCCCCCTTGTTTCGTCCCGGTTCGGAACGCGATGCCGGTCCTATGTTGCCTTTGCGATACTTTGCGACTTTGCGTCTTCGCGTGAAATTGGCCCTTCTAACAATCTGAAGGTTCACGCAAAGGCGCTAAGTCGCAAAGAAAGGCAACCTCTTCGCACTTCGCATTCTTGACACTGCTTTACTCGCGCGTATACTTTTCCCTTCGCTGTGGGGCGTTAGCTCAGTTGGTAGAGCAGCAGACTCTTAATCTGCGGGTCGTAGGTTCGATCCCTACACGCCTCACCATTTCCCATCTCGTTACGAGCGGCGATCCTTTGCGCCGCTTTTGTCGGTTTAGGAACCTGCACTTTTCATCTTCTCAACGCTCGAAACAATCGGACGATTCTTTCCGCAGTTTTTCCGTCCCACAATTCCGGACACTTTTTTTGCGAGTCACGCCGGCCGGCCAGAGCTGCGCGAATGGATCGAACAATTTCATCCCGGTCCTTCTCAACCAGCCGGTTTGTTCCGGCGGTGATCGTTACCGGTCTTTCAGTGTTCGGCCGGACGGTAAAACAAGGCACGCCGAGATAGGTCGTCTCTTCCTGGACGCCGCCGGAATCCGTAACTACCACGGTGGCATGCGCCTGCAACGCGAGGAAATCAACATAGCCGATCGGCTCAGTCAGTTTTACGTTCTCGCCCATAATGATGCCGAACTCCGCGATGCGCGCGCGGGTACGTGGATGCACCGGAAAAATAACCGGAAGCTCGGCGCTTACTTCATTAAGAGCTGAAATGATCTCGCTGAGTCCCGCCGCTTGGTCCACATTATTTGGCCGATGCAGCGTGACCAGAATGAATCGATCAAGGTGAAACTGGGCACGCAGCGCCGGCCAGCGCTTCTCGGCAAGTGGAATTAGCCGCACCAGCGTGTCAATCATCGTGTTCCCGACAAAATGAATTTTTTCCGGCGCCATTCCTTCCCGCACGAGGTTTTCACCGGCATCACTCGAAGTCGTCAAAAGGAGATCAGCAATCTGATCAGTCAGCAGCCGGTTTATTTCTTCCGGCATCGTGCGATCAAACGAGCGCAAACCGGCTTCGACATGCGCGACCTTAATGCCGGCTTTGGCCGCAACCAGGGCGCATGCCAACGTCGAGTTCACATCTCCGGGTACTACGACCCAGTCGGGAGCAAATTGGGCGAGCAGCGGCTCGAAACGCATCATTACCTGCGCGGTCTGCTCAGCATGCGATCCCGAACCCACTTCCAGGTTGATGTCCGGCCGTGGCATTTCCAGCTCGTCAAAAAAAATCTGCGACATGTTGTCGTCGTAATGCTGACCGGTGTGCACGAGCATCTGCATGAAATCGTTGCGATGTTTGGCAAGCTCGCGCACGAGCGGAGCTATCTTCATATAATTTGGGCGCGCGCCCACGACATGCAGAATGCGTTTCACGATTGATCGGGTATCGGTGGCGTTCGATTACTTTGGCGAGTCATAACCATTGGGATGCGATTGGTGCCATTTCCACGCACTCTCGTTAATGGCGTCCAACTTATGAACGGGCGTCCAACCCAGGAGTGTTCGAGCTTTCGCGGAGGCTTCGATGTCATGCTGCTTCGCGATGTCCGCGGCAGAGATCGTCGAGCACGACCACGGATTCGTTCTGCGCCAGCAGGAGATCGACCATGATGCTGCCGATGTAACCTGCGCCGCCAGTTACCAGGATTGCCATAAGAAACGAAACTCAACCACGACGTTAGAAAGCCAAAGCGACCGAAGTATATACCATGCCTTCATCACTACCGGACGCGCTTCCGTCAAAAACTCTTTTGTGATTTCATAGGTTCATTCCCCGGATTCAATTATGAACAGCTCGAATAGTTTAAGAGTCGTGGGCTGGAGTCTCTTCCACATAATTCTTTTTGTTTTGATTTTGGGCGGCCCTAATTGGATCTCCGCACAAACCGCCGCCGACCGCCACGAATCTGAGCGTTCCGACAAAATAACTGGCGGGCGCGTCTTGCTGGGAGAATTCGAGCCGGGACAGCGCGACATTCGCCTTACTTTGAATGTGCCGTCGTTTCGTCTGACGCTGTGGCAGAACGGACGAGAGGTCAAGTCTTATTACATCGGTGTGGGAATGAAGAACTATCCCATCTATATCGGCGAAACTCAGGCGGCCGAAATCATTTGGAACCCGTCATGGATACCGCCGGACAGCGACTGGGTGAGCGGGAAAAATGGAATCACGCCGGGAGCGGTCATCAAAGGGAGTGATCCACGCAACCCACTCGGCAAGATGAAGATTCCCCTCGGTGGGCCGTATCTGATTCACGAAGCCAGGAGCGCAAGCGACGTCGGCAATCTGGTTTCGCATGGCTGTGTTCGAATGCTGCGCGCTGATCTTTACGACTTGGCGAACAAGATCATCGCGGCGCGAAGTGTGCCGGTTTCACGCAAACGAATCGAAGCAGCAAAGCGCAGCAAACGCACGCTGGTCGTGAAACTCGATCAGCCAATACCCGTGGACATTAATTACGACACGCTGGTGGTCGAAGAGCGCACGCTGCATATCTATCCGGATGTTTATGAACGCTCAACCAACCGGCCCTGGCATTTGCGTCGAGAGCTGGAATCATCGGGGGTTGACGCGTCCCAACTTGATGACGACACAATGAACCGGTTGCTTTCGAAAGTGACGCGCCGCACGCAGTTCGCAGTCGGAGCGGCGAGCATTGCGCAGGGACAGGCGCTCGAGGCCGGCCAAAATACCCCACTGATTCCGGTGAAGAGGAAGACGGCGAGAAAACGCTAGGAATCGGCGTCCGTTTCGAGCAGAATTTATCGCGTTTCGAACCCGGACTTTTCAAAACTTTTAGCTCGTGCTATCCGTATTAGCTCATCACCGCCGGATGCTATTGAAATTAAGGAGAAAACCTAATGCGTAAAGTAATGTTCGCTCTCATCACCCTGGCGTGCGCGTCGGCCGGCGTATCTGCTCAGACGGCTGACGAAATCATCGCCAAATACGTAAAGACCATCGGCGGCATGGAGAAAATTCAGGCCGTCAAATCCATGCGTCGCACCGGAAAGGTCATTGCCGGCGGCGGTTTCGAAATCCCGATCGTGGAAGAAAACAAACGTCCCAACCTGGTGCGTCAGGACATCACCATTCAAGGCCTGGTGGGCACCAGTGCTTATGACGGGAAGGTCGGTTGGAGGATCGCGCCGTGGCAAGGCAAGAAAGATCCCGAGGCCATGGGTGAAGGCGAGCTAAAGAGCATCCTTGAGGACGCGGACTTTGACGGGCCATTGGTGAACTACAAAGAAAAAGGAAACAAAGTCGAGTTCGTTGGCATGGACGAAGTCGAAGGCACCGATACTTACAAGTTGAAAGTGACCATGGCCGATGGCGAGGTCCGTCACTTCTACATGGACACTGATTACTACGTGCCCATCAAGATCGAAACCAAGCGAATAATTCGCGGCAATGAAGTTGAGATTGAAACCGTGCTCGGCGATTACAAGGAAGTGGCCGGCTGGTACATGCCCTGGTCGGTGGAGATTGGCGCCAAGGGCAGCCAGTTCAAGCAAAAGATCGCCATTGAAAAGATCGAGGCGAACGTCGCACTCGACGACAACAGATTTTCCATGCCGAAGAAACCGTAAGTCGACTGCTCGAAAAACAATTTCTAATCCCAGAGGATCTCATCAATGAAAACGAATTCACTTTTGATGCTTTTGGTTCTGACCATGGCCTTGGCTGGCGCTTCCAGCGCGCGGGCGCAAACGACCGCTGTTAAAGTCGACTCAGATGCGATTTCTGGTCTGGGCGCACGCAATATCGGCTCAGCCGCAATGAGCGGTCGCATCAGCGCGCTCGACGCCGTCCACGAGGGCCAACGCCTCACGATTTACGTGGGTTCGGCCAGCGGCGGTGTGTGGAAATCGACGAATGGCGGCACGACCTTCAAGCCGGTATTCGACAAACAGGCGGTGCAATCTATAGGCGCGGTCACTATCGATCCCAAGAACCCCAAGACAATCTGGGTGGGAACGGGCGAGTCCTGGACGCGCAACAGCGTCTCAGTCGGCGATGGTGTTTACAAATCGACAGACGGTGGCGACAACTGGACCAACATGGGGCTGCCTAATTCGGAACGCATTTCGAAGATTCTGGTGGATCCGAGCAACACCAACACCGTCTTAGTTTGCGTGCCGGGAAAACTCTGGAGTGACAGTGACGAGCGCGGTGTCTATCGAACCAGCGACGGTGGCAAGACGTGGACAAAGATTCTCAAAGGACCGAACGGCTCCACTGGTTGCTCGATGATCGCGATGGATAGCAAGAATCCGAAGACGCTCTACGCAGGTTTGTGGGATTTTCGACGCAAGGGATGGACGTTTCGTTCCGGCGGCGAGGGACCGA
Organism: Pyrinomonadaceae bacterium; assembly: GCA_035274925.1. Taxonomy (GTDB): domain Bacteria; phylum Acidobacteriota; class Blastocatellia; order Pyrinomonadales; family Pyrinomonadaceae; genus UBA11740. Next base: position 10,733 of record DATENS010000212.1, on the reverse strand, counting down.
CCGCGACCAGCGGCAGTGGCCTGTTCAAAAGCATCGATGGCGGAAATAACTGGAGCGAGATCGCAGACATCAACGCCAAAGGATTGCCGCCAAAGCCCTGGGGCCGCATTGCCATGGCCATCGCGCCATCAAAACCAAATGTCGTGTACGCCGTAATCGAAGCAGAGATGCCTCGAGACGGCTTATACCGCTCCGATGACGGAGGCTTAAGCTGGACGGCGCTCGATCGCAGTCAGAACATGATCTGGCGGCCCTTCTATTTCTCAAACCTGATTGTCGATCCCAAAGACGAGAACAAGATTTATAAGCCTGACCTGTCGCTTATCGCCAGCAGCGATGGCGGAAAGAGCTTCAACAACATTTCCGGAAGTGCGCACGGCGACTTTCACGATCTTTGGATCGATCCGAACAACACGGATCACTTGATAGTGGGGGACGACGGTGGGCTTTGGTTTTCATACAACGGCGGCAATCACTGGTGGAAAGGTGAAAACCTGCCGGTCTCGCAGTTCTACCATGTGAGCGTGGACAACGATATGCCTTACCACGTCTACGGTGGACTTCAGGACAACAGCTCATGGGTCGGCGACTCGCAATATCCCGGCGGGATCACCAATAGCCGATGGGAGAACATGTACGGGGGCGACGGATTTTGGATGTTTGCCGATCCGTCAGACCCGACCTACATCTATGCTGAAGCGCAGGGCGGTTACATTGGGCGCGTGAACCGAAAGACACTTGAAACGCGGTCGATTCAACCGCTTCCTCTGTACCAGGAGCGCAAAATGCGTTTCAACTGGAACACGCCCATTCACATCAGCCCGACGCAATTGGGAACGGTTTACATTGGTTCGCAATTCCTTTTCCGCTCGCGGGATCATGGGCAGACCTGGGAACGCATCTCGCCTGATCTCACTACCAACGATCCCGAAAAACAGAAGCAGGAACAATCGGGAGGAATTACGGTCGACAACTCGTCCGCGGAAATGCACACCACTATCTTTTCAATTGCCGAATCACCAAAGAACGGCAGCGTGATCTGGGTGGGCACCGATGACGGCAACGTTCAGATTACGCGCGATGCGGGCAAGAGCTGGACGAACTTAACCGGCAACCTGGCCGGCGTGCCAAAGAACGCATGGGTCTCTTCGATTCAGGCTAGCCCCTTTGATGCAGGGACTGCGTTTGCCACTTTTGACATGCACACCTTCGGTGATATGCGGCCATACGTCTATAAGACGGCGGACTACGGAAAGACCTGGACGTCCGTGGTTCCGGAAAACAGCAAAGTGCGCGGGTACGCGCATGTGGTGAAGCAGGATCTGGTCAATCCGGATCTGCTGTTTGTCGGCACTGAGTTTGGTCTCTGGGTATCGGTTGACGGTGGCAAGCAGTGGGCCCAATACAAGGGCAACGACCTGCCCAGCGTCGCCGTGCGCGACCTGGTCATCCACCCGCGCGATCACGATCTGGTGATCGCCACCCATGGCCGCGGCATTTGGATCATTGACGACATCACGCCGCTGCGTAAGCTGACGCCTGACACGCTGGCCAAGGAAGCGGAATTCATTCAGGGCAAACCCGTCGTGCAAAGAATCCCGGCCAACGGCGGCTGGTCAACCGGCGATGCCGTTTTCGTCGGCGACAATCCTCCTGATCAGGCTGTGATCACCTTCTACCAGAAGAAGCGCCACATCTTTGGCGATATGAAACTGGAAGTCTTTGACGCGCAGGGCAACCTGGTGAGCACAATTCCCAGCAGCAAACGTCGAGGATTGAACCGCGTACTCTGGTCGATGCGCATGAAAGCGCCCAAGGTGCCGTCGGCGGCATCGGCCGCATTTGCCGCCGCGGTCGGTCCGCGTGTTTTGCCGGGAACCTACACGGTAAAGCTGACCAAGGACAAGAACGTGTACTCGATGCCGCTGCAGGTTGTGGGCGATCCGCGCGCGAACTATCCGGCGCGAGATCGAAAGGCGCAATTCGACCTGGCGATGAAGATTTACAACTCGCTCGGCGATATGACCTACACCACCGACCGCATCAACCGCGTGCGACTTGCGTTGGACGATCGAGCGTCCAAACTACCCGCGGGCGATGCGCTGGTCGCGCGGCTGCGCGCAGCTTCGCAACAGGTCGATGCGTTGCGGCGGAAGATCGTGGCCACCAAGGAAGGCGGGGCCATCACCGGCGAAGAGCGGCTGCGAGAGAACCTGACTGAGTTGTACGGCAACGTAAACAACTACGAAGGCCGTCCGACCCAGACACAAATGGATCGCGCCGATGCGATCGCTCGTGAACTCGGAGACGTTGGCAGGGATTTCGACGCGTGGCTTGCCAAAGAACTGGCCGGGATTAACGCCGCGCTCACTGCTAAAGGCCTGGATCCGATCACGCCGTTGACCCGGGCTGACTGGGAGAAGGGTTAAAGTACCGTTAACAAGATCAATTGAGCCGAGGGCCGGAATAGATCACGGCCAATTCGGCCAACGAGGTCATTTTGTCGGGCCCGAAACCGGAGAGCGAGACGAGTTTCAGGTGGCGGGTTGTGATCGGTTTTCCAAATTGAACCTGTTGTGGGGCTAAAGTCGATACGAATTCTCCCTGCATCAAGCCTCGCCACAGCCGCCCGTCATCGCTGACTTGCACGGCGTACTCACGAATCTCGCCTTCATGCTCGCGATGGTTTTGCCGCGGCATGACGACCAAACCTGACATTGCTACCGGCTCAGGAAAGCTGACTACGATTTCAGACAGTTCGCGTAGCGGCGCATTCGAGTCACCGGCTAGAGCGAACGTGTTGGGATCGCCGTCAATCAGGCTACTCGCGGGCTCGCCATTCAACTGGGCTGTGGCGCCTAACTTTTCCATGATGCCTGTATCGAAAAACAAGCTCTTCAATTGACTGGGCGAGATGGGCGCAGTCGGGTGAAAACAATCGCTTGCCATGTAGTTCAGCAGCGAGTATCTGAGTTGTCGCGCGACCGGATTGCGATCGAACGTTTTCGTGACGTCGATCGCGGAAACCAACAGCCTTCCCTCCCCAACTGCACACTCGAAGATGGCAGCGAGCTTGTAATTTCGATTCCAATCGTCAATTGCCCACACGGTTGGCTCGAGTTCCCGAGGCAAGCGATCGAGATTGATGGCGCGGGCGCCGTAAAGAAGCTGAGCCCATTGCCAATCACAACTTGATGACGTTACAAAGTTGCCAAGCGCGTAACTTTTGGACTTACCCGGATCAGCCTCAATCCAGAACCCCAGCATTCGCCCCCAAGCCGGCCGCAGCAGTCGATTCCCAAAAATCGGCACGGTGTCGAGCGGCGGATTACTCCAATCAAGATCCGAAGGTTGCGGCACCAACAAGACCTTGCCACCCGCCGCAAGTTTTTTCTCTGCTTCATCCCACGAACGTGTGATCAAGAATTCCGGCGGGCGCGTTACGGGACACTTGTCCGTCCCGCGGAATTCGTCGGGTACAGTCGCCGGGTAAACCCAGAAGGTCCAGGAATTCACGAAATAGGTAGAGCCGCGAACTGCATTCGGGTCGGGTCTGATCTGCAGCGTCGTAGGATCGAAAAAGGAAGCCGGTCCGACTGTTACACTCAACTTGTACTGACTTGGTGCTTTCAGTTTTCCCAGTCCCATCGAAATCCTCCCCAGCGCCAGGTTTTTTCCGATCGGAAGAACTGGAACGTCCCAAGCACCTTCGGCAATCGGGGGATCGCCTTCGATCCGCCAAACTGCCTTCGCGTTTTCAATCGGTTCAGGTCCAAAATGGGCGACTTCGATTTGAACATCGAAAGATTCGCTGGTCGTAAATACGCGCTTAGCCATTCGCGCCAAAGGCACGGTCGCGTTGCAAAACTCTCGGAACTCGTCAGCCGTCACATAACCCTTCGATTCCCAGAACGGGTCCAGCAATCCCACCGGCGAAGTACCCTGGCCGGGATAATCGTGCAAATCAAACAGTTGAAATCCACTTAGTCCGGGGGTCCGCAGGTTGGCTTCGATTTCTTCTTTGTAGCATTCGAATTGAAAGCGACCGGATGCATTAGCGAAAGCCTTGTTCTTTTCGAGCAATCCGTGCGCTTCCATTGAGTCGCGAAAGATCTCGTAGTTCGCGGGGCGCAGGTAGCCTTTGAACTTCTTGATTACTTCGTAGTCCGGATACGCGGCCCATTGACCGGCCTCATGAGAAATCACCGGAATGTGGATATCATTTTCGATTAGAGCCTGGCGAAAATCCGCGCCGAACCAGCCGGCTTCGCGGCGTAACGTCAACGGGCCAATCCGATGGACCACCAGGTAATCTGTGCCGTCCGTGAGTTTTGGTATCTCCCGCTCAGAGTGTCCAGTGCCGGTGGTGTAAAGCCGGCGCGAATCTTTGTTGCGAAAGTGCGCAGCCCACCGCGGAAGAGAGAGTTGCCAACCTCCGATGGGTTCATGACCGGCTGAGAGGAGCATGAAGGAGGGATGGTTGCCATACTCTTTGATGATTCGATCAGTCTCTTCATAAAGCACTCGGTCGGTCGGGGTGTGCGGATTGATCTCGTTCCACATCCCGGGTTCAATCTGCAGATAGAAGCCAACTTGATCGGCCGCGGCAAAAGCGGCCTCGGGCGGACACCAGGAATGGAACCGCATATGATTCAGGCCCCACCTTTTGCAGGTCTGAAACAGAGTCAACCAGGACTTGATATCGGTAGGTGGATAACCCGTTAGCGGAAAGTCGCCGCCGTTGGTCGTTCCGCGGAAAACAATCTGTCTGCCGTTCATCACAAATTGATCTCCTTCAGCGTGAAAGTCCCGGAGACCAATCGTAAGATCCTTGTATTCGTCAATGCCCGGCGCCTTTAGCCACAGTCGTAACTCGTGGAGCTTCGGTTGAAATTCGTCCCATGTTTCCATGTCAAGACGAAGCGGTACCTCGACTTCGGCCGTGCCTCCCTGCTCGTTCCAATTCACTGGGACGACGCCAATGTCGGGCCAAATCGCGGTCAATGTTCCCTGCCCGCCGCGGCCGGTCGAGTTGCCCACTCGAACCTTGATCAGCATGGTTCTCTGTTTGAGATTCGGAAAGACTTGAGCATCGTCGATCCAGACACGACCGGTTTCGATTAACTCAATCCGGCCCACAATTCCGTTCCAACTCCCGCCGGCGGAATCGGAAACGCTGTGAGCATCGGCACGATATGGAAGCAGCAGGCGATTGTCCACGCGAATCGTAAGCCGGTGCCTGCCTGGAGAAATCGTACCAAGGTCATAGACGTGTGGCGCGACAAGACTGGTTGAGTAACTGAGCGAGCGTTCGTCAATCCATACGCTCGTCACCCAATGCGGCCGTTCGAGAAATAGCGCTGTGCGGCGGCCAGCCGACGGTTGAGGAATGAGAATCTCTCTTTGGTACCAGGCTGGGCCGAGGTAGTGCAAGGGCGGTTGCGAAAGGAACGCCACTTTTACTTTCCCCGGCAAAATATATTCCTTGAAGTCATCACGCAAATACCAGTAGCGATCGAAAAGCGTGATCATCCATGGCGTTGCCGTAGTGATCTGATTTCCGAACTTTTGGGCCTGAAGTATTCCGGGAAGTTGAATTCGATTTCGTAAGCCGCGCGTGAACCATTGCTCGCGCACTCCTACATCAACAGGATCTAATTCAAAGGACCAATAGCCTGCCAGCGAGGTTGTTTGTTGCGCTCCCAGCGACACCGGCAGCAGCAGAAACATCAGCAGTCCGACGGCCAGTCGATAAGTAATTTGGGTTCCAGGGATGGGTAGCTCTGGATCCATCGCGTTGTGCGGAATGGACAGCTAGACAGACTGCGCCTTAGCGATGGGCTGTGACGCCAGCGACACCGATTGAATTTCACCGATTAATGCCGGGACGTCCACCCGTCCCGGCAGATTAATTGGCGAGAGTTTCTTTTCCAAAATTATCTGCCCGGCGAACGAGACAGTTCCCTTCGCTTCGAAGTTGCCCGTTTGGATCTCCTTGATGGCGCCGTTCTGGACCTTCAGCACAAAACCCTTCAACTTGAACAGCAGCTTTACCACAAATTGAATCTTCTTCACGGGCAGGTTTTTGATCCTCATCTCGATATGAGGTTTCTGTTCACAATTGATAGTGTGTTCCGCCAGTTCGAGGTATTTGACCTCGTCAGGCGCCTCTCTTGACTGGGCAATGATTTCCTGAAGACTGCCGGCTTTTTTCCACGACGTCACCAGCACGGTAGGCAGGGGCACATCAAACAGTTCCAGGATTTTTGGTCCGAGGTCATGCATCTTTGCGGGAAGTTTTACGTCTTTGACCTCTTTTCGAATCCGATCCTGGACTGCTTGCCAGCGCGCGGGCTCAGGGTCAGGTGCGCCGTCTTTGGGCAACTCGAAAACATCGCGAAGGGTAACGTTCGGTTCAGTCATTGTTTTCCTCAAATCTCAAGAATTTGCCGATCGCTCTTACTGTCGGCATTTTTCACCAGACTCGATCCGCCTGTTTCAACGGAATAAGAGCCGGTCGTGACATTCCGGTTCAGTAACAACTGAAAATCAAGCGGCAGCCTTCGCTCGTTGTTTGCCAGCGCTGAGACGCCCGGGTCGGAAAACGCCGCGAATTTTGGTTGCGGCACGAACAGCCCCGCCATCTGATAGATAACAAACAAAATCAACAGAGCAATCAGCAGGTACTTCCACCAGTTATCAGAGAGACCAAACGGACCGAAGCCATCAATCAAAGAAGATCCGCTGGCCGGCGAAGCGTTCGGGTCGGGCGACGTGCTCGCGCCCGGAGATGGAGACGATGAAGAGCCACCGCCGTTTCCATTCGTGCCGGTTGGGTCTGGCGACGGCGAGGTCAAAGGTGTCGGCGATGATGACGGCGACGACGCAGGGCTTGGCGCCGGGCTCGGTCGTGGCGTCGGAGCGGGAGTTGGGTCGGGCGTCACTCCACCCGGTTCTTCAACATCAATCGCCGTAGGCGCACTGGTAGCGATTCCGCTTCGTCCGCCAGAAACAGGACGCGCCTCAACGTGGGCCCGATAGTTGCCGGCGTTCCGGTAAATGTGGCTCGCTAATGGACTGGTCTGCCAGCCGGTGGATTGAGAATCGCCAAAATAAAATCGATACTCTGCGCCGCTCGAACTTCCGGGTGACCACTTAGCCGTGAAATTCACCGGCTTGCGCGCCTTCGCCGGACTCGGATTCACTGACAATGCAACAGTAAAGGGCGATGTTTGATTTACTTCAATTCCCTTTCTCGTACTGCCGCCCAGCGGTTTCGTCTTATCGTCGCCGATGTCGACGTAGGCTAAGTATCGGCCGGGACTTTGATATGCGTGAATCGATCTTGAACTGTTCTGCCAGCCGCTTGAACTGCCGTCACCATAAGTGAACCGGTATTGAATGTTGGGATAGTCGGACGAAATCTGCGCGGTAAAATTTACCTGCTCACCCTGATTGACCGGCGCGGGTGTGGCGCTAAGAGTAACGTTCGGTATCGGATGAATCGCGTTGACTTTGACCGAGTAAAAGTACGTGCCGACGGCGCGGTAAAGATGCGTGACTTCGGTAGCGCGCACCGGCTGCTGCTTGCCGTCACCAAAGTTCAGCATCACGTTGTAGAGCGAACTGCGAACGACGTTCGCCGGGCTTAAAGTGAACGTCACTATCTCTCCCAACGGCACCCGTCGCCGATCGACAGTGATCTGCACCTCAGGTACTCCCGGGGCCGAACGAATTAAACGTTGCTTTAACGTTAACGTGGATGGACGTTGTCCCATCGCTGCCGGAAAACAGAAGACGACGGCAATGAGAAAGGCAAAGAGGAGATGAGGCTGAAGGCGCATGGCATCCCGAACCCAAATCGCGCGGGGCAACCTTACCGACTGGGAATTAGGCGAGGACGATATGCCGAGGCTCGCGGAAAGTCAATGGACGGAGTTAATCGACTAATGCTCAATAAGTAGCCGCACGCCGCTTCAATTCTGTGGTAGGCTTTTCGACCATGGCGGACGGCGAGGCGAAGTCAGTCGAAACGTCGTATGGTTCGCGACTTTGGTGGTTGATTCTGGGCCGGACCGCAGTCGCGCTGATCGTACTTCTGGCGAGCGCTTTTTGGGCACGCGGAACGTTCGGACCAAACGTCGGGAACTCAGTCCAGGCGATCAAGCCGTTAATTCTCGTCATCACCCTCCTCACGGTCCTTTACTCAGCCGCGCACTTACTTTGGAAAAACTACGCCTTCCAGTCCCGCATTCAATTTTTCATTGACGTCCTGCTGGTCACCTGGTTGGTTTGGATCACGGGCGCGGTCCACTCTCCGTATACCGCGCTCTACATCGTAGTCATCTCAGTAGCCAGCTTGTTTATCGGGCCGCGAGGCGCACTGATCACTTCGATTGGCAGCGCCGCCGCTTTCAACACCTGCGCGTTGTTGTTGCTGAATGGGGTCGTGCCAACCTCGATCATTCGGACTCAGGAATCACTGGCCGACATCATCCAGACGATGGGACTGGCCGACATTTCCTTTCTGGTCGTGGGACTGTTGGCGGCAAAACTGGCTGAGCGGCAACTGCACACCGACGTGCAACTGGCCGCCGCGACCCGTTCGCTCGCCGATCTGCGCGCGCTGCACGAACGGATTGTCGAGTCGATCAGATCCGGTCTGATTACGACGGACCTAAACGGACAGATTTACACTTTTAATGCGGCGGCCGAAGAGATCACGGGCTATCAGGCCCGCCAAGTGCTCGGGCAGAACGCCTCGATATTTTTCGGTGACATGACACGGCAAATTGCCGATTCAATGGGGGCGACCGCCGGCAGCAAAGTCAGCCCGCGATTCGAAACCGATTGCCTGACCGAAAGCGGGTTCATGCTGCGCCTCGGCTATAGCATTGCTCCTTTGTTTGCCGAATCAGGCGAGACCAGCGGACTGGTTATCACGTTTCAGGACCTTACCGACGTTCGCGTGATGGAGGAGACCGCGCGCAGGCAGGATCGGCTGGCCGCCGTGGGCCGCCTGGCCGCATCCATCGCGCATGAGATCAGAAATCCGTTGGCCGCCATGCGCGGTTCGATTCAGATGCTGCGGGCTGAGCTCGACGGTGAAAGTGATCAGGCGCAATTGATGGAGATTATCCTGCGCGAGTCGGATCGGCTCAACAAGATCGTGGCAGACTATCTTAACTACGCGCGCCCGCGGCCGGCGGAGCTTACCGAGATCGACGTATGCGACCTGGTGCGGGACACATTCAAGCTCCTCAAGAACAGTCCCGAGATCGGCCACGCACACTCACTCAAAGAAGATTTACCGCGCGAGCCGGCAATGGTTAAGGGCGATGCCGAGCAACTGAAGCAGGTGTGCTGGAACATTGCGCGTAACGCTTTGAAGGCCATGCCCGAAGGCGGGAAGTTCAGTATCGCGGTGAAGCGAACGGATGCTAACCGGGTCCACATGACATTCGTGGACGATGGATACGGAATGACGCCCGAACAGGTAGAACGACTGTTTGAGCCGTTCACTTCAACGACAGGCGGTACCGGGCTGGGCCTCTCAATTGTTTATCAAATTATTCGCGACCATAATGGTACAATCAACGTGCGCAGCAGACAGAATGAAGGCACCACGATTACGGTGGAATTGCCGGCAGCATAGGGAATGGCAAACTTATTAATCGTTGACGACGAACTGAGCATGCGCCAGTTTCTGACGCATCTCTTTCAACGTGACGGGCATACGATCCGCGTCGCGGGCAACGGCCGCGAGGCCGTCTCGTTGTTACAGCAGCAGCCTGCCGACGTAATTATCTCAGACGTGAAAATGCCCGACATGGGCGGCATCGAACTTCTGCGCGCCGCCCGCGAGCTTCAACCCAATATCGAAGTGATCATGATGACGGCCTTCGCGAACGAGGCGACCGCCCACGAAGCGTTTTTGCTGGGCGCGTTCGACTTTGTTCACAAACCTTTCGACAACGAACTGTTGAAAGAGAAGGTCTCGCGCGCCCTCGACAAGATCGCGCGGGAAGAGCAAGCCCAAACCCTGAAGGACGAGAACGAAGCGCTCATCAAGGGACAACGGGCGCGGGCCAAGCTGAGCAATATCATCGGCCAATCGGATCGGATGCGGTCAGTCTTTCAAATGATCGAAACCGTGGCCCAGGTGCCTTCCACCGTGCTAATCACCGGCGAGTCCGGCACCGGAAAAGAATTGGTGGCACGCGCCATCCATGACTTGAGCCCGCAAGCGCAACGGCCTTTCGTTTCGGTAAACTGCGGCGCTTTTACTGAAACGCTTTTGGAATCTGAGCTGTTCGGTTATGTGAAGGGCTCCTTCACCGGCGCCACCGCGAATCGCAAGGGCCTTTTCGAAGCGGCCCATCAGGGCACGATTTTCCTGGACGAGATCGGCGAGATGTCGCCGGCGATGCAGGTGAAATTGCTGCGGGTCTTACAGGAACGTAAAGTTCGCCCGGTAGGAGCGCACGAAGAACTCGAGGTCAACACACGCGTGATTGCGGCCACGAACCGCGACCTGGCAGCGCTGGTCAAGGACGGAACATTTCGTGAGGATTTGTTTTATCGAGTTTCGGTAATTCCGATGGAGCTTCCGCCGCTGCGCGACCGCCAGGGCGACATTGCCGAACTCACCAACTATTTCGTGGGCAAGCACTGCGCGCGAACCGGCCGTTCTTTATCGATTAGTCCGCAAGCGATGCGGCGTTTGGAAACCT
>DATENS010000211.1:0-24006 GCA_035274925.1 Pyrinomonadaceae bacterium | reverse complement strand
CGGACCCATTCGATAGGCGGTCTCACTATCAAAATGAATACGCAAGTGAATTGAGGCGGGAAGATTGGTGGCCCGAATGGCAAGCAGGTTATTCCAAATACGATCAAAGGTGCCCCCGCCGCCGGCTTGAACGCGGGTCTGATTATGAATTTCCCTGGGGCCGTCAAGCGTGATCTGGTAATCCAGAACGCCTACATCCACCAGTTTGTCGAAGGTGGCTGGATCCAATAGCGAGGCGTTGGTGGTCATGTGCGCGCGATAGTTGAGGTGGGATTTTTTTGCCGCTAGCTGCGCGGCAAACCCGGACACTTCTAAAACAACGTCCAGGGCGGCAAGCGGCTCGCCACCGAACCATGACAATTGGAGCCGGTCCAAATCGTTTGCGCGATTCAGGATGAGATTCTTAATTCCCAGGATGATTTCCGGCGACATCCGCCCCATTTCGAAATCTTCGTAACAATAGGTGCACCTGAAATTGCACTTCTCAGTGGGCAAAAGAATCAGCTCCAGGATTCGGGTGTTTAGTATCCCGGCCAGCCGCGGCAGAGTCGATTCGTCAATCTGCAAGTTAGATTTACTCGCCATAACCGTTCTCCTGGTGGGAGGCAGTACAATTCAAAGGAATCAACCGGCGTCTCTCGTCAGAGGAACGCTCTGGCTAATCAACGCCGGGCAATGATTCCACTTGTCGGAGCGTGAAGCAGCCTTCTTTAGGCTAGCGCCGCTTTAGGTTTGCACTGGTAAAGATTGTTGCCACAACCGGTATTGTCATCGGCGCTCACGCGCGTTCCGGCTTTGGCCACCGCCGTTTTAATCGCTTCGGCAAGTTGAGGGTTGATTATTTCGACGGTGCCGTGCTCGTTAATAGCAACATCACCGGGGGTGATCTCAAGAGCTGATCCAGTTTTCTTGTCACTCATTGTCGGTCCTTTCTTCGATGATGGAACTTCATCCATCATGATGTTTAGGCGTGGAAGCGCATGAACCAACGACTCACTGATTTGGATTGGAAGCCATTAGGCACATCGCGACCCACGGAAACTACAGGTAGCAACATCCTGACCGAAGGGCGCCAAACAAAACTCGGCGGGTCCAGCCCGTTCGACGGCGTTGACTGCTCTCCAATGCCTAGCCGAGCTTTACCCGCACCGGTTTTGTTGTTGCCGTTGGCTGCCCACATTGGTAGACATTATTGCCACAGCCGGTGTTGCTATCATCCAGGTTGCGAGTCACTCGACGCCCGAATTCTGCTTCCATTTGAATGGCATTCCTAACTACTTCCGCGAGCCGTGCGTTAACAATCTCAACGGCCCCTTCGTTCGTAATGCTCACATCGCCAGGAGTAATCTCCAGCGCGGCGTCAGATTCTTTTTTGTCAGCCATTTGTTCCTCCCTTTCGAAGGTTGATGAGGTGAAGTCAGTGCGAGACCCTGACACCTGAGCAACTAGTGCTCAGCCGCTTTTAGACGCTCTTCTCTGTTTGACTTGCGAGCTGTAATTTGGCGAGTGTGCAGAAGCAGGCTCGTGGGAAATCAGCCCGACAAGATCGTAAGAGGCCGCAGACATTAATCCAGCTCATCGGCAATGTCAAGAAGAATTTCGTCTTCGGACTGCTAGCATGCAATCTTGCACGCAACCGGCGGATCTGAAAAACGACGCTACAACCGTCTTTCACCTTTGTGCCCGGATGTTAGGGGAAATCCAGACTAATGCGTGCCGGCCGGCGCTGCCGCTCGGTTTAGGAACTCTCATTAGTTTCCTCTTTCCAGTTCTTCTCTGGATCGATGTAACCTCGTGGTCAAGCAGATGACTTCCGCCATTGTAGAAGCCGACAGGTCAGCACCCAGATACGCGCAGGTCGCGCTGCCGGTCTATCTCAGAAAGCTCTTCACGTACCGTTTGCCGTCCGCGATGCAGAAGACCGCGCGCGTTGGGTCACGCGTCGTAGTCAATCTCGGCGCGAAACCAACCACCGGTTATATCGTGACCTTGCTTGCCGACCTCCGCCCCGGCACCAGTCTGGTCGAATCAGAAATCAAGGACGTGCAAGAACTGCTTGACCTTGAGCCTGCACTGACAACTGAAGTGGTCGAGATTGCGCGGTGGGTGGCGGATTACTATGCCGCGCCACTTGGTGAAGTAATGCGCGCCGCGCTGCCTGCAGGCATCAACACCTCGATCATGCAGGTAGTGTCGATAACGTCGAAAGGCCGCGCAGCTTTGGAAAGCGAATCTGTGTCAGTTGCGGCAACGAGTGCGTCCGTAAAAGCCGGTGCAAGAATAAAAGCTCTCCAGGTGCTCGCCACCGAAGGCGAAGCTGAGTTGAACGCATTCTGTCTCAGACTAGGATCTGTTCGTATACCGAAATGGCTGCGCGAGATGGAGCACGATGGATTGATCGAGCGTTCGTACCGAGCGCGTACTACTGCGACCCGCGCCAAACGCCGCCGCGCGGTGCGTCTGATTCAAAGGTCGAGCGAGACAGCCGGCGGACGCGAAACCGATGCCCAGCGCCGCGCCCTCGAGACTCTGCGAACGCACAAAGGAGAAATGCCGGTCAACGAATTGACCGAAGCGGCCCACGTGAGCGACTCGGTATTGGCTACTCTGCAAAAGCGAGGGCTCGTTGAAATATTCGAAGAGGAAGTGCGGCGCGATCCGCTGGCCCACGCGGAACTTTCCGAAACTGAGCGGTACATACTTACCGATGCGCAAGAGGCCGCGCTTCTAACCATACAAACCGCAATCAGCGACCGACGCTTTGCTCCCTTTCTGATTCACGGCATCACCGGCAGTGGCAAGACCGAGGTGTACATTCGCGCCATGGAAACGGCGCTGGCCTCGGGTCGCGGGGCCATGATGCTGGTTCCGGAAATTGCGCTGACGCCGATCCTGTCGCGACGCCTGCGCGCACACTTCGGCGACGAGATTGCGATCTTTCATTCAGCACTTTCCAAAGGCGAACGATTTGACGAGTGGTCGCGCCTGCGCACCGGCGAGGCGCGCGTGGTGCTCGGCACTCGCTCGGCAGTCTTTGCCCCGGTGCAGAGCCTCGGCGTGATCATTATCGATGAAGAGCAGGACGCTTCTTATCGCCAGGAAGAATCGCCTCTTTACAATGCGCGCGACACCGCCATCGTGCGCGCCCAAAAGGAATCGGCTGCGGTCATTCTGGGCTCGGCGACCCCTTCACTCGAATCTTTTCACAACGCTCAATCCGGAAAGTATCAATACCTGAGCCTGCCAGAGCGCATTGGACAGCGACGGCTGGCGACCGCGGAACTCATCGACATGCGCGCGGTGTTCGCGCGGCACAAGAAGCCGGTGGTCTTTGCTGACGAGCTGATCGAGATCATCGAGACGACGCACGCGCGCGGCGAACAATCCATCATTCTGCTCAACCGGCGCGGCTACTCGAGTTTTATCCTCTGCCGCTCATGCGGCGAATCGATCATGTGCCCGAACTGCGAAGTGACGCTGACTTATCATCGCGGCGATCGAACTCTGGTTTGCCACTATTGCAATCACCACGAGCGTGCGCCGTCGCAGTGTCCGGCGTGCGGAAGCAAATACATCTACTACGTGGGCGAAGGCACGGAACAGGTTGAAGAGCTGCTGCGCAAGCGGTTTCCGAAGCTGCGCATTGGCCGGATCGATCGCGACACAAAATCAAGACGGCATCAGTTTGAGAAGACCTTGCTCGATTTCGCCGGCGGCGATCTCGACATGCTCGTGGGCACGCAAATGCTTGCGAAGGGCCATGACTTTCCGAACGTTACTCTTGTAGGCGTGGTTTCGGTCGATGCCGGATTGGCGCTGCCGGACTTTCGCGCGGCGGAACGAACTTTTCAGTTGATTACCCAGGTCGCGGGCAGGGCAGGCCGGGGCGATCGCCCGGGCCGGGTCCTGATTCAAACGTATCATCCGCATCATTACGCATTGCGACATGCGACCGCGCAGGATTATCGCGGCTTCTACGATGAAGAGATTCGGCACCGGCGCAATCACTCCTATCCGCCGTTTGTGGCGCTGGCAATGCTGCTCGTCAGGCATAAGCAGGCTGAGAGCGCGCACCAGACGGCGTTGAAAGTGAGGCATGCATTGGTTGAGGCAGACACGGCCCGCGCTTGTCGCGTCCTGGGTCCTGCGCCGGCGCCGCTGGCGCGCCTGCGCGGTGAGTTTCGCGTGCAGCTGCTGGTAAAATCGCGCAGCCGCAAGAACATGCGCGAGGTAATTGATCGGGCGTTTGAGAGTCTCGAAAAGGCAGATCAGGACCTGCGGTCAGTTACTCTGGAAATCGATCCGGTCAGCATGCTGTAGGTGGGATGATGATCTCAATGGCTTTGGCATAATGTTTCCTCGATAACCGCGAAGCGGTTTCGGCCTCCAGCCCAACGTTGCCGAAGGCTACGTAGGGCGCGAATAGCAAAGCCCCCAGGCTTCGTTTCTCAACCGCTTCGCGGTTGGCTCCTTAATGAACGATCATCTAAACTCCCGCCTATGAAACTTTCCGAACTTGCCGCGCAGACGGGAAGCCGCGTCGAAGGCGATGGCGAATTGGAAATTTCCGGTTGCGCCGGCCTGGACGAGGCGGCCTCGGGGCAGGTTACGTTTCTTTCGAACCCGCGTTACACGCCGCGTCTCAAAACCACGCGTGCCTCGGCAGCTTACGTCGCCGAAGACGTCGTAGTTGATCGTGAGGATCTCGCGGTGCTCCGCGCAAATGATCCTTACCTTGCTTACACTCGCGCACTGATCTTGTTTCATCCCGAACCGGCGATTGAACCTTTCATCCACCCGACCGCGGTAATCGATCAATCCGCGCGCGTAGCCGCCGACGTTTCCATCGGAGCGCATGTCGTGGTCGGCGCCAACGCTGTAATCGCCAACCGCGTCCGCATTCACGGAAACGTAACCATTTACGACAACGTCAGCGTCGGCGCGGACTCAGTCATTCATTCCGGCGTCGCGATTCGCGAGAACTCGGTCCTTGGTGAACGAGTCATCATTCACAACAACACCGTGATCGGCTCTGACGGTTTCGGCTATGCCAAGGACGAGCAGAAACGCTGGTTGAAGATTCCGCAGACGGGCCGGGTGGTGATCGAAGACGACGTCGAGATTGGCGCCGGCACCACTATCGATCGGGCTTCGGTGGGTGAATCGCGTATTGCGCGCGGCGCCAAGATCGACAACCTGGTCCAGGTCGGCCACTCCTGCACCATCGGTGAAGACGCACTGCTTTGCGCCCAAGTGGGCCTGGCCGGCAGCTCTCAAATCGGCAGCCGCGCAATTCTCGCGGGCCAGGCAGGCGTGGCCGGTCACAACAAGATCGGAGACGATGTTGTCTTAACCGCGAAGAGTGCGACCAGTCACGACGTGCCGGCCGGCAAAATGATTTCCGGGATTCCCGCATTTGATAATCGCGAATGGCTGCGCTCCACAGCCGCGTTTCGAAGGCTCGGCGAGATGCAGCGCACAATCCGCGATTTGGCAAAGCGGATCGCTGCTATCGAGGGAAAGCAAAAGTCCGGTTAGACCTTACACTTCACAAAACTATCCAGCCCAGACGGCTTGAACTATCGGCTCATGCATGGAGTCCGCGTAGCGGCCGGTGGCTCGTGATAGAATGTCGTTAGCGACATCATCAGAAAAAGCGTCTTAGATAAATTCATCTGCTCTTCAGTGCGAAGGAACTTTGATCAACTATATGAAGGTTTGAAGCCATCGTCCGCTCCGCGGACTTAACAATTCTTGGGTATCTGCTGCCCCGGGGTTCGCTGCGCTCACCCCGGGCTTTATGCCGTCGTCCGCTGCGCGGACTCGGTGACGGCTTGTTTCTCCTAACCAGCCTTGAAATGGAATCGCGCGCAGAGTCATTTAAGACGGGGGCGAAAGAATCCGGGTGTACACAGCCGTGACGTCAGATCGAAGAGCATTGACAGGTCCCAACACTGAGCATAGTATGGCGCGGCTTTTTCAGCTCAGTTCAGTTTTCAAGTCTCTGATCCGGCTTACGGTAAGATTGCCCCTAACCCGCCTAGCCCAAGTAAGAGTCAGCCACGAATTGGTTCAGGTCGCTGGCAAGCATTTACCTTCAATCGAAAAAAGGAGATCCCCCTTCAATGAACAGGCTCCGGTCTATCTCTGTCACTCTGACAATCGTCTGCGTTATTAGCGTCGTACTGCTGCTTCTCTTTAACCAATCAGCCATTAGTCCGGTTCGGGCGCAGGCGCCGACTCAATTGGCTCCACTAGTTACCGATCAAACGCCAATGGCGTTGTCGAACCAGTTTGGCGCGGCGTTTTCGTCGCAGGTTAATCAGAATGGCGACTATGCCTTTATCGGAACTGCCGCCACGTCTGTATTTCTGCGGCGGGCGGGAATGGGACTGCAACGAGTCTTTCAGATGAATGACGAGGTGCCCGGTTTCCCGGGGAGTCTCGCTGACATAACCCAGTTCCTCCGAATTAACAACTCCGGCAGCATCGTCTTTAACACCGACTTTTCCCGGGCTGATGGAACTTTTTCCGGAGCTCTCTTGAAGTTTGACGGCACGTCTTTAACTGCGGTGGTAACCGGCTCGGACACCGCGCCGAGTTCGGGCGGCGCTACATACGGGCGGCTAATTACCGGGATTGGTTTCAACGACAACGGAGATGTCTCGTTTACCGCCCCGCTTTCGAATAACATTGGAGCTTTGTTCATTATTCCCGGGGGCGGCAGCGCGGTCCGTTTGGCCGCAGCAGGCGATGGAGCGCCGGGAACCGTATATACCTTCGGCACCATCACGGGGCTCGGAATGAACGCTGGGGGAGAGGTTTTGTTTCGCTCCACCCTCACCGGTGCTCCGCCCAATACGCAAGGACTTTTCGTAGCCAGCACCAGTGGCGTGCGCAAGGTAATGGTCAGCGGTGAGGCTGCTCCA
The DNA here is from genome assembly GCA_035274925.1 of Pyrinomonadaceae bacterium. GTDB lineage: Bacteria > Acidobacteriota > Blastocatellia > Pyrinomonadales > Pyrinomonadaceae > UBA11740. Next base: position 17,077 of record DATENS010000211.1, on the reverse strand, counting down.
CCCAGCGGAAACTTCGGTCTTCCAAACACAGCTTTTATCAACAACGCCGGTCAGGTGGGATTTATTGCCGGCGCTGTTTACGTTAACACCGTAGCGACCGGAAATACGCGCGTCATGTCCGGAGGCGAATCCGTGCCGGCTCCCGTCGGCGGCACCATCGCAAGTGGCAACCTGGTGGGGTTCAGTGACGCAGGAGATCTTATCTTAAACGCGTCAGTCGCGAGTACTCCGAACAACAGCGCCGTTTTGAGAAAACGTCCCGGTGGCTCGCTGGAGGTTGCCGGCTACCGTAACCAACCTGCGCCCGGGGCGCCGGGGCAGGCCTTTGACCAGTTCACGGCGGTCTCAGTCAACAGCACCGGACAAACTACTTTTAGGGCCTCTCTGCAGGGCGCCGGGGTTCCCTTTGGAGTCTTTCAACAAACGGGCGTTGGCGCACCTACGAGCGTCGTCCTCGATGGGCAGGCAACCGGGCTGTCAGGTGGCGGAAATTTCAGCTTTGCCAACACGACTATTACCCGTACCTTAAACAACGGGTCAGTGCAATTTGGATCAGAGGTACCCAACGGCAGCGCGGACTACGGAGAGTTTCTGGTCGGAGGCGGCACGACCGCTTTGATGAACACCGGAGACACTTTGCCCGCGGGTTCGCGCGTGGTCACGCGGAACTTTCGCGTCGGAGCGTCTGGAAATTTTGTGGCCTTCCAAACGCAGAACACCGGCGGTCGTTTCAATATTGCAGTCCACAACATTACGACGCACGAAACTACTGTAGTGGTAGGGGACGGCGACGCAGCCGCATCTCTGGGCGGAGGCCGCGTTAGGATTACCAGTCGCAATGTGGCTTTCGTTAATAGCACTGGGACCGTGACCTTCAGTGCCAATGTGATTGGCGGCCCATCAAATGGCAGCGGAGCGATTCTAACGGTTGCGCCTGGAGGCCCTATTTCCAAGATTGTAGTCGGTGGTGAACTCGATTCAGCAACGGGCAGGACTTTTATCACCCCGACGTTGAATACGGTAAGTCCGTCGCCGATTAACGACTCGGGACAGGTCGTCTTCACGACCGGACTGCTGGGTGCCGGTGGCATCTTCCGCGGCGTCTACGTGGGGTCGGTGGGTTCGGCGCCTCAGCGCATCGTCTCACAAGAACAGTTAATGGGCGACGGCCGACGGTTTTTCGCGCTTCAGGGCAATACTTCTCTTTCAATTGACACAACGGGACGGGTTGGTTTCCTGTGTGCAACCATTGGCGGAGGATCGGGTTTGTACTTTGGCGTTCCCACCGGAACGCCGGCGAAAGTTGCCGCGACGGGCGACCTGGCGCCGGGAGGACTCGGAGGGGCCACCTTCACGGGTTTCTCAGTCCCGAGTGTAAATAACAACGGCAAATTTGCTTTTGGCGCGATCCTGAGCAACGCTCCGGGTGCAGGTGTCTATACGGGTTCAACGTCAGCTCCTCCGGTTGCAATCGCCCTAAACGGCGGCGCTTCTCCCGCCGGCGGCTCATTTTCCTTTTCAACTACGACAGCACGGGCTGAGGCTGCGATAAATGACCAGGAGGATGTGGTACTTAGGGCCGACCTATTCGAAGGCCCCGGGACGTCGGGCTACTTTATTCGCCGGGGGCCCGGTGGTCTTCTTCAGACTTTGGTGTTGCAGGGTCAGTCGGCCCCGGGAACTTCGGGAGGCACCTTCGGAAACTTTATTCCATCTCCGAATAACCTCGTCCACGAACTCTTCCAACTGAGTCCCGATGGCGAAGTTGCTTTCCTGAATACATTTACGACAGCCGCCTCCACCCCCGGCACGGGCGGATTTTGGCGAGTGGGGACAGACGGTTCCATCCAACTGATAATGGTGCGCGCGTCGCTGGCGCCTGAATTCGGCGGCGGAACACCGGTCTCCTCGTCTACGGCCACGGTCTGGAACAGCAACGGCCGATTCGCTGTCTTTGGCCGCATTACCGGTGGAACTTTCACAGATGGAATCTTTCTCAGCGTTCCCGAGGTTCCCATCAACACGCCGCCTGGCGCATCGGTGCCCGTGACGACCGTTGATTCAACCACCGGAACCACGCCGGTGAACCTTACCTTCGATAACGTTACAACGGCGGGCGCCACGACGCTGACAACGTCTTCGGGAGGCCCGGCGATTCCGAATGCATTTGCATTGGGCGATCCTCCGATCTTCTACAATATCGAGACGACCGCGACCTTCGCCGGATCGATCAATATTTGCATCGACTTCAGCGCGGCGAGTTTTCCGCCTGGATCAAACTTAAGGCTGCTGCACTTTGACGGCACGTCTTGGGTTGATGTCACCAGCTCACCACCGAGCGGCAACATCATCTGCGGCAGTGTCACCTCGTTGTCGCCGTTTACCGTGGTCGAAGTACTCAACTCGCCGCCCACGGCCGACGCCGGCGCCAATCAAACCGTTGAATGCACCAGCCCCTCGGGCTGCACATTCACCTTGGACGGATCGAATTCCAGTGATCCGGATCTCGACACCCTCGGCTATGTCTGGAAAGACGGACTGGGAAATGTTGTCGGCAACAGTGCCGTAATTTCCGTGACCAGGCCGCTCGGTACTTACACCTTCAGTCTGACTGTGACCGATACGGCCAATCAAAGCTCGACGGCTACGACGCAGGTTGTGGTCAGGGACACGGTTGCGCCGTCACTTGCGATCAGTATGTCGCCGCACGACCTTTGGCCTGCGAATAACAGAATGGTCGAAGTTAGCGCGACGATAACGGTGAATGATACCTGTGACGCCAATCCGGCGGTGAAGCTGATCTCAATCACCAGTAACGAAGCGTTAGCTTCGGGCGATATCCAGGGAGCTGCGCTTAATACGGACGATCGCTCGTTCCAATTGCGAGCGACACGAGCCGGAAATGGGCCCGGCCGTACCTACACGATCACTTACCGCGCCACTGACGCATCCGGCAACTTCACCATCGGAACCGCGACAGTGTTAGTGCCGCACGATCAAGGTAACTAACCTGCTACACATGAAAAGAGGGCGTCGCGATTTTTCGCGGCGCCCTCACTTTTTTCCGTTTGCGGCTTGTGACTAGGTTACTGCGCCGCCATCGACGATGACGACTTCACCATTCATATAAGAGTTGCGATCGCTGCACATGAAGACCGCGAATTCGGCGATTTCACCCGGACGGCCCAGGCGACCAACCCAGAATTCGTGCATCTGCAACCAACGCTCGGGCAGCGCCTGCGCCAGATCAGTGTCAAAGATTCCCGCGGCAATCGCGTTGACCTTGACCCCAAACGTCCCCGCTTCACGCGAGAGACATTTCGTAAAACCAATCATGGCGGCTTTTGAAGTGGCGTAGTGGACGGACGTCGGTAACGCGCGAATCGCGCCAATCGAAGTGATGTTTAGAATCGCGCCGGCACGCTGCCGGATCATCTGCTTGTAGATTGGTTTGGTCACTGCGAAGAGGCTGCCGACGTTTGTGCCGATTACGTCATCCCAGGCCCGATCGGTGGTGGTGGCAAAATTGTCGCCGCGGTTAATGGCGGCATTGTTGACCAGAATATCAATGCCTCCCCACTCCTGGACCAGTTCGCGCGTCAGATGTTTCATGCCGTAGCGATCCGTCACCGATATCTTCGCCGAACGAGCCCGCCGCCCATGCGCTTCGATCTTTCCGCGCATCTCGTCGGCCAGATCGTCGCGAGATCCGTAATTGAACGCTACATCAGCGCCTTCACGAGCAAAGACATCGCACAGCGCGGCGCCGATTCCCCGAGTCCCGCCCGTAATAAAAGCTCGTTTACCTTCGAGTAAGAGGCTCATTTTCTCAAACGTAACATAGACTTTAGTCTGCGATTCTTATCGGATCGATCACAGACTAAAGTCTATGCTTACTCACTTCACCTGAAATGTGTCCGAGCTTGAATGACTTGGATTAAATCGCGAAGAGCGGCTGGCAGTCAAGAAGGGTCTAAGCCGCCGTCTCAATCCGATCAGCATCAGCGCTTGCCGATTGAGGAATCATTGCGGCGATCTCTTCCACGATCCGCTTAGTCGCATTCGGAATCGCGAGTGTGATCGTGGCGGCTCGCAAGGCAGCGTAATGTTTCGAATCGTCGATCATGCGGCGGATGACGGGCACCACGTCTGAGGCTTTTTGCAGCATCACGGCCGCGCCGCGTTTGACCACCATGTTCGCAGTGCTGGCTTCCTGAGGCATCGGCTCCGTGGTCGCATCGGCAATGATAGGCACCCGGCAACTGAGCGCTTCGAAAGTGGACAGTCCGCCCAGCTTCGAGATCATCACGTTGGCGGCGCGCATTAGTTTCTCGACCTCGTCCGAATACCCAATCACCTTCACCGGGAACTTTGCTTCCGAAGCCAGTGATTCGGCTTCGAGGCGAAGGTCTTCATTACGGCCGGCCAGAAAGATTGCCTGCACGTCCAGCTCGCCCCGGACCAGTTCGCGGAAGATCTGCGGAATGTTGCCGCCGCCTTCCCATCCCGCGTTAACAAAAACGGTGAACTTGTCCGCATCCAGGCCGAGCGCAGTGCGCGCTGTTTGTGCGGCCTGTTCGCCCGGAAAATCAAATTTAGGATGGACCGGCATGCCGGAAATTTTTATTCGTGCCGGATCGATGCCGTAATCGATTAGCTGCCGGCGCGCGTCTTCGGAAGCCACCAGATACAGGCTGACATCGTCGCAGGCCCAGCCTTTCCAAAAACCGTAGTATGGATCAGTCACTACCGTCACCAGTGGAACACGCCGCGCCAGCCCCAGTTCCTTGAGCACGCGCGCGAACATGTGCTGCGTGAGCGGGTGCACACTTACCACCACGTGCGGACACCAACGCTCGAACTGACCGGCGATGTACCCAACGGTCCGCTTGTAAAAAAATTCGCGGGTCTCTGGACGGAAGCGATTGATGGCCCAGTAGAGGTATTTCATCCAGTGCTGCCTGTTGCGCAGCACCCAGTTGTAGAGCGCGACGAGTTTGGCGCTGATGTGATGAGATTCTTCGACCGCCCGGATGACGCGAATGGCGTGCGATTCGCCTTTTAGAAAAGCCTGGGCCCCCGCTACGATCGCGGCCGCCGCCGAGCGATGGCCGCCGCCGGTATCAGACGAGAGGATCAGGATTTTTGGCGTATTAGGATTCATCAGTTCGTGTCCGAAGCCCGACCGTGAGGGAGGGCCAGTCACGTCCACGCTCATGTTAGTGTCAGTCACGTTGCCCTCCCTTACGGTCGGGCTTCTGACTGCTTACACATTCACAGTAACACCGTCAGGCTGCTCTACGGCCCCGCGCTTCTCGAGTTCTTTTCTCGCCTTCTTCATTTCGCGCTCGAGCTTCTTGATTTTAATCAAGTGCTTCGGATTGAAAGGCAGCGAGGGGTAATAGCAGTTGGACTCGTGCGTGCAGAAGCAGCCGTCGGCCGCCTGCTTGCGGCGCGCCTTCATCGCTTCCGACAGCCAAAGACCCTGGAAGTTCCAGTCGTGATCGCGGAGGTTGCCAATCGGCGCGAGGTTTTCGCAGGACGAAATCGTACCTTCGTCATAGATGACGGCGCCGGCCGTACCTGCGTAGCAGGTCAACTGGGCCTTTTGCGTTTCCTGCGTCTTCGTGATGAGGCCGTGCATGTAGATATCGATGGCAGCTTTGAAGTAGCCGGCCTTGCCGCCGTAGTTGTTCTTGATGGCGGCGTGGCGCGAATCGTCATCAATCATGTTCGCCAACTGCGCATAGCGATCTTTATCGATATCCAATTCGATCGGATCCGCTGACGGCGGCCGGATGTAGTTGAAGTTCACTTTGTCGGGTTGCAGATCGTGCTTGAGAAAGTCGTACCACTCGAAGATCGTGTCCTGGTTCGAGTGCATGAAACAGGTGCAGGTCTGCAGGTCGAGCCGCGGATACTGCTTCTTCATCGCCTTCAACTCGCGCGCAGTTTCGATAGCGATCTGCCACGAGCCGGGCTTCTGCCGGATCTTGTCGTGTTGCTCCTGCAAACCGTCGATGCCCATGGCCACCGTGACATTCAGGTTCGGGCATTCTTCGAGGATGCGCGTCACGTCCGGAAAGATTCGTTTCTGAATCTGGCCGTTCGACATCAGGTAAACAGATTCCAGGTTATTGTGCCGGTAGAACGAGCTGACGATCTCAGGCAGGTCTTTGCGGGTGAACGGCTCGCCACCGGCCAGGATCAAAACGCCGAGATTGCCGCCCAGCGTCTCAGCAATGCGATCGATCTCGTGCGTCTTCATCTGCAGTTTCTTCCGCGGCCGATCGTCGAGTTCATCGGTGAAGAAACAGTGAGTGCAACGCATGTCGCACACGGACGTTACCAGGATGTTCAAAAGCACCGGCGCGAACGGCTGGCCCATCGCCAGCTTTGTGTATCGTTTTAGTAATTCTCTCGTCGTGTAATCCATATTAATTCACTGCCTGCTTAAGCGGGCGAGGTTTTTGATTCTGTGTCAGCAACTTACGTTGCATTGCGCTTCGCCGCACAATCAACTGATAAGGCATTCGCACCCTGATGTCAATGTACGTTTGCGACTCAATGTTGGTTCAGGCGGCGTCCTGTCGGTCATCTTGATTCGTGCGGCCAGGGTCGCCAAGTTACGCTTTCGGGAATAAGATCTCGGAGTATCGAAGTGCAATGACCAAACGCCTACCGACAATCTTCTTTGGACACGGTAATCCGCTGAACGCGATTCAGCAGAATGCCTACACTCACGGCTGGGCCGCTATTGGTAAATCGCTTGGTGAATCTGCCGAGCGGCCCAAAGCGGTGCTTTGCATCTCTGCTCACTGGTATTTGCCCACGACGGCTGTGACAGCAATGACACAGCCGCGCACGATTCATGATTTCGGCGGCTTTCCGCGCGAGCTTTATGAGTTTCAATATCCGGCTCCGGGCAATCCAGAGCTCGCGCAGCGAGTCCGGGAACTGCTGGCGCCAACCCAAGTGAATATGGACCTACAATGGGGACTGGATCATGGAACCTGGTCGGTGCTTTGCCATGTATTTCCGCAAGCTGATATTCCAATAGTTCAACTGAGCATGGACGAAACCCAGCCGCCTGAATTTCATTACGAAGCAGGAAAACGGCTGGGGCCTCTGCGTGATGAAGGCGTGCTGATCATCGGCAGCGGCAACTTGGTTCACAACCTGCACACTTATGCGTGGGGCCGCCACGATGTCGAGCCATTCGATTGGGCGGTGCGATTCGAAGAGCGCGTCAGAGATTTGCTGTGGCTGGGCGAGGACGAACCGCTGGTGAATTACGAATCGCTCGGACGTGATGCGGTTCTGTCGGCGCCGACGCCTGATCACTACCTGCCTCTGCTTTATGTGCTGGGCGCGCGTCAAAAAGACGACGCGGTGAACTTTCCAGTATCCGGATTCGATGGCGGATCCGTCTCGATGCTGACCGTCCGCATCGGATGATGACGAGGCCGTTCGTTATCGCTCGCGGTCCTGACTCTGTGGCTCAGCTAACCTTCGTCCTTGATCTCACTCGTCGAACGACCAGCAACCTTATGCTTAAAGATATTCGTCGTCCGATCAGTAACGCTGGTCGGCGGCATGCGCGACTCGCCAAGCATGGTTTCGTCCTCGTCAAACTGAGGTTGCTCAATTCGCAGTGGCGCGTGCTCGGCGGATTCAACCAGTGGGGTTTCCTCGGCCGGCGTCGACCTTCCCCTGCGAATGGTAAGACCCGCAATGATGTGTCCAATGCCCGAAAGAACCGGCAGCAGCCCAATCAGCCACGCAATGCGCACGACGGGCTCAATCTCGAATGGAGTCTCGGCAATCACGTCCGGTGGGAGTTTTAAGACAAGGGCGCCGCTAAGGAAATAAAGAAAGATGGAAAGACCCGCGCCCCAAAAAACCCTGATTAGCCCTTGGGCTAAATAGCGTTCGCGACGCTCTTCCGGCGTCTTTTCTCCCTTCTTCAGACGCAGCGGTTTCACCGGCTTTAAGGTCGAGCCCTGCACCAGTTCCTGGTTCATCTTGTCCATGGCGCGCGCCACTTCGTCGGTAACCTTCTCGATCTTGAGGCTCTTCACCAGGTCTTTGATTTTATTGGGTACGCTATCGCTGCGGGCGATCGCTTCGCCGAGGGTTACGGCCTTGCCAATTACCTTGAGATTGGCGCCGCACGTGCGACAGAATTTCAGCTCATCCGAGACGGATTCAGTGCCACATTGGGGACAAAACATAAGTGTTTCTCAGGTACGTCGGCGAGAGTGTCTCTAAACGCGCCGGAACATTCTACGCTTCGTGGTGAGGCCGTGTTCAAAAAAAATTGCCGCGACTACAAATGGGGGAATAAAAAGTTCATCATTCGCGTCCACGTTCTCAGCTCCGTCAATGTGCGGCTCCGTACAATCGCAGCCAACGGCGTCCGCGTCAAAATCAGTTACCGTGCTATACTCCAACACGAGGACTGCCAAGACAATCACCAAAGCACTAAGTTCATCTTCGGGTTTTGACGCTCCTTCGATTCGAATTTTAAAGAAAGAAGCGAACGCCAAAGGCGCAGACTGAACAAAATATGGCTAACAACAAACCGAAACCCTTCACCTACAAAATCCTGAATGACGGTCCGAATGTCCTTTTGGAACTTACCAACGCCACCAAGCACACGCTAAAACATGTCGAGATTCTTACTGTGTTTCTGAAAAATGAAGAGGCAGCCGCGGCCGGCCCTTCGCAGGTTCACATTCGTTTCGAGGCGGTTGAGCGCATGTTGCCTGCTGAGAAGTCGATTGTGCAGCACACGACGCTGATCAATCGTGAACCAGTCGGCCCGGAGCGAGATCAGCTGGAACGTCTTCAGGTAGTCGACGGCGCCTCGCACCCTTACGTGCTCGATATCTCATGGCAGGACGTGGAAGGCAAGACCCGCTTTCAACGCATCCCCGTCGGACACTAAGGCAATCCAAAAATCGTACGGGCGTCCGGCCCGCGGCGCGCGCGCAACATGCGCGTGCCACCATAAATTTCACACAAAAAAAAGCCTTCGGCGGAATAGTCACGCCGAAGGCTGTCGAGAAGCAGTTAGCTGCTGGGTTAGTAGCGCGAGCCGCCGCGATTTTCACGGGGTTTCGCTTCATTAACCTTAAGCGGACGTCCGCCCAGCTCTGTGCCGTTGAATTTTTCGACCGCCGCCGTGCCTTCTTCTTTGGTTTGCATTTCGACAAACCCGAAGCCGCGCGAGCGACCGGTTTCGCGATCTTCGATTAACGAGACGCTTTCAACTGTGCCCGCCTGCGCGAACAGTGTTTGGAGATCGTTGCTCGTCGTTTCGAACGCGAGATTACCAACATAGAGTTTCATAGTCATTTGTTCTTTACCTTTTCCCCTGTGGGATTCAACAGAAGCTTCCGCAGCTCCCCAATTCGCCAAGGTGTAAATGATCCAGAAGAGAGAAGCCTTGGCTTTCTAACTGGGTTGAGCTGTGGAATTCAGATGATCTGGAGAATTGCCAGAAAGGCTGAGAAGCAGAGAAGCTCGAACTCGGATTCTACTATGACCGTACGCTACGCATCGTATTAAGTCAAAGAAGGGATGATGGCAGTGTCTGAAAGTTGTCACTCATTAATCTGGTAGGAGCCCTCCCTGACGGTCGGGCTAGTGCCCCTTTGCTCATCGCAACACATCTTTCAGACACCACGAAGCGATGATCGGACTCTGCATAGTCTCCGCGCCTCTGCGGTGAATAGGACTGAAAAGACTCACCGCCGAGTCGCAGAGAACGCTGCGGGGGTGCAGCGAGTTTGAATTATGCCTGGGCATCACTGCGGGAACGAGATCGCGCGGTCCGTTTCGTATCGACTAAATCTTCGATGCGCCACTGATCGAGTTCGCCGTTCCAGCGTAACTGCCCCTCCCCATCGGATTCGTAGGCGTAAGATCCGAAGAGTTCCCAATCCTCTGGGGTGTAGAAAACATAACCACCGCGGAAAACCGCATGCACGACGAACTCCCTGCCGTCAGACAGAGCATAAATACCGCGCTCTCTTAGTGGCTGCATCACGTGTGGTCTCGTTCGGATTGAGAATTTCTTCTCAGCGATCATCTCCGCGCTCCCTGCGCCTTCAACGGGGAACGGTTTCAAATACATTCACCGCTGGGACGCAGAGATCTGAGAGGTGGCGCAGAGAAGCTCAAAATAGAATAGCAATCTAAGAGGGCGTTCCGCCCTCACTTATTAAGCGCTTACGCTGCCTGAGCGGCCGCGAGTTTGTGAAATGTCGAATTGGAAACATTCGCGGTTCCCACCGTAGGTGTTCCTTGTACGACATATTCCAGGGTCTTCATGACTTCAGCATAACCAGTGCGGCCGTAGGCCCCAGCATCTGCCTTGGTTTCCCAGAAGCTGTTACCAACGGCTTCCGTGAGATCCGGCGAGATAAAGGTGATTTCATCAAGGAATCCCTTCTGCTTGCGCAGCATAGGAATTACTTCCTTTTCAACGATGCGAGTAAAATCCGGCGCAGACTTGGGCTTGAGTCTAACTACTACGTGACGTGTAAACATACTTATGCTCCTTTGGTTTTGAGCTATTTGGTCAGATGATCTGGGGAATTCCAGAGGAGCCTGAGAAAGAGTGAGCTGAACTCGGTTCCCAAGGACACTATGCTAATAAGGATCACGTGTCAAGGCACGAAAAATTAAAGACGCACACGTGATCGCCGTCAACATCAATAGGCCGCAGCCGCAAACTGGCGTTAATTATTTCCTGATTGGGCGGCTTACTCTTTTTCATCCCTGCTTTACGAATTTCAACGCCACTCCATTCATGCAATAGCGCAGACCTGTCGGTTTTGGCCCGTCGTCAAATAAATGCCCAAGATGGCCGTCGCACTGCGCGCAGGAAACTTCGGTGCGCGTCATGCCGAGCGTACGGTCGACTGATTCGATCACGTTCTCTTTCTTTATCGGCGCCCAAAAACTGGGCCAGCCCGTGCCCGAATCAAACTTCTGTTCTGAACTAAAGAGCGGCAATCCACATCCGGCGCACTCGAAGGTCCCCTGGTCGTGAACGTCGGTGAGCGGACTCGTGCCGGCGTACTCAGTTCCCTTTTGGCGAAGAACGTTGTACTGCTCAGGCGTTAGCTGTGCCTTCCACTCTGCATCGCTTTTGATCACTTTGTTGATTCCTTTTGCTTTTGACTTCTGCGTCTCTCTTGAATTTGGACTTTGAAATTGGGAGTCTCCATGTGCCCAACTGGGGAGCCGGGACAGCAAAGCCAGCCCGCCTACGGCCATTGATGATGAAATGAAGAAACGTCGGTTCATGTTTTGCTCCATGATGATATCGATTTCTGCTCAGTCAGAACAAATACGGAAGGATAGGGCGGATCGGATTTACAGAATGCGGCCATTGAGAAAAAGGCCCCGCGGCACGCGAGGCCTTTTCAGTTTGGTTGGATCAGGCGACCTACTTCACTTGAACACAGGCCACCGGCCTTGGTTCGAAGTACCAAAAATTCGCGCCAACTCCGATCGGTTGATCGGACGTGACTCTGACGCTGAACGATGTGTCCGTCACGCCGTCCCATGTTGGGGTCGCAGTTCCCGGCGACAGCCAGTTGTCAACCCGAGTGGCTCCTGCTGCTAATGGCGTCGTCGTGGCGCCGGCGTTGCCCGGATAGTTCGCGGCGGAGCTGCTGGTTGCCAGCTTCGCAATCGGCACTGCCAGAACAAGCAGCGCGATCGCCGCCAAACTACAGACTATGCTGCGTCTCACGGACTTGGTGGTCATAGGGATCTCCTTTCGAGGGCGCAGTGGCCGCCTCTCAGTTGCAGGTAGGGAAACTATTTGGGGGAAGCCGGACTCTATCGGGCAGACGTAGTGGTGTCAATATTTTTGCGGATCTTTGCGGCTTGGCGGCCGTCCACACTTCTTAAAAATACTGCGAGAGATGAATCCCGATACATCGAGACTCATCTCTCGCATACTGATTCAGAACAGGTAGGACCGTGCTGCGGAGTCGTTAATATCTCCTCACGCGACGGTTACGTTTGCGAATTTTGTACGTGTACAGCGCGCCGGCACCGGCTCCAGCGCCTGCACCGATAGCAGCAGCCCGCTTGCTTCCTACACCCGCACCAATCGCGGCGCCGGTCGCGGCTCCGGCTGCTACCGTCAGCTTGTCACGATGCCTCTTCCAAAAACTTCGTTTGTGACGACGGCGGCGCGTCGCAGTTTGTGCTTCCGCTGTCGGAATGATCGAGGCTGATGGGCTGATCTGCTCGAATGAAACTGTCAGACCGGTCAAAAGAAAAACGCTTAAAACGAGAATGCTTAGGATCCTTTTCATACTCTCCTCCGTTCGATTTCACGCCAGACTATGGGCAAAAACGCGCGATTCACCTGTTTGAGTGCACCCACCGTGCCATGACGGCCGGAAAGGCTCTGACACGCAAGCGAAATGAATTACCGGTCTGTTTCATAAGGATCAGAAGCAAACTCTTTTCAGATCTTAGTTGGAGGCACACGATGCGAAAGAAAGGCCCTCAGCCGATTCGTTACTTTAGTTTGAAACCGCGGTACCTCGCGGCATTTCTGGTTTCTGCGATTTGTTTGATCAGTGCGAGCTTGCGCCCTTCCTGCGTGTTCGCAAACGATAAACCCCGGGTCCGCAACATTGCGGTCAGGAAACTAACCGTCGGCGACGGCGAACAGCCGAAGGTGACTCTGGCAATCGACATCAGCGGCGACCGACTCGGGACAAGTGACACCAGCGTCGATGTCGTCCTGATTAACCTGGACACCGGAAAACCCAACGCAGCTACGATTACTAAACACGACGCCGCGAAGATTCTCGCCACGGTTGAATTGCCAACGGGAAAGGAGCCGGTCAAGTACGAATTTCGCGTCAAGGTCGCGGGCGAAAATGCGATTCCGGAGGCGCACCTTTCAGACTTTACGGTGACGGTTAAGAAGGAAGAGGCGCCGAAACCGAAAGCCGGCCCTTTACCCATCACTTTTGAGTCCTTCAAGAGCGAGGAATATCCAAACCTTCACTCGCTCTTGATCACTAACAAATCCGAAGATCCGAGCAACGGCTTCACCTCGAACCCGGCGCTAATGAAAGTCGACCTCGTGCCCGCAGGCGCAACCAATGTCACGATTCATCCGGGCGGGAATTCCTACCAGATGCTGGTGACTTATCTGGCGCCTGAAAAGTTCGAACCCAAGGGTGTAATCGTCACGGTCTTTGATCCTGCGAGCACTCTCGCGAATAATCAGCCCAAGTTCTTCTCGACTCCGTTCAAGGAAAAACCACCGAAAGAAGACCCTAACCAACCGAAGATCAGCGAGGTCGCGGTGACGTCGATGCAGCGCCGGTCGGGCTACGGCACTTTGCGGATTAGCGGCAGCGGATTCGGCGATTACGAGCGTGCGCCCATCAACGGTGAGCGGGAGCTGTTGTGCTGCGTCAACAGGCCGAGCAATCCAAACATTTCCGATGAACAGGGCGACAGGCGCGAGGACAACCTGGCGCCAGCCGACACCGAAGTCTGTCGTATGGCAAGTCGTTCGCAATGTGACGCGATGGCCGACTGGCGCCAACGGATCGAAGAACGCGTTAACGTCACGCTTGCGCCTCGGAATGTGGACTATCGGATCGAGCGGACTCAGGTTATGTACATCGACGACAAAGTCATCGATGTCTATTTCGAGTTCAGCCGCTGGGACCAGTACAGCGTCCCCATGAGATTGCAGGATGTGACCGTAACCTTCAACAAAGGCGCCGTTCGCCAGGCAGCGACCAGCGACACGGACGCGAAGTACACGGCCGTGCTGGCGTCTCCGCAAACTTTCATCGCGACCAGCCACATTGGTGCACCCAGCGACAAGAACATCGAATACCGTTACACCATTCTGAATCAGAAGGATGCCGGGATACTCTTTGGCAAGGGCGTCGGTGAGAATTTTTTCGTCATCCAGCTCTCGGTGGTCAACAATGGCAAGAAGAAAATGATGGTGCCACTAGGGTCGATTCAAGCCGAAGCCGCCTGGCTGTACGGCTGGCCGAACAACAAAAAGAACCCTACCTACTTTTATGAGGAAGGGCCTGCAACTCTGCCGCCCGTACCGCTGGGCGCGGTTTCCGGCTATTTCGACGCCCATCAGAAATCGACGGGTAGATGGGCCAAGGTCTTCAACGTCCTGGACGGCGTAGCGACACTTGGAGCCCAAATGGTGCCAATTATTAAAGAGCTCGAACGGCCAACGCTAATCTTAACCACTGGCGTAGTGCCGGGGTTGAAGAAGGCGATTGGCGATCTGTCCAGCGAACAGATCGCGCGTCTCACAAACATGAGCTGGGAAAATATCGAAGAAATACCGGCGGGTGGCAGTCAAACAAAGTTCATCTATATCCCCCGGGCTGAACAGCTCTTTGGAGACTTTAAACGCTACAACGATGACGGAACGAATTTCCTGGTTCGCAAGAAGGTGATTGATATTGCCGGGCTTGAAGTGTCCGGGTTCGAAGTCGTAGAGAGCGAAAAGAAACAAGCAACCGAGAATCCGAGCGGAACCGCAAACGGAAACGGAAACGGCGGACCGCCTCAACCATAAAGAGCGGCGGACCAACATCCCGGTCCGCCGAGCAGCGATCTTGCTCTCGCGGTCTACCTGGCCTGGTGACAGACGTTCGGCATGCCGACGGGATTGAATTGGAAATGTGAGGCCACGACTACCGGCTGATCCGAAACCACTCGCACCGCGACCGAAACATTAGCCGCCGGAGTACCACTGTTGGTCGGCATCTGCCAGTTGACGATGCGCGTTTCATTCGGCGCGACCGCGGCAGTGGCGCCGTTCGCCTCGCCCGGATAGTTCATCGCCGGCGAAGTGCCCGGAATGCTTTGTCCGACCAGATTGTTGCCGTCCTTGTTCAGAATGTTCACCGACACGTTTGCGGGCGTCGCGCTCGTGTTATGGACGTAGAGGTCGGCCCTCGAATTACTCCCGGCCATCGCGAAATATGTGGGTGCGCAAATCCAGATGAAAGGCGGTCCGCTTGATCCGCCCGGAGGTCCGGGAGGTCCCGGCGGTCCTGGTGGGCCGGTACAAGCCGCAAGCGTCGACACAATCGCCGTCGCCATCATGAGGACCAACAAAACCGAGCGTCGCATCTGTAGTCTCCTTTTGAAAAAAGTTTAGGCTGATTAGTTCTTCGCGGCGTCTTATTGCGGACGCAATCTATGGCGAGGTCCCGAACATGTCAATAGTCCGCTGCCTTGTTTGTCGAAGAAGACTTGACGCCACGCAAAGTTCGCATAGAATGCCGTCCTTCATCTCAAGGAGAATCGCCATGAGAAAAGTCTTAGCATCGCTGTTCTTGCTGACCGTCCTTAGCTGGTGCTTGCCGGATGCCTTCGCGCAGCCGCGCCGGCGAAAAGCAATCCGCGGAAACACCAACCGGGCGGCCATTGGGACAATACTTGGTGGTGCGGCCGGAACGGGTGCTCGCGCTCGTCACAGACGTCATAGCCGAAGACGAACACCCACACGGGGAGTGGTCGAACGCGAACAGCTCGAAGCGGTGCGCAAGCCGAAGACAGTCCACCGGCATTAGATTTGGAGTGCGGTGACTTGTGACCGCTGGACTCACGCCGCTGCCGACTTTAACAAAGTTGCATTCAACGTGATCGCGGCTCCTGCCAGCGCCTGCGACACGGGACAATTTGTCTTGGCCGTCTCAGCGTGCTCAAGAAAAGTCTTTTCATCGATGCCCGGCACTTCGCCCTCGGTGGTGAGTTCAATCGTAGTGATCTTGAATCCTTCGCCTACCTTCTCGAGACTGACCGCCGCGTTGGTGCTGATGCGTGTCGGATTGTGACCGGCCTTCGTCAGTCCCGCGGCCAGCGCCATCGAAAAGCATCCGGCATGCGCCGCGCCAATCAACTCTTCCGGATTGGTTCCGGTGCCTTCCTCAAAACGTGAAGAAAAAGAATACTGACCTTCAAAAGCGCCACTACCTAATTTGACCGTGCCCTTGCCTTCTTTGAGCGTGCCATTCCAAACTGCGCTCGCTGTACGTTTCGCCATGATTGTTCTCCCTTGATGATTTAGTTTGGAAGGATTGTACCGCGATTAAGGAGCGCGGGCATCCTTGCCCGCATGAGCGCGAAGCGCGCCGTGGGAATGAGGTCTGTACCACCTGCGGTAGGGGGTGGGTGATCTGTTTCTCGCGATTAACTGGACGAAGGCTGCCGCCGCCATGGCAAGCGCCACAGTCCGCGCACGCAAAGGATGATGGAGAAGAGACAGAGCACGCCGATCGCGAGCAGCGTCCAGACGAAGAAGAAATGTCCCTGGTGGCCGGCGAGACGGCTCGCAACACCCACGCCCTTCGCCCCACTCATATGTACATAGGGCACAAACAACCCGAGGAGCGACCCGAGCAGGATGATGATGTATCCCGCGCGCCGCCCGGAGAGCAGCAGTGTGCCGTACAGCCAGACGCCGGAAATGAGCACCGTCCCAATGAGGTTCGCGAGCCGTCCTGGCTCCCATCCATAGACGATGTCACCCGCCATGTGAAACGTTAAAAGGAGGAACGTGAGCAGAGACGTGATGGTCAACATAACGCTTTCCTTCATAGCGTTTTCCTTCATTTCATATTCTCCTTGCTGGATTTGTGGATTTCCGAAGCGAGCACGATCACTTTCAGTAGGCGACTGGACACAAGTAGACGTACGTATCGCACAGCGTGAGGTTTCGAGGAAAAGTCAGTAGCCCGATCGTCAGGGAGGGCGCGGACCTGTCAGTACCACCTGCGTCAGCGGGTGGGTTCGGGGCAGTAGCCCGACCGTAAGGGAGGGCGCGCTCTTGTCAGTACCCCCTGCGTCAGCGGGCGTGGATCCGTCAGTACCACCTGCGTTAGCGGGTGGGTTCTTCACGCTGAAGGCGTGAAATAAAATAGCCTGGGGTAAGCGCCGTTTCGGCGCGCCACGCCAGGATCACGATTCTATTTAAGGTTTGAGCCCGCTTAGCGGGCGAGATATTTGGAGTGCGGTGACTTGTCACCGCTTT
>DATENS010000210.1:0-20069 GCA_035274925.1 Pyrinomonadaceae bacterium | reverse complement strand
AGAAGAAAAGAAAATCGGTTAAAGCGGGTTTCAGCCGATTATTCTGACTCCTGACTTCTGGCTTCTGAATTCTGCTTTTAGCCTGCCGCGTTGCTGCTCGTCTGCGTTGGCTGCAAGCGCTGCTCGACGGCTGGCCAGTCGATGTTGGAGAAGAACGCTTCGATATACTTCGGGCGGTCCGCCGGTTTGTAATCGAGGATGAAGGCGTGCTCCCACACGTCCATCACAAGGACGGGGACAAAGCCGGAGACATTGCCCGTCTCGTGCAGCGTAATCCAGTGGTTGGAGAGACGGCCGTTCGCCGGGTTCTGGTAGCAGATGGCCCAGCCGACGCCGCGCATCTTGCCGATGCCGACAAAGTCTGCCTTCCAAATGTCGTAACTGCCGTAAGATTCTTCGGCGGCCTTTCGAAATCCAGTTCGCCCCTTAGGATCGCCGGTGCCGGCTCCGCTCGTCAGATTGTCGAAATAATATTCGTGCAGAACCATACCGTTGTATTCGAAACCGAGCCGCCGGCTCAGCTCTGAATATTCAGCGAACTCGTCTTGATCGACCTTGCCGTCTTTGATGAACTCCGCGATCTTCTCGTTCAGTTTGTTAGTTTCTTTCACATAGCCTTCGTAGAGTTTGAAATGCATCTCGATCGTTTCGTCTGAAATGCCCTTCAGGTTGCTCAGATTGAATGTGCGCGGTTTGTAAGTTGCCGTACCCATGATGGCCTCCTCAGTATGCGAGTCAGAAGCCCCACCGTGAGGGAGGACGATCGGCTGGAATGGCCCCTCCTTACGGTCGGCCTTCTGTCACAAAATTAGGCTCAATATGAGCGCAAAGTGTGACGAAGGCATGGAGAGGATGAGCCAATACTGTTGCGTCAATAGAAAAGGGGCGCCTCACGGGAGGCGCCCCGACAAATCAAACCGATTCACGCAAGTATGCGCGGCTACTTTCCGCCGCTGAACGCAACCCAATCATGCGAGGCCGTGCCCATGAACAACAGCATTGGCAGTGACAACCAGGCATTTGTGCGTGACGCGATAAAGGCCTGGCGCGCCAGCTCAGGCGCGGCTGGTGGTCCACCCTGCAGGCCCGCAATGATCCGTTTGTTTGCCGGCCAGATAATGCCCCACACATTCAACAGCATGAGAATACCGTACGCGCCGCCGATGCCGATTGAGATGGTGCGATTGCTCGCATAGCTCTGGCCGCCGGCATTGATCATGGCCGGGAAGAACTTGATCAGACCAAACGTGAAGGCGGCGACAATTATGAACATGACGATGGCAAACACTCGTCCGTCCTTAATCAGCGCCGGGACCTTCTTGATGATCAGGAACTCAACCAGGAACATTACTATCGGATAACCGAGCCACGCCACCAGCACCAGCCAAACGTTAACCTGCCCGCCACTCAGATTGTTGGCGTTGTTAACATCGGTCGTCAGAATGTACATCGCGAAGTACGTCAGACCGGCCAGCACCGTGACGACGGCGCCCCATCGAAAAAACCAAAGAGCCGGTAAGAGCAGCTCCGGATTAACTTTCTTCTTCGTGTCGGCGTCGAGCTTCTTCTGCAGTGGCACATTTACCAGGTTGAAGAAATAGAGCATGCCAATCCAGGTTATGCCCCCGACAAAGTGAAACCACCGGATAGCGATGTGCGCGATATCGCTGCCACTGGGCGCGTTGATATCAAGCCCCAGACCAAGGGGGAGATGCAAAGCCGAGTCGATCAACATACGTACCTCCAGATTTTGTCAGTGTACCTGACAGTAATGTGTGCGATTCGATTTCCGTTAGTACCTGCGAAGATTACACCCAGACGAACGGTGGACGCAATAGTTTTACAAGATTCGAATTGGCCTAAACCGCTTGCTGATCGTCACTGCATGCGCTAAACGTATTCGAAATGAGAGCGAGCGTTTTCACGATTGCGTTGGTGCTTTCTTGCTTCGGTTTAAGCGTTACGGCCCAGCCGCAGCGGGGAGAAGCCGGATCGGGATCGTCACGTAGTCTGACCGTGGTGACTGAACCAAAAGCGGCTGTTTGGGTTGATGAAATTCGTCGTGGCAGCACGAATGATTTGGGCAGACTCGTGGTCAATAAGATCGCTAACGGCGCGCACACTTTGCGCGTGCGCGCGAACGGATTTAAGGAAGCCACGATGCCCATCTCGGCAATGGCTCGTGGTGAAATTAAAGTCAGGCTGCTGCGCACAACCGATCAGGCCGAACTTACTTTTCAACAGGCCGAAACCGCTCGGGAAACCGCCCGAGACGGAGACGCGCGCCAAAAGGCTGCCGATCTTTATCGTCAGACGCTAAAAATTCGTCCGGCGTATCCGGCGGCGCACGTGGGCCTGGCGCGAGTGCTTCTCGACCTGAACGACACGGACGGAGCGTTGCAGGAAGTGGATGCGGCGCGTCGTTATCGGGCGAACTATCCCGAGGCTTCCGCCATCGAGGGGCGCATCTATCGCGAGACCGGTCAGACCGACGATGCCATTGGTGCTTTCAATCGTGCGATCCGGGAAAGCCGCGGTTTCCAACCCGAGGCCCATGTCGGCCTGGGCCGCTTGTACGAAGAGAAAGGCCAGTACGAGCTGGCCGCGCGCGAATTCAAGATTGCGATCGCTCAGCTTTCTGACACTGAACCCATCATCTACCAATTGCTGGGCGCCGCTTACGAGAAAGCCGGTGAGAACAACGAGGCCATTGCGGCTTATGAAAACTATCTGCGCCTGGCTCCTATCGGCTCGCTGGCTCCGGCGGTGCAATCAATCGTGGAACAACTGAAATCGCAGCGGCCAGAGTGAGGGTGCGATTAACGCCGAGTACGCTTGAGGCAGCCCGCAGGCCGCTAGATAGTAGCCGGGGGTTGAGCGCGCAAGGAGCGCGCGATACCCCCGGATAATAGGAAGAATGTGTCGTGACCCTGAAGGGGTCACATCCACCGATCATGGCACCCTTTCAGGGTGCGAATCCTTCAACTAAGCGATCCGGGGGTCTCCGCTTCGCTCGACCCCCGGCTACTCTCTGACAACCCTTCGGGTTGAAAATAGACACTCATCGAATTATGAAATAATCTTTCCCATCTGCGAGACCACCAAATTCTCTTATGACGACACCCGCGACCTCGATCACCAAACGCGTTTCGCGCAAGGCCACTCTCTTTACTGAGTCCGTTATCCGCGAGATGACGCGCGAGGCCATGAAATACGGCGCCGTCAATCTCTCGCAGGGCTTTCCCGATTTTGCCGCTCCTGAAGACATCAAATGCGTCGCCATGCAGGCGATCGCTGACGATGTGAACCAGTATGCGATCACCTGGGGCGCCAAAGATTTTCGCGAAGCGATCGCCAGCAAAACGAAATGGTATCTGGGTCTGGACATCAATCCGGAAACCGATATCACGGTGACGTGCGGGTCAACCGAAGGGATGATTGCGGCCATGATGGCCACCGTCGATCCCGGCGAAGAAGTGATCGTCTTTGAGCCGTTTTACGAAAACTACGCTCCCGACGCGATCCTCTCTGACGCGAAGCCGCGTTATGTGCCGCTGCGCGCGCCTGACTGGAGTTTTGACGAGGCGGAATTGCGCGCGGCTTTCAACGCCAAGACGAAGGCGATCATTCTCTGCAATCCGAATAATCCGACTGGAAAAGTCTTCACCCGGGCCGAAATGGAATTCATTGCCGGTCTTTGCCGCGAATTCGACGCGCTCTGCTTCACCGACGAAATCTATGAACACATCCTGTATCCGCGCGCGAGTGCTGAAATTGCGCACATCTCGATGGCCCAGATCGACGGGATGCGCGATCGCACGGTGATCGTAAATTCAATGTCCAAGACTTATTCGGTAACGGGATGGCGCGTGGGTTACTGCATCGCCCCGCCGGAAATCACGAGCGCGATTCGCAAGGTCCATGATTTTCTTACGGTGGGAGCCGCCGCCCCGCTCCAATCTGCGGGCGCTTACGCGCTTTCGCTTCCGCCGTCTTATTACGAGCAACTTCAGATCGATTACCAGAAGCGCCGCGACCTGATTCTGCCTGAATTGGAGGAAGCGGGATTCAAGACATTTCGACCGGACGGTGCTTACTACATCATGACCGACATCAGCGCGTTCGGATTCAAGGACGATGTTGAATTCACGCGGCACCTGATTCGTGAAGTCGGAGTGGCGTGTGTGCCCGGCTCGAGTTTCTACAGCGATCCGGCCCTGGGTTCGCAGCAGGTGCGATTCTGTTTTTGTAAGAAAGACGAGACGCTTCGCGAGGCCGCTCACCGGCTGGGCGCGCTTCGCGCCGGCTGATCCAAGAGAGACTCTGATCAAGTTCAGATGCGCGTGAACGATCGTCAACTCTTTTTGTGAGTCCCGTAGGGACAGAATGTTTATAGTTCGAGATATTTCTTCATCACAGAGCCCATTTATGGGCGAGATGATCATTTCGCTCCTAAAGGAGCTGGATGAGGGTAACCTGACCGTGGACTATAAACATTCCGTCCCTACGGGACTTAAAGCCAGTTAATACTTAATCGGGACTTCCAAAAGTAGTTGGGCATCAAAATTATGAAAACAAGACCAACATTCCTGACTTCGCTTGCCCTCGTTGTTTTTTCCGTCGTTGTTGGTTTCACACAAGGAGATCTTTCGGGACGCTGGGCCGGTCAAATGACAACCACCTTGAGTGGCGCGGGCGCTTTGGAGATTACTCTGGCGCGCGAGGGGCAGGAATGGAAGGGTTCGCTCAAGTTGCGGGTCGGCGGCCAGGAGATTGCTCCAGCAGTCGAAGCCTTGAAGATCGACGGCGCGCAAATCTCGTTTGCCTCAGCACTTGATCGGATCCAAATTAAGTTCAGCGGCAAAGCGGAGGGCGACAAACTCGCCGGGACCCTGGAAGCGTTTCAGGGCGACCAAAAGATTAGCGATGGCACTTTCACCTTAACCAGAGGTGGGCAGATGCCGGCCTTGCAACAACAGGGTGGTGGGGCGCAGGTGGCGGATCCTGATTTCGACGCCAAGGTCACCACACCTGCGTATGGTAAGAACGGTCCGAAGGTTCTGTTCGACGAAGCGCACAATAACTTTCACACCACCACCGGACGGTATAAGCCATTTGCGGACTTAATCAGAAATGACGGCTACCAGATCACGCCGAACACAGCGAAGTTTACTCGCGAGACACTGAAGGGTTTTCACATTCTGGTAATTGCGAATGCGCTCGGCCATGCGCGTATGGGTGCAGCGGAAGCCAGCAATCCGGCTTTCACCGATGAAGAAAGCGACGCGGTGCGGGACTGGGTAAAAGCAGGCGGCTCGCTTTTACTAATTGCCGATCACTCGCCGATGGGCGCCGCCAATCAGATTCTGGCCCAGCGCTTCGCGGTCGATATGAGCAAGAGCTACACGGCTGATCCTGAAAACTACGACAAAGACTCAAAAAATCTGGGCTTCATTGTTTACACACGCGAAAGTGGGCGGCTCGCTGATCATGCGATCACGCGCGGGCGCAACGATTCGGAACGCTTGAATAAAGTGATCGCCTTCACCGGCCAATCGTTGAAAGGGCCACCGGACAGTATCGCGTTCATGAAGCTGGCCGACACCGCGCAGGATCGGATGCCGGGGCCTAACACTCAGCCCACTTCAGCAGCCGGACGCGCGCAAGGCATCGTCATGAAGTTCGGCAAAGGCCGCGTCATCGTTCTCGGTGAAGCGGCGATGCTGTCGGCGCAACTCATCACCGGCCCGAACGGATTCAAATTCGGCATGAACCGGCCCGGCATCGATAATCGACAGCTGGCGCTTAATGTCATGCATTGGCTATCGGGCAAGTTGAAGTGATGTGGAAACGCGCATCGTGCGCGCGAACCACGGCGGACACCGATGCCACCATCCGCGTCTTGACCTTGATTACTGAGCGGCCTACGATACTTTCATAAATCCCCCGCACAATTGAATGGCGCCGAATCTTATGTGGAGGTCAGAAAATGGCTGAAGAAACATCTGTAACGTGTGCGCATCCAGCTTGCGATTGTCCGCCCGAGAAAGACAGCAAATACTGCGGCGAATACTGCAAAGAGGCCGAGAAATCTCATGTGATGGAGATTGGCTGTGGCTGCGAGCATGACGGCTGCTGATTGGCTTGGAACGTCCGCACCTCTCCTTTATCGATTACGACCGCTCGCTCAGCGCGGCGTCAGGTACGGTCGTTTGCTCCTGATCGGCAAACTTCCGGTCTTACAATTAAATTGCAACCAAACCGTCGCGAGGCACCCGGCAACTGCATCTAGAATCCAACGCATCAACGGAGCGTAAGCCAAACCCGACAGCTTACTTTTCGCCGAGCAGATTTCTCCCCGATTAGGCGAATCAAACTTCAAAGCCATTGATCTAACAAACCTAAAAGGGCGTCGTGCGCCATTTTCGGAGGGTAAAAATGAAACGACTTCTTTTCCTGATTCTCGCTTCGGCACTTTCAGCCGGACTTGTTCACGCGCAGAAATCGAACACCAGCGGAAGTGCCGCGGTCAGCAGTGAGGCCGCGGTCGCAAAGCAAGGCCGTCAGGTAAATCTGCAATCGAACACACAGTTAGCCGCGCAACTCGAAAACTCTTTGGACGCAAGCCATGCCAGGGTTGGCGATCGTGTCGCACTGAAAACCACCCAAGCCGTGAAGCAGAACCGCGAAGTGATTGTGCCGAAGGGAGCACGTCTGCTCGGTCATGTGACTGAAGTGCAGAAGCGAACCAAGTCCAACGGCGAGTCGCGCATCGGCGTCGTCTTCGATCGGTTGCAGAAGGGATCGTTGGACGTGCCGATCACCGCGACGATCACGTCGATCACTCAGTCGAAGTCACAGGCGCGGGCTGGAGATTCGTCCGTCGACTCTGACCTGATGACTTCGTCGAGCGCGCGATCGAGTTCAGGAACTTCGAGCAGCAATCAACGTGGCGGGCTGCTTAGTGGAGTCGGCAATACCGTAGGGGGAGTGGCAAACACCTCCACCGCGACGGTAGAAAGCGTGGCCGGCAGCACCACAAATGCAGTCGGTAGCACGGTCGGCTCAACCACCGGCACGGCAGGTAATCTGACCGGCTCGCTCAAAGGACTGCAAATCAGCCAGTCGAGCAGCGCGTCTGCGGAAGGCGGCTCGACGCTCAGCCTGGGCAGCGGCAACCTTCGCCTCGAAAGTGGCACCACTTTCAATTTGCTGGTCAGCAGCTCAAACAGCGCCGGTACTCCGCGGTAAATTGAATCCAACTCAAAAATAAGGCGGCGATCCAGAGCTAATCCGGATCGCCGCTCTTTCGATCTTGTCCGCCAGTAGCGCGTTGACAATAGCGAACTCGCTTTGTTAGCGTGAGTTCCGCCAAAGCTATACAGGCTCTGCCGGCGTCTTGGATAAAGCGCCGGCCTTCAATTATGCCGAATAGAATCGCGCGTATTTCTGCCGGCTTCGCGCTGGCAACATTCCTGGTCTTTACTGTATCGACCCAGCCCGCCTGTAACCTGGTTAAGAAGTCAGTCGAGGTTGAAAAACTTCTTACTCCGCTTGCGGAAGCCGAGGCACCCGAACTAATCGCAGCAGTCAATCGCATGGTAGGACCGCGCTCGATCCGTGGCAAGGTCGATATTCAGTTCGAAGACACGTCGTTCGCCAGCTCAGGCATCGCCGAGAAATACCGCACTGCCGATGGAACTATCATCGTGCAAAGGCCGGGCAAAGTTTATTTGATCGTACAAGGGCCGCTGGCGATCGACATCGCTCAGATGACGTCGGACGGCGAGCACTTTCGCATCGCAATTCTCAAGGGCGACGAGAAGTACCGGCGCTTCGTACGCGGAACGAACGCCGCGGTCTATGCAAAGATGAACGGCAATGGCGAGCCGGCGGTAAAGGGCAAACCAAATACTGAAGCGCAAACCGTCAAGGCATTGTCGAATCTCCGGCCACAACATCTAACCGATGCTTTGATGGTTCGCTCCATCGACACCTCGGCGCCCGGCCTGGTCTACGCGCGCAGCGAATTCTTTCAATCTGAAAAAGATCCGGCGAGTAAGAAGCGAGTGGTCCGCGGCTATTACTTCCTCGATGAGTTGCAAACCGGCGCACAGGGATCTGCTCGCC
Organism: Pyrinomonadaceae bacterium; assembly: GCA_035274925.1. Classification (GTDB taxonomy): domain Bacteria; phylum Acidobacteriota; class Blastocatellia; order Pyrinomonadales; family Pyrinomonadaceae; genus UBA11740. Next base: position 11,939 of record DATENS010000210.1, on the reverse strand, counting down.
TGCTGCGTCGCTTCTGGTTTAATCGCGTCAACGGCATTCAACTCGCCCGGCTGCAAACGTTTGACGACGCGGGAGCGTTGACTACCGATGTTACCTACGCGGATTTCAAGCCCTTCGGACAGGAAAACACTTTCGTCCTGCCGTCAAAAATCGGCTTAACGCGGCCTCAGGATCATTACCAAATCACGATTACCTATCAGTCGCCTGATTCTGTCACCCTCGATCGCGACTACCCGCCTGAGGCTTTCATCCTCGAGAACAAATGGGAGCTCAAGGAAGTCGACCTCGACGCCCAAAAGAGCCCGTAATTACCAGCTTTTCGCTAACAATTCCCCACAAATCGCGCGTCGACCTCTGATCCCCTCCCGCTAGGTGTTCTCACTTTCTTGTATTACTATTTCCCGTTCTGAAGACGAAGAAGAATTGATGGATAGTCTGGTTACTTCGAATATTAGTCAGCGGCCGGTGCGCACCGTTATTAGCGTAATCGGTGTAGCGCTGGGTGTCGCGCTGGTGATGCTTTTCACCGGACTCGCGCGCGGCATGTCCACCGATCTTCAACGCCGGTCTTCGAACGTCCGTGGTGAAATTATTTTTACCCGCAAAGGCTCGATCCAGTTGACGTCCTCTTCGGCAAATTTGAGTACCAAATACACCGAACGGCTGCAACAAGTCGCCGGAGTAGAATCGGTTACGCCGGTGATTCGATACATCTATCAGAGTGGCAGCCTCGGCTTTGATCAGCTGGATGGAGTTGAGTGGGACGCTTTCGCGCGGATGAACGATCTTCAAATCATTGAAGGCCGCGGACCGCAACAGAATAATGAGGTGGTAATCGACCAAACCAAAGCGAAACGGAACCACCCGGTCGGCAGCGACCTGAAGATTTTTGGAGAGAAACTCTATCGCGTAGTCGGAATCTACTCGCCTGAGTCCGGGGCGCGGGCCAAGATAACGCTGGCTTCGCTGCAAGAGACGCTGGAAGCTCCAGGCAAATGCACCTACATCCTGATCAAGGTCGCACCTTCAGCCGATCCGTTGACGGTAGCGAAGCAGATAGATCAGGAGCTGCCGGGCAATAATGTTCAGTTAACCCGGGATGTCTTCGCCAGCGTCGAAAACTCAATCCCAAGTCTCGGCGTTTTTCTGAGAATTCTGGTCGGGTTGGCCGCGATCGTGAGCGCCCTGGTGGTGATGTTGGCGATGCACACCACGATCACTGAGCGCACGCGCGAGATTGGCATCCTGAAGGCCATGGGCGCCTCGCGGGCTTACATAATTTCTGAGATCGAACGCGAAGCACTTCTTATTAGCGCCATCGGCTTGATTGTCGGGTTTGTAATCGCTCTCGGCGGAGGATTTGTGATTAACAAAACCACTGGCCTGATATTTGAATACGGATGGCAGTGGGCGCTTACCGCCGCCATTATCGGATTGGCGGGCGGCGCTCTTGGCGCCTTCTATCCGGCAGTGCGAGCGGCGAACCTGGATCCGGTGAATGCTTTGGCGTACGAATGACGATGGGGACGGCGGCAACAACTAAACAAGTGGCAATTCTGAAAGCCGAGAAACTTGAGAAAACCTATCGCGTCGGCAAAGTCGATGTGCCGGCCTTGCGTGGCGTGTCTCTCGAAGTTGAAGCGGGCGAGTTTGTAGCCATCATGGGGCCCTCGGGTTGTGGCAAATCAACGATGCTGCATTTGCTCGGCGGATTGCTCACGCCTACGAGCGGCCGGATTGTTATTGACGGCGAAGATTTAACCGCGGCATCCGACGCGAAGCGTACCGATATTCGCCGCCGGAAAATTGGCTTTGTGTTTCAGCGTTTCAATCTTTTCCCCACGCTCACGGCGGACGGCAACCTGCGCCTGGCTGAGCGTATTCATGGAAATGGTTCCGGTGATGCCGAACGCCGGCGTGAAATTCTGGGCATGCTGCGCCTGGAAGACAAGATGCATCACAAGCCGCTGGAACTCTCGGGCGGCGAACAGCAACGCGTCGCACTCGCGCGCGCAGTTATCACTCAGCCGGCGCTGGTGCTCGCCGACGAGCCGACCGGCAATCTCGACACGGAAAACTCAGCCGTCGTCCTGAACATGTTTCAGGAATTGAACACGCGATTCAATCAAACGATCATCATGATTACGCACAATCCTGAGGCAGCCGCAGCCTGCAAACGCGTCATCCAAATGCGCGACGGCCACATCGTGCAGCCGTAACTCGCACCTCTCTCCTGGATAAAATTTGCTGCAGTGTTTGACGAAAGAAGGTGTACCCTGCACTGGGACCGAATGGAACCGCGTTTGCTTTCTCGACAAACTGCCCGCAGTCGGATATATGTGGCACGGGCGTCGCGCCCCGGATCAGCACGCGCAGGATGGGCGTGCACCAACTGGGCATGGGTTTTTTATCGAATACAGCCAGGAAGATTGTCTTTTGGACATATCCGCGCACCTCGTGGCAATGGGATGTGCTTTGCTTGTTGATCCTGGTTTTTATCTTTCTGACGCCCAAAAGTTGGTTTGAGAACACAGGGATGCGTAAACAACGGACGGTGGTAATTTCGGCCGATCTTGTTGGCAGTCAAGCAGATAGGGATGGAATTGAGCGTCGTGCAAAAGAGCTAACGGCGCGCCCGGCGGGTCGGGTCACGGACGTACGCTTCCTCCGTGACGCCAACGGGACGGTGGTCGCATACGAGGTTGACATTCGCTGACCATCCTTTATAATTTCCGGGCATCAAATAGCCCGGAACGCCGGTGGCGGTCTGGGCATTTTCACGGGGCCCGCATGGGCCTTAACTTTTACTGAGGGACGTATTATGAGGAAATTTTTCCCCGTTTGTTTATCGATAGCATTAATTGTTTCGGCGGTTGTATTCATCCCCGCGTCGCTAACCAGCGCCCAAACCCCGGGCCTGGTCAGCTCGATTCTCAGCCGAATGGAACGCAACAAGCGCAGTTTGAAATCGCTTCGCGCCAACATCAGCATGACCAAGTACAATTCGCAGCTGCGCGACACCGATTCATATCAGGGCATGGTGCTGTACATTCCCGGCGCGACAGGCAATAGCGGCTCGTTCGTTCGTCTGGAGTGGACGAAGCCGGCCCACGAAATCCTGGCCATCGCCAATGGCGACTACACGTTGTACAAACCCCGTTTGAATCAGGCTCTCAAAGGCAAAACGGGATCCGTCAAAGGTAAACGCGATAACGACGTACTCGCGCTCATGAACATGTCGGCCGCGCAATTGCGCACCAGGTTTGGTGACTTCGAGGACCTGCGCGACGAGACGTTGTGGGGCGGCGTTTGGACGCAACACTTCAAAGTCACGCCAAAGGGCCCGGCCAGTTACAAGTACATCGAAGTTTGGGTCGACAAAGACGGCATGCCGGTGCAGACAAAGATGGTCGAGAAGAATGACGACTCAACCACTATGCGCCTGAGCAACGTTGAGCGGAACGCCTCGATTCCGATGGATCAGTTCAAGCTGAACCTCGACTCGAGCGTGAAGATCATCAAAGGGTAGTTCGTCGACCAATTTCAACGATGAAGGGCTTTGGGAAACCAAAGCCCTTCATGTTTGTGCAGAGTACGGGTTGCCGCTGTCAGCATGAAAGGACGAAAAGCTGGCGGCTTGCGCTCTGGTTACCGCTCGTCATATTCTTCGACAGTGTCAGTAACGGGAGCGGTAGCGACCGGATCAAAGCTCGAGTTGAGCTAAGGATCCTGTCGCTACCGCTCCGGGTTCTGACCCCAAAGCCGAGCTGCAGTAGAAATGCGAAGAAGCACTTTTCTTAAGTGGAAAATCCGTCAGGCCGCCTTCATCACCAAGGCATTGGCTTCGACTAACCATGTCGTGCTGGCGCACATAATTCCCATGCGCCGGTGCAATCTCGCCTGCGGTTACTGCAACGAATACGATCAGGTTTCCAAGCCGGTGCCGCTGGATGTAATGAAGACGCGGCTCGACAAGCTGGCGGAACTCGGCACGTCAATCGTGACGATCTCCGGCGGCGAGCCGATGATGCATCCGGAACTGGATCAAATCATCAGACATATTCGGTCGAAGGGAATGATTGCGGGCCTGATTTCCAACGGTTACTATTTCACTCCCGATCGCATTAAACGGCTGAACGAAGTCGGCCTTGATGCCCTTCAGATCAGTATCGACAACGTCGAGCCGGATGAAGTCTCGCGTAAGAGCCTGCGCGTACTCGATAAGAAGCTGCGCTACCTTGCAGAACACGCTGATTTTCATATCAACATCAACTCGGTGTTGGGGGGCGGAATCAAACAACCGGAAGATGCTTTGACCGTAGCCAAGCGTGCCGTGGAACTCGGGTTCTCGACCACTATCGGTGTGATTCATGACGACGATGGATTGCTCAAGCCGCTTTCCGAAAAAGAAAAACAGATTTTTCATGCGGTAAAGAAACTGGGGAACAAGGACCACGCGCGGCTCAACTGGTTTCAGGACAGCATCGCCGAGGGGAAACCTTACGAATGGCGCTGCCGTTCAGGCTCACGCTACCTCTATATCTGCGAAGACGGGAAGGTGCACTGGTGTTCGCAGCAGCGTGGTTATCCCGGCATTCCGCTCGAACAGTACACGATGGAAGATTTCAAGCGGGAGTACAAAACCGAGAAATGGTGCGCGCCCACCTGCACCATTCAATGCGTTCACCAGGTCGGGATCCTCGACAACTGGCGCGACCCCCAGATGTCCGCGGCGCAGGCGCGAAAGGAACAGAAGCAGAAAGAGGCCGATCGGGTCGTACAGATCCTGCGCCCACAGTAAGTCCTTTTGATTTTTGCGAACTCCGCAACCCGCGATACCTTTAGCCGCGCTCGCGATCCGAAACAGTTGACTGGTGAATCGAGTCGTCCATATCACCGCCGATCTTGTAAAGCGAGACTGAACTCGATAAACCCAGGCCCGACAGCCGCCCCGCCATCACCACAATCATTTCGCCTTGCGACGCCAGGCCTGCATCAACCAGGGCTTTTTCGCCTATCTTTAGTATTTCTTCCGTGCTTTTTGACCCCGGAGTGAAAAGCGGCTCGACACCCCAGATCAAACTAAGCTCATCGATAACCGGCCTTGTTGATGTCATCGCCACTATTCTTTGCCGCGGCCGCAACGCCGACAGCCGGCGCGCCATCAATCCTGACTCGGTAAACACCGCCACCATGCGCGTGTTCATTTCGTCCGCGGCAAACGCGGCCGCTTCGCACAGCGCGCGGCTCACTCTTCCGGTCTGCCGCCCGATGATCTTGCTCATCATGTTGGGACGTTCGTGATCGCGCGTTTCGGCTGTCTCGATAATTCGCGCCATGGTGGCTACTGACGCCACCGGATATTTTCCTGTCGCCGTCTCGCCGGACAACATCAGGCAATCAGATCCATCCCACACAGCGTTAGCAACGTCGGTGGCTTCGGCGCGCGTAGGGCGGGGCTGCTCGACCATTGATTGCAGCATCTGCGTCGCAGTAATCACTAGTTTGCCGGCTTCGTTGGCCAGTTCAATGATGCGCTTTTGATAGACGGGAACCTGCTCGACACTGGTTTCCACTCCCAGATCGCCGCGGGCCACCATCACGCCGTCGGCGGCCGCGATAATTTCGCGCAGGTGAGCGATGGCCTCGGCTTTCTCGATCTTCGCCACCAGCGGAGCATTGCTGCCCGCATCGCGAATGAGCTGCTTTGCTTCCGCGCAATCTTTTCCGCTCCGCACAAACGAGAGCGCAACGTAATCTACGCCCTGCCGGGCAGCCCAGTTCAAATCGTCGCGATCCTTCATCGTCATCGAGGGAATATTCAGCTTGACGCCGGGCAGATTGATTCCCTTTCGTTCGGCGAGCACTCCGCCATTGATGACGCGCGTGACGATGTCGATGTCGGTCACACTCTCAACCCGCAGCTCGATCGCGCCGTCATCCAACAGGATGCGCGCACCCGGATGCACGTCACGCGGCATCCCATCGTAATTTGTGGCGACCTGAGTTTCATCGCCTTCGATCTCGCGTGTCGTAATCGTGAATGTCTGATTGGCCTCAAGCGTCACCGGTTGATGGTTCTTAAGAGTGCGAGTGCGAATCTTTGGACCGGCCAGGTCAGCCAGAATCGCGAGTGGGCGGTTCATCTTTTCCGCGGCCGCGCGCGCCAGACGAATGTCTTCGCCTTTTTCTTCCTGAGTGCCATGCGACATGTTAATGCGCAGGCCGTCAACGCCCGCCGCCAGCATGGATTCAAGAATTTTCGGCTCCCGAGTGGCGGGGCCCAGGGTCGCCAGGATTTTTGCTCTTCTCAAAGTCGTGTCCGTGTCACCCAATCTGCCGGAATCGGCGGGGTGGCGAGCTTTCGTTAGTATTTATGGTGCGAACCCAAATATTACGCGGCTACCGGCATATTAACCAGCCGCCCCAATTCGGCGAAGGACCCGGTGTTCGAAATGGTTTATTGCCGCCGCCCCGGCTCAGACGATAGAATTACACGGAGCGCTACGGCGTTCGAACTTGCCCAACCTCCGTAATCGCACTACTTGCTCCCCTTCCCGCAGAAAGGCTTTAACAGATGCCAGAAATGATTCGCTCCGTTGTGTCTCGGGTGCGCGTGTATTTCAAAGACCGGCGGCAAGCACCGCGACTGCGCGTCCGCCTGTTATTCTCGATCTCGGTTCGCCGCAAGGCGCGCGCCAAGGGAGCGCCGCCTGCCGATCGCACTCTAAAGGGACACACGCGCGACGTTAGCGTGACCGGCTTGGCAATGATGCTCCCGCAAGTTCATCTCGAGGGTCATCACCTCGCCGCAGACGGCCGTGAACTGCACGTGCTGCTCGAATTACCTTCAGGTACGCTCCCGCTGGTAATCATGCCACGGCGATATGAAAAGCTGGACGAGGCGGAGCTGGGGTGTAACTACCTGATTGGCGCAAAAATTGTTCAAGTCGCCGACGAGGACCGCAAGCGTCTGGAGGATTTCATTGCACGAGGTTTGAGCAGTAGTAAGACGGATTGACGACTAGCTTTAGTATCCGGTCGCCACCTCTCCCGGTTCTGAATTTCATTTGAACACCAACCAGCCAAACACCTGCGGCACGTGAAAATTCGGCTTAGGCGTTCGAGTTGGTTGCCACGCAAGATAGCCGCGGTTTGGATCCTTCCCCACACACCGAAACAGGTTTACGCGCCAGCGCTCGCTTTTTTCCGGTTTGTGAATCCAGTGATTCCAGGGAATGCGCATGGCAATCGTGACGCGATCTTTTTCGACCCGCGCCGCCGTACTCATGTGCGAGTTGAATTCCCAGTCAGACTCGCGTTTCGCGGGTGACCAGTGAATTGCCACGTCCAGCCACTCGCCGGTTGGAGCCGCTTCGAATTCAAAATATCGCTCGACGACATTCGGATCGGGTGCGATGAAGATCTCGCAGACGTCGCGATCCCAAAGCCCCCTTGTCTTTTTTGCTGTTTGCGGGTTTGAGCTCACAATCAGCGGCTCAGCCTGGGGACAGACGAAGCGAAGATGGAGTGCCTTTGCTGACCACAAAATTCGAGCTTCGGCGTGACGACCGGCGGGCGCCGGTGCGCCGGACCAGTATTGCGTGATCGAGACAACTTCGGCCCTGTCCCAATCGGCGTGCTCCCACTGGCTGGGAGCAATATCATCACTCGTGTGGGTTGCGGTTATCGTCGCCATTGAGTTTGTAAGTTTATCCGTCGGGCTCAGTTCAAAACAACTCATTCCTTGCTGAATCACATAGCCGCTGCGAATTGATCTGTCGCTCCTCTGATGATCTTGGGAGAAATTCTTGCATTGAAGCAGGCAATCGGATAGGGTTCGCCCTCACGCGACTAGCAACTGACTAGCGCACCTTTAATGAGCAAAGTTAGGAGAATGATGCATGTCAATCAGCGACAACAACTACAACCAGGCGCGGGACATCCTGATCAACGCTGGAAGTGCCACTGCCAATAAATCGCACCCTAAGCACACTGGCGGCAAGGGTTCGCCCGACGATCATGGCAAGGGTTTGCTTCAGGAAGCAAGAGATGAATTCCGGGGGATGGATAAGGGGAAGAAACCCCTAAAATCCGATATGACGCAGGCCCACTGGCAGGCCATCAAAGATGCGGCGGGCAAGATGGGCCTTCAACAATGGTAGCCTTCGCGAGCGGGGCACTCGGGGACATGCGGTACTAGACTACCTGGCTCATCCCATACCCTCGCCGAAAGAAAAGCTGGGCCCGCGAGGACGATAGACGATCTGCTCCTCTTCTTCCTCTTCCGTGTCCGCGACAGCGTGATCAGGATCAGAGTACTGCAGCTTGTAGAGCTTCCAATACAAGCCATGCAGCGCGAGCAGATCCTGATGTGTTCCCTGTTCGCGTATCTCGCCGTGATGCATCACGATAATGTTTTCGGCCCTTTGAATCGTGGAAAGGCGGTGCGCCACGATTACGGAAGTGCGATTACGCATCACGCGCGCGATGGCCTGCTGAATTAGCTGCTCGGTTTCAGTGTCGATCGAGCTGGTGGCTTCGTCCAGAATCAGCAGAGCCGGATCGAAGGCGAGCGCGCGCGCGAACGAGATCAACTGCTTTTGGCCGACAGACAAACCCGCGCCGCGTTCGCGCACTTCGGATTTATATTCGTGCGGCAGGCGCTGAATGAACTTGTCCGCGCGAACTTCCGTGGCGGCCCAGCGCACGCGATCGTCGGAAATGTCTTCCCGACCCAGGCGAATGTTGCTCTCTACCGTACCGGTGAAAAGAAAGATGTCCTGAAGTACGACCGCAAAATTCTCGCGCAGCGATTGCACGTGCCAGTCGCGCACGTCTACGCCATCGAGCAGCACCCGCCCTTTCTGCACGTCGTAAAACCTCATCAGCAGGTTTGTAACCGTCGTCTTGCCTGAGCCCGTATGGCCTACCAGCGCGACTGACTGTCCGGGTTCGACAACGAACGAAACGTCTTTCAGGACCCACTCGTCTTCCTTGTAAGCGAACCAAACATTTTCAAATTCAATCCGGCCTTCGGCCCGGCCCTGCTTGAGCGGTTTCGCCGGCGTGGTGATGGCAATGGGCAGATCCAACGCCTGGAAAATACGGTGCGAGGCGACCACGGCGCCCTGCAGCACGTTGTACTTGTCCGAGATGTCGCGAATGGGTTGAAACAGGAAGCCCAGGTATTGCACGAATGCCACCAACGCACCGAGTGTCAGCGCATGCTGAATGACGCGATATCCGCCGTACCAAATGATCAGCGCGATGCCGACCGCGCCGATGAAATCGACCAGCGGAAAAAAGACTGCGTAATAAAAGATCGTATCGATGTTCGCTTTACGGTGTTCCTCGTTAATCCTGGCGAAGCGCTCGATTGACTTGGCTTCCGCGTTGAAGATTTGCACTGTCTGGGCGCCTGAAAAGTGTTCTTGTAGAAAAGCAAAGATGCGCGCGATCCGTGTGCGCACCGCATCAAACCCGCGGCGCGCGCCTTTGCGAAACCACTGGGTGGCGATGAATAGCATCGGCACCGTCAGCAACGAAATCAGCGTCAGACGCACGTCCATCCAGGCCATTACCGCTATGATGGCAGCGATCATTACCAAATCGCCCAGTACGTCAGTTACGCCGGAAGTGAAGAGCTCGTTAAGCGCGTCGACGTCCGCGGTCAGCCGCGCCATGATGCGGCCGACCGGATTGCGGTCGTAATACGCCACTTCCTGATGTTGCAGCTTGTTGTAGATCTCGCGCCGCAAATCGAACATTACGTATTGACCGACGGTGTTCAGCAGGACCGTCTGGAAATACGAGAAACCAAATCTGAGGATTTGCACTGCGATAAAAATCAAGACGAATAGAGTAAGCCCGTCGGTCTTCTTTGGCAGGATGTACCAATCGACCGCGTACTGAGTGAACTTTGGCTGAAGGACGCCGAGCAGATTCAGCAGTAGCGTGAGGACGAGCGCGGGCAACAACAAACGAACGTACGGCTTGAGATAACGAAGCAGACGCCGTGCCACCTGCCAATCGTAGGTCTTGCCGATGGCTTCTTCTTCGTGAAATTTTTTGACTGAGGTGGACATAAACTCTCAGATCTCAAATCTCCGATCTCCGATTTCCGGAGAGCAAGAGAAGACTCAACCCGTCACAACTGCTTGAACGTCGCGTCCAAAAGGTGTTGCTTCCTGGGGACATGAAGCAGTATTCCCATTACCCCAATGGCAAACGCCGCGTAGTAATAAATCGAGCCCGTAATAAAATGAATCAATAGTCCAAGCAAGCACGCGGTTTCGCACAAAGCCAACGCGACGATGTAAGCCTGCTGGACAAGTTTGAGGTCCTGTTGCGCCACGGACTTGGCCAAAAAGGATTTCTTCAGAATGAAGGACAGCACTACGTTCGCGAAACCCACACCAATCAGAACGATCGGCAGGACATTGTCATCCCGCTGGGCCTTACTCGGCACCAGAATTGTCATTAATAGGAACCCGGCGACGGCCAGGAATATGCCGGCCCAAATAATCAGCAGCGAACGATGCGCTCCTTCGACTTTCGGATTCTGATCGATTGGTGTCATAGCTTCCTCGAGGTCAATCACGTTGCCGCCAGCTCTTCTTCCAGCAACTGCCGCTCGTAAAGCGCGGCGTATTCGCCACCCAGCGCCAGCAATTTGTCGTGCGTCCCTTTTTCGATAATCCGGCCTTCGTCGAGCACGCAAATCACATCCGCATCACGTACCGTAGAGATGCGATGTGACACAATGATGCTGGTGCGCTCGCGCATTACGCCGCGCAGCTGCGCCAAAATTTTTTCTTCCGTGTAGGTGTCGACTGACGACAGCGCATCATCAAGAATGAGAATCTTCGGCTCGCGCAGGATCGCGCGCGCAATGGCTGTGCGCTGCTTTTGCCCGCCCGACAGCGTAATCCCCCGTTCACCGACCAGCGTGTCAAAGCCTTCCGGAAAATCCTGGATGTCGCTGGTAAGACCGGCAATCTCAGCGGCCATTTCAATTCGCGGGCGCTCAGCTTGTTCTAATCCGAACGAAATATTCTTGGCCAGTGAGTTACTGAAAAGGAAAGTTTCCTGCGGCACGTAACCAATCGCGGATCGCAATTGCTTCAGCGAATAATCCTGAACTGAGACTCCGTCGATGAAGACTGTTTGGTCGGGAGCTTCAATTACGCGTGGAATCAAATTTACGAGTGAGGATTTGCCACTCCCGGTGTGGCCCACGAAGGCCACTGTTTGGCCCTCTTCGATGGTGAGATTGATATCTTTCAGGACCGGCACGCCACCCGCGTGATAGCGAAAGGTCAGATCGCGAAACTCGATGCGGCCTTTGATCGGAGACTGCTCTTTCACACCGGCTTTGTCGGCGATCGCCGGCTTTTCGCTCATGATCGCCTGCATGCGTTTCCAACTGGCGCTGCCCCGTTGATAAAGATTCACCACATAACCGATGGCGATGAGCGGCCAGATCAGCCGCATGAGATACAGGTTGAACTGCGTGAACTGACCGGGGGTCATCTCGCCGCGTACCGCCAGCAACACGCCGAACCAGATGATCAGCACGAACCCCAGACCAATCAGAAACGTCAACAACGGGCGCATGACTGCATCAATTCGGACCAGGGCGAGGTTCTTTTGCGCATACTCCCAATTCAAATCGTTGAAGGCCGCAATCTCGGAATTCTCCTGCGCATAGGCGCGCACCACGCGCACCCCGGTCATGTTCTCCTGCGCGCGCGCGGTGATCTGCGCAAAGAAATCCTGGATCTTCTCGAAACGCGTATGAACCTGCTGGCCGAAAAACTTCACGGTGAGCGAGACCAGCGGCATGGTCACAAATAGCAGCAGACTGAGCTTCCAATTCATAACAAACATGATCGGAAGAATGACCACTACCGCGAACACAGTCTGCAAGCTGTACA
>DATENS010000209.1:0-4618 GCA_035274925.1 Pyrinomonadaceae bacterium | reverse complement strand
CCCTCAAACGCACCCGTCGCGAACGTTTGCAAAATGCTTTCGAGGGCCTCCGGGCCCACAGCGGTCCACAGGTGCAACGATTATGGGAAGCACTATCAAGCATAAATGGTGTGCGGCTTTACGGGCCGCCACCTGACGTGGAGCGGACCCCAACCGTTTCGTTTATCATCGAGGATGTCGCGTCCACCCAAGTCGCGCGTCGATTGTCAGAACGCGGACTGTTCGCCTCGCATGGCGACTTTTATGCGCAAACGGTAATCGAAAGATTAGGACTCGCTCCTGAAGGCCTGGTGCGCGTCGGCTGTGCTTGTTATACCAGCGACGAAGAGATTGAAAGATTGATTGAGGCGGTGAAAGAGATCGCGAGTGTTGGCTAGCGGAATTCTTCGCTCCGTGGGAGCGAGATGTTTATAGCCAACAATGGCACATGAAGCTTCAGCTCCGTAGGAGCGTAACACTCGTTTCGCTCCTACGGAGCTCATAAACAAGTTCAAGAGATTCTCTATAAACATTGCGTCCCTAACGGGACTTCAGTCATGAAGCAGTACCACGACATACTTCGCTCAATTCTTGAACACGGTGTCGAACATCAAGATCGCACGGGTGTGGGCACGATCTCGCATTTCGGCTACCAGACACGATTCAACCTGCGTGAAGGATTTCCGATCGTCACAACAAAGCGAGTTCCCTTCCGTTGGGTGGCAGAAGAACTCTTCTGGTTTCTTTCCGGCGATACCAATGAAGCAAACCTTAATGCGAGGGGCGTCGACATCTGGAAAGAGTGGGCCGATGAAGAGCACACGGCTCGTTTTGGGCGTGAGGCGGGTGATCTCGGTCCGATCTATGGTTACCTTTGGCGCTCGTTTGGCGGGCACTATCCCAAATGCGACGGCGTTGATCAGATAGCGCGTTTGATTGATGAGATCGAATCCAATCCAAATTCTCGCCGCTTGATCGTCTCAGGCTGGGACCCGCGTGTATGCGATAACGTAGACCTGCCGCCTTGCCATACGTTGTTTCAGTTCAAGATCGAAAGAGGCCGCCTGCTTCACTGCCAGCTCTATCAACGTTCGGCTGACGCTTTCCTGGGCGTGCCTTTCAACATCAGCTCGTATGCTCTGCTCACTCACCTCGTCGCGCACGTCTGTGATTTGGAAGTCGGCGAATTCGTCTACACTTTGGGCGACTATCACATCTATAAAAACCACCTCGATCAGGTAAATGAATTGCTGGCGCGCGATCCAAAGCCGCTGCCACAACTCAAGATCAACGACGACGAAGGACGATTGCGCGGTCTCGATGGGCTATTGAATTTCAAGTATGAGCACCTGAACCTCGTGGGCTACGAATCACACGCAAAGATTGCCGCGCCTGTAGCGGTGTGAATTTGGACGGCGTTTATTTGAAGTGCTAAGTTATACGCGAGGTTAGCCATGAGAACCTACAACTACATCGTTGAAAAGTGTGCTGACACGGGAATTTATGTCGGTTACGTCCCGGGCTTCCCTGGTGCTCACAGTCAGGGAGAAACAATCGAAGAACTCCGAGGGAACATGCAAGAAGTCATCGCCATGTTGCTCGAGGATGGCGAGCCGAAGCTTGAAGCAGAATTTGTCTGCACCGAAACCGTAAAAGTCGCCTAGCAATGGGCAAGATCCCCGTTCTCAAAACCTCGCGAGGTCGCCAAACATACTCAACAGATTGGGATTTGCCGAAGTTCGCCAGCGTGGCTCGCATAAGCAATTTCGCCACGCGGACGGTCGCTGCACTACCGTCCCGTTTCACGCTTCGAGGGATATCTCGCCCGCATTGCTCAGACAAATTGCCAAGGATGTTCGGATAACTGTCGAAGAGATGCTTACGTTTCGCTAAGGACACGCCATTCCAAAATGATAATCGGTATTGTCGCAGTCGATCGAAATCTGGCCATTGGCAAAGACGGCAAGTTGCCCTGGCACTACTCTGCCGACATGCGCTTCTTTAAAGAGACGACAATAGGCAATGCGGTGGTCATGGGCCGGCGCACGTGGTTAACGCTCAAACGTCCGCTGACGGATCGTCAGAACATAGTCCTCACTCGTAGCGGCAGCATCGAGTCAAACGGTTCGGTCAGCGTAATGAACGATGTCGACGCTGTCCTCGAATCAGCGTCAAAGCTCGACTGTCACCTCTTCGTGATTGGCGGTGCGAGAGTCTACGAATCCTTCCTGCCGCATATTCAAAGATGGATTGTCACTGAGATTCCCCTGAGCGTAGAAGGCGCCGACACATTCATGCCCGCGAACTTTCTTGACGGGTTTGAATTGTACGAGATGCGCCAGCTGGAAGAGGGCTTGCGGGTAAAGTTTTTCGAGCGCGGCTCTAATTAGCCTTACTCTTCATTATTTCCGGTCGTATCCAAAACATCATGCCGCGTAATGATGCCGGTGATCCGTCCGTATTCTTCAATCAGTACGGCCGGATGGGTGCGCAGCTTGCGCGTAACGACGTTGATGTCGGCATCGGGGTCGACGGTGGGAAAACTCTTATCCATCACCTTGCTCACGGGAGCTTCAAGCAAGTCGCGATCGGTAAAGACTTTTGAAAGCAAATGATTTTCCCGTAGCGAGCCCACCGACTCGCCATCCTCGAGCACCGGAATTTGAGTCAGCCCCAGATCGTTCATCTTAGCCAGGGCAGCGGCGACTGGTTCATCCGGCGCCACACTAACCAGGGCCTGCGGGGCGCGGTCGCCTTTGGTCTCGCTGATGAGGCCGGCAGTGATCTTATGCGGCTCGAGCAGCCGCTTCTCTTTCAACCATTCGTCAGAATGGAACTTCGAGAGGTAATGCTCGCCGGTATCGCAGACAACAAAAACAATCACGGCGTTTTCATCGGCGTCACGGGCCACGCGCAACGCAGCCGCGCAGTTTGTCCCCGTCGAGCCGCCACAGAAAATCCCCTCGGTCCGGCTAAGCTGGCGCGCCGTCTCGAACGATTCGCGGTCTGATACGTTGAGGACTTCGTCAACATATTGCATGTGCGCGTTCGCCGGCAGTACTTCCTGACCAATGCCCTCAACCAGGTACGGAGTGGTCTCAGGAATCTTCCCAGTCTCTTTGTAAGTCTTATAAATCGAACCAACCGGATCCGCGCCGATGACTTTAATGTTCGGATCTCGTTCTTTAAGATAACGACCCGTGCCGGAAATCGTGCCGCCGGTCCCGATGCCGGAAACGAAGTGAGTTATCTTTCCTTCGGTCTGTTCCCAGAGCTCAGGTCCGGTGGTGCGGTAGTGCGCTTCAGGGTTAGCCGGATGAGAATATTGATCCGGATAAAATGAGTTCGGAGTTTCTGACGCGATGCGCCGCGCCGTGGAAACATAATGATCCGGCGTTCCCGGCTTGGCTGAGACGGGTGTGATCACCACATCCGCGCCCAGCGCTTTCAGATAGCGCGATTTTTCCACCGACGCTTTGTCGGTCATAACAAAGATGCACTTGTAACCTTTCACCGCAGCGGCGATGGCCAAACCAATACCGGTATTGCCCGAAGTTGCTTCGACGATTGTGCCGCCCGGTTTCAGCATGCCTTCGCGTTCGGCGAATTCGATCATGGAAACGCCGATGCGATCCTTTACAGAGAAACCCGGATTCAGATTCTCCATCTTCGCGAGAATCAGAGGCTTCAATCCTTTGTTGAGCCGATTGAGTTGGATGAGCGGCGTGCGACCAATCAGCCCGAGGACATTGTTGTGGTAGTTCATTCAGTCTCCACTGTTCGACTGGCACCGGCCCTGAACATCTCGACGGACCGCGCGACTGGTGACAGGAAGGCTATTGTCCAGAAATTGTCGTCTTTTTCCAAATGCAGATCGGCGCTTTCGACCCTCAGGTTCAGGGATTGGCCAGCAACTCGCAAACTTTCAGGGCCGCCAGCTTGCCGCCTTCGTGATTGCCGAGAACATTCCAATGTCCATTCCCGATGTTATCGCCAAACCCATGAATGAATGCATTGTTTGTCTCGACAAAGCGCTGTAAAGAAGGCGCCATAGTCAGCACGGGAATATTCTCTCGCTCACAAAAACTACGGATGCGGTTGTCGGGATAGAAAATGTCTCGAGCCCCAATGCTGCTGAGAAAGGCCGTCCGTGTTTGCTGATTCGGCGTCACTTGAATTCCATTACTAAGAGTCAGCACCAGGAACTTTGCGCCCCGCGCCCTGACTTCATCGCTCATGATCTTGATGAGCGCTTCAGTTGTGCGCCAGGCGTTGTTCCAAACCGGGTCGGTGGGCTCGCGATAGATTTGATTATCAATGCCGATGTCAGCAACCGGAGCCGGCGCAGGTGATACGGGCGCTGGTGAATTCGATCCATTATTGTTCGCGGCTGGCGTTTGAGTGTTCGGCGTCGCCTGGCGCATCGCGCGAGATGCCTTGTAATTGCGAATGGCCAGGTCGATTCCCTGCACCACGCGCAAGTGATCTCGAAACCAACGGCCCATGCGGCCCACGAAAGAGTTTCTCGTCTTGAACCCTCGCGATTGCCGGAAGGACTGATCTTCCACCAGTTGGCCGTCGCGCCAGACAAAATATGGGATTTGATCGACGCGCTTAAGCTCGCGCACATTGTCGCTGA
>DATENS010000208.1:0-5318 GCA_035274925.1 Pyrinomonadaceae bacterium | reverse complement strand
TCTTTGACCAGAACATGGCTGAAGCCATTGCGTCCGGCCGCAAGTTGATCGAGAAGGTCAGCGACCCGCGCGAGAAACTGCGCCGCATCGCTTCCCTGCATCTCGAAAGGCTGGGGGCAGATCGCGACCTCGCGGTGGTGTTTCAAGTCGAATTGCGCGGCTCGACCAAGTTCATGGAAGAGTTTTCGGCGGCCGGCTTTGCCGAATACCTGCGCCTGCTGTGCAGTATTTTTGAAGAAGGCCAACGCGCCGGCGTGTTTCGCCCCGAGCTCAACGCCAAGGTGACTGCCAAAATGCTGTTTGGCGCGCTGGACGAGATGGCCACCAATTGGATCATTTCAAAGCGGAGCTACAAACTAGCGCCCGCCGCCGACATGGTGTTGGATGTTTTCCTGAACGGAGTTAAGGCTTCGTGATTTCCGTCGAATCCCCCAAAACTTCCGGCGCGGAACCGCGGCGCGCTCCGCTGTCGCCTGACGAACCGACCACGCTGGTTCAAATCTATCAGCTTGCCGCCCGCAATCACCCCAAGCCGAACACTCTGAATTACAAACAGAACGACGCATGGGTTTCGATGTCGGGAGCAGAAATGCTGAGCCGTTCTCGGCGGATCGCCCTGGGACTCTATGCGCTCGGTGTGCGCAAAGGCGATCGCGTTGGCATAATTTCGGAAAGCTGCGTTGAATGGGTGCTCGCCGATCAGGGTTGCATCTTTGCGGGCGCCATCACCGTTCCGGTTTATCCCACGCTCACCGCCCCTCAGGTCCAGTACATACTTACAGACTGCGCGCCCCACGTCCTGTTCGTGGCGCACCAGGAAAAATTCGCAGAGATCGAATCCGCCCTGAACGAGTGCACCAGCCTTTCCCACGTCGTGTTTCTTGCCGACGAAAGATCGACAGCATTTGAAACTCTGACCCTCGCCGATCTGGAAGAGCGCGGAAAAGTTCTCGCTGAGCAGCAACCGTTGCTTGCGGATGAGTTAGCGAACGCGGCGCACGCGAACGATCTCGCCACGATCATCTACACGTCGGGAACGACCGGCGAGCCCAAGGGCGTCATGCTGACCCACCAAAACATGGTGTCGAACCTGATCGATTCTTCGAATCACCTGGAATTTGGCGATGATGATTCCGCACTTTCGGTCCTGCCGTTGTCTCACATTTTCGAGCGGCAGGCGATGAATATGTATCTGCATCACGGCATGAGCGCTTACTTTGGTTCGCTCGAAACATTAGGCGAGCACCTGCGCGAAGTTCACCCGACAGTACTAGTGGGCGTGCCGCGTATTTATGAAAAGATTCTGGCGCGCGTGCTGGACAAGGCCGCCGCCAAAGGCAAGCTGAACGCCTCGCTGGTCCATTGGGCCATTGCAGTGGGACAAAAATGGGCCCAACTGATGTCGGAACATCAACGCGTGCCTCTCTGGCTGGCCGCGCGGCATAAGTTTGCCGATCTGGTTCTCTTTGAAAAGCTGAGGAACGCAATGGGCGGTCGCATACGGATTCTGGTTTCCGGAAGTGCGCCGTTGCCGGATGACGTCGCGTTGGCTTTTCTCGGCGCTGGATTACCCATCGTACAGGGCTATGGCTTGACTGAAACATCACCCGTGATTACGGCTAGCAAGCTCAATGACAACCGCATCGGCACTGCGGGCAAGCCAATTTCAAATGTTGAAGTGCGCCTCGCTCCTGATGGCGAGATTGAAACGCGCGGTCCCAACGTAATGCGCGGCTACTGGAACAAGCCGGAAGAAACGCGCACTGTTTTTACCGACGATGGGTGGTTCAAGACCGGTGATATTGGCACCATCGATGCCGGCGGCTACCTGAGAATCACGGACCGGAAGAAAGAACTCTTAAAGACTTCCGGCGGCAAGTACATTGCTCCGCAACCGATCGAACAATTGATTAAGAGCTCCCGCTTCGTAAGCCAGGTGGTGGTAATTGGCGACGGACGCAAGTTCCCTGCGGCTCTGATCGTGCCCGACTGGGAACAACTCGAAGCCTATGCAAAGTTCAAAGGTTTCGAACTGCACACCCGCCGGGAATTTTGTAATGACGCGCGCATCGTCGATCTTTTCGAACGCCAGATTGCGGCGCGCTCAACCGGACTGGCGCAATTTGAAAAGATCAAGCGAATTGCCCTGCTCGAAAATGAATTAACGGCTGAAGCGGATGAGCTTACGCCCACGCTAAAAGTGAAACGCCGGGTAGTTGACGAAAAATATCGCGACGTGATTAATCGTCTGTACGCGGAAACCTAAGGCGCCCGGTTTCAAGAGTCCTCAGCGCAGCTCTGCGAAAAACTCTCCGGCCTCGGCGGTTTGAAAATCTTAACCGCAGAGAAAAGCAGGAGGCATAACAGAGCCCGCAGATGATGAACTTCAAATTAGGAGACGACTACTTAAAGACTAATCAGGAGAGACAAAAGAAGATGTTGAGACACCATCGCAGATCACTTTCCAGTCTTGTCATTCTGGCCGGCATAGTTTTCGGCGCGCTAAGTTTGTCCTCTTCCACCGGCGCTCAGCCATCGTCCGGCAAGTCTCTGATAACTCATGAAGCGATGTGGCTCATGAAACGCGTGGGCGCGCCTGTGCCAAGCCCTGACGGTCAATGGGTGGTCTTCTCGATGACCGAGCCGGCCTACGATGAAAAGGATCAAGTCTCAGATTTGTGGATCGTTCCCGCAGACGGCAGCGCGAAGCCGCGTCGCTTGACCTTCACAAAAACCGGAGAGAGTGGCGCTTCGTGGAGTCCGGACAGCCGGCGTTTGGCTTTCTCAGCAAGGCGCGAGGGCGATGAAGTTGCTCAAATTTACGTGATTGACGTTGCGTCCGGTGGCGAAGCAGTACGCGTGACCTCGCTTTCGACCGGGGCCCGCACCCCCGAATGGCGGCCCGATGGAAAGGCGCTGCTCTTTACCAGCACAGTTTTTCCCGGCGCCGTTGATGATGAAGCGAACAAGAAGATCGCGGCCGAACGTAAGGCGCTGAAGTACCGCGCGCGTGTTTATGAAAGGTTTCCCATCCGCAATTGGGACAAGTGGGTTGAAGATACTCAGGGCCATTTGTTTGTCCAAAGTCTTGAGCCGGGCGCGAAGGCCAGGGACATTTTCGCCGGCACGAAACTGCTGAGCTTGCCGGGATTTGCCGGCCGTGTCACCGATTCAGGCGAAGAGTTCGACGCCGTTTGGACCCCGGACGGTGATTCAATTGTGTTCGTCGCCACCACTGATCGAAACGCGGCGGCTTATTCGAACGTCAACACAAGCTTGTTCAAGATTAGTGCGACCAGCGGCGAGCCGACCCTGTTGACGAAGGGAAAGGATAGTTTCAGTCGCCCTGCGTTTCGTCCCGACGGCAAGGCGCTCTACGCCATCTCCAGCATCGAGACCAACGGCAAGGTCTACAATCTCGACCGCCTGGCAATGTTCTCATGGCCGAACGTGGGAAACCCACTCGTTCTTACTTCAGGTTTTGATCGATCGGTCGGTACGTTCGCCTTCACTCCTGACAGCAAGTCCATTTACCTGCTCGCTGAAGAGGCCGGAAACGAAAAGCTCTTCACCGTGCCGGCACAGGGCGGCGAAGTTCGGCTGGCGATGGACATGATGCGAGGCGTCTACACCAACCTGCGAATTCCCCGCCGGGCTTCTTCCACCATCGTGATCGCCACGTGGGAGAGCGCAATGAATCCGCCGGAAATTTTCCGGCTGGATCTAAGAGAGAAAATACAGAAGCCGCTGACCGAGTTTAATGCCGAGCGGGTCGCGCAGATCGATTGGCAACCGCTGCGGCATTTCTGGTTCACGAGCAAAGCCGGCAAGCGGATTCATAACATGATTGCTTTGCCGCCAAAGTTCGATGCCAACAAAAAATATCCTCTGCTCGTGCTGATGCACGGCGGCCCGCACTCGATGTGGCGAGACAATTGGGGACTCCGGTGGAACTATTACATGTTGGCGCGTCCGGGTTATGTGGTGCTGCTGACAAACTATTCCGGTTCGACCGGGTTCGGCGAGGCTTTCGCGCAAAGCATTCAGGGTGATCCGCTTAAGGGTCCGGGAAATGAGATCAACGAGGCCGCAGACGAAGCGATTCGACTCTATTCATTTGTTGATGGAGCCCGGCAAGCCGCCGGCGGTGCGAGTTATGGCGGGCACCTGGCCAACTGGCTTCAGGCCACGACCACTCGTTACAAAGCACTAATCAGCCACGCCGGCTTGATCAACCTCGAGTCACAGTGGGGCACCAGCGACAGCATCTATCATCGCGAGGTGGGCGCCGGCGGTCCGGTTTGGGAACAGGGCGCCGTTTGGCGCGAGCAAAACCCCATACGCTTTGCCGCCAACTTCAAGACACCGATCCTGCTTTCGGTTGGTGAGAATGATTTCCGCGTGCCGCTAAATCAGACACTTGAAAATTGGAGTGTCCTGCAGCGCCTGCAAATTCCCAGCAAACTGATTGTGTGGCCGGATGAGAACCACTGGATTCTGAAAGGTGAAAACAGCAAGTTCTTTTATCAGGAAGTGCACGGCTGGCTCAGAAAGTACATCGGCGCGCCTAACGCGACGTGATCAGCGAGGGAGACTCGCTCAGCTTGATATCGAAAGCATCCAGGATTTGATCAGCCGCCTCGCGTGCCGATTGCCTGATCGCGTATTCCGAGTAAATGGGATTCTTTGGCGCTCGTGAAATACCTACCGTGCCGGCTTTGTAAATAGTGTGCGCGGCCCGGCCCACTCGTTTCGTCTTCGCGGTCACCGGTTCCAATACCAGGTAATTTACGTACAACTCGCTCGGTTCATTCCCGCGCTGCGACGAGGTGACCATTGATTCGCTTGCCAGTTGCAGCCACACGACGAATCTTTCCTTCTCGTCTTTCGCAGCCTTGATCGCATCTGAACGGGTCATGCGACGGCCCGCAGCGGCGACGCTGACGTCGGGCGCTTCGTTGAGCCGGCGAATGCATTCGTCAAGCACTGTGTCGGCGAGTGAGTAAGGCGCGCCGAAGACGGCTGACGCGTCGATGCCCACCACTAATTGCAAACGCGCCGGCTTCAGCGGCTTTGATTGCACTTCCGTCGATGCCGGTTCAACCGGAGGAGGAGTGTTGGTTGATTTGCTCGCACTACGACGACCGGATTGGGCGTGGACCGAAAGACAGGCGGCGAGCAGCAGGAGACAAATTGAAATGAAGTGAAGGCGACGGCTGGGATAAAGAGTTCTCATGATCAGGTCGCGCATTTTATCATCGGGGCGATTCAAGTCAGAACCGGGACCGCGTGATGGACCCGGTCGCTACCGCTTCCGG
>DATENS010000207.1:0-26680 GCA_035274925.1 Pyrinomonadaceae bacterium | reverse complement strand
CATCAACGAGTCCTTTTTTCAGGGGCATTTCCCCGGCGCCCCGGTGATGCCGGGGGTGTTGGTAATTGAAGCGATGGCCCAATGCGGCGCGATCCTCGCGCTGCGCGAAATTGAAGATCGAGATCAGAAACTCGTGCTTTTCACCGGCATCAAGGACGCCCGTTTTCGCCGGCCGGTAGTTCCCGGTGACACGTTGGTACTTGAAGTGACCGCGCTGCGCACCGGTTCGCGCATTCAGCGAATGCGCGCGGAAGCAAAAGTTGAAGGCGAGGTTTGTGCGGACGCGGAACTCACCAGCGTAATCGCCCCACGAGAAAGTTAATCGCTCGTTCATGACCGCCCCATCCATCCAGACCCAGCGACAGCCCGAATCAATGCAGATTCACGCCACCGCCATTGTTAGCCCCAACGCTCGAGTCGGAAAGGGCTGCTACATTGGACCCTTTGTGATCGTGGGTGACGGGGTGGAGTTGGGTGACGGAGTTCGCATAGATGCGCACTGCGTAATCGAAGGCCAGACCCGCATCGGGGACGAGGCCCATATTTTTCCGTTTGTCTCGATTGGCCTTCCGCCTCAGGATCTAAAGTTTGCGGGCGAAGAAACGCGCACCGAAATTGGGAGCCGGACTCGCATTCGCGAGTTTGTTACCGTGCATCGCGGCACGGCGGGCGGTGGGGGTCTTACCAGGATCGGCGACGACTGTTTTCTCATGGCCCAGGCGCATGTCGCGCATGATTGTCTGATCGGCAACCACGTGATCATGGCCAACGCCGCCACCCTCGCCGGTCACGTCATCGTTGAGGATCGAGCAAACATCGGCGCCTATTCCGGAGTGCATCAATTCTGCCGCGTCGGCCGCGAGGCCTATGTGGGCGGCTACTCGGTGGTGGTAAAGGATGCACTGCCCTTTGCACTTACGGTGGGTAACCACGCTAAGTGTTACGGGCTGAACAAAGTGGGAATGCGCCGCCGCGGCTATTCGCGTGAAACTCTAAACGCCTTGCATCACGCTTTTCATCTCCTGCTGTCGGCCAAACTGAATACTACGCAGGCCATCGAACGCATGCGTGCCGAACTCAAGGACTCGCCTGAAGTCGACGAGCTGATTCAGTTTGTCGAATCCTCAAAACGGGGCGTCGTAAAATAAACTTTCAATGAAGCTTGGTCTGATCGCAGGCAACGGCAAGTTTCCCTTCCTGGTCATCGAGGGAGCTCGCAAAGCCGGCGCCACTGTGGCCGTGGCCGCCATCCGTGAAGAGACGGATCCGGAAATCGAGGGCCTCGCCGATCGACTAACGTGGGTCGGAGTGGGCCAACTGGGCAAGATGCTCAACTTCTTCAAAAAAGAAGGAGTCGAAAAAGCGATCATGGCCGGGCAGGTCAAGCATGTGCAGATCTTCAGCAGCTCGATTCCGGACCTGCGCATGATCAAGATGCTGTTGCGGCTGCCAAGGAAAAATACTGACGCCTTGATTGGCGCCGTCGCGAGCGAGTTGGCGGCCGAAGGCATTGAGTTGATCGACTCGACGCACTTTCTCGGCGATCACTTGCCGGAACCTGGGACTCTTTCAAAACGTGCGCCCGATGCGCGCGAGCTCGGTGATATCGAGTACGGTCTCGAAGTCGCCCGAGAGATTGCCCGGCTCGATCTCGGCCAGACGATTGTGGTTCGCGATCGCGCCTGCGTGGCCATTGAGGCGATGGAAGGAACCGACGCGGTGATCCGCCGGGCGGGCGAACTGGTGCGCGGCCGGCTTACAGTGGTGAAGAACGCCAAGCCTGATCAGGACATGCGTTTTGATGTGCCGGTGGTGGGAATTCCCACCATTGAATCGATGATCGTGGCCGGGGCCACCTGCCTCTGCCTGACAGCGGGAAAGACGCTCATGTTTGATGGGAAAGAGATGATCAAACTGGCGAATAAAAACAAGATTGCAGTGGTCGCAAAGTGACTGGTGTTTCCTTGACTTGATCGGCTTTTAGTCTGAGAATCCCTGCCACAGCGCCATTAAATTTTGACTTCGACTTCGCGCTAAGCGAGGTTCATCCAAAACTTTTCAAACAAAAGGAGTTCCCGTCATGGCATTACGTTTAGGCGACACCGCGCCGGATTTCACGGCCGAAACTACCGAAGGCACGATAAATTTTCACGAGTGGCTGGGGGATAGCTGGGGCATTTTGTTCTCGCACCCGAAGGATTTCACGCCGGTGTGCACAACTGAGCTGGGCTACGTGGCCGGCATGAAGCCGGAATTCGATCACCGCAACGTCAAGGTCATCGGACTGAGTGTTGATCCGGTCGAAAACCACTCGCGCTGGTCGACGGACATTCAGGATGCCACTGGTCACGCGCCCAACTATCCGATGATCGGCGATACGGACCTGAAAGTCGCGAAGCTCTATGACATGCTCCCGGCCACAACCACCGGCACATCAGAGGGCCGCACCGCGGCCGACAACATGACAGTGCGCAATGTGTTCGTGATTGGCCCCGACAAGAAAATCAAGCTGATGATCGTCTATCCGATGGCGACCGGCCGGAACTTCGACGAGATCCTGCGGGTGATCGATTCGATTCAGTTGACGGCCAGCCATAGCGTGGCCACGCCCGCGAATTGGAAAGACGGCGACGACGTGATCATTGTTCCGGCATTGAATGACGAAGCTGCCAAGGAAAAATTTCCCGCCGGCTGGAAGACGGTCAAGCCGTACCTCCGTGTGGTGCCGCAGCCTAACAAGCAGAAAAAAGCAGCAGACCAAAGTTAAGCTGGCCGGCAACCTGGCAATCTCTTCGGGGCACGGTTCGCCGTGCCCCGAAAAACTTCGCGTACCAGTTACTTATCCTGATGCGAGCAATTGTAACCACAGCCAACGGCGATGTCCGAGTGATGAAGGTTGAAGATTGGCCTGATCCCGTTCCGACGGACGGCAAGGTCATCATTCGAGTGAAAGCCGCAGGTTTGAACTTCGCGGACATCCTGGCGCGTCAGGGGTTGTATCCCGACGGGCCGCCCAAGCCGTGCGTCATGGGTTACGAAGTGGCGGGCAATGTGGAAGAAGTGGGTGCAGGTGTTGACCAAAGTCTTGTCGGTAAGCCGGTGATCGCGATGACTCGCTTTAAGGGCCAGGCTGAATTATTAGCGGTTCCCGTCTCACAGATTTTCGAAAAGCCGGACAACTTAAGTTTCGAGCAGGCGGCGGCGCTGCCTACCAATTATCTGACTGCCTGGGCGCTGCTGGTTACGATGGGAGCGCTGAAAAAAGACGAGGCAGTACTCATTCATAATGCCGGCGGCGGTGTCGGCCTGGCCGCTTTGGAAATTGCGAAGCACATCGGCGCCAGGACGTTTGGAACAGCAAGCGCGTCAAAGCACCAGTTTCTGAAAGAGCGCGGACTTGATCACGCGATCGATTATCGCAATCAGGATTGGCTTCCGGCGCTGTTGGATCTCACCGATGGCCGTGGCGTTGAGCTGGTTATCGATCCACTTGGCGGCGACAGCTGGAAAAAGAGTTACCGTGCTTTGCGGACCACCGGACGCATGGGCGTTTTCGGGCTCTCAACAGCCTCGGCGTCCGGCATTAGGGGAAAACTCCGCGTGCTAAAAGCCGTAGCGCTGATGCCGCGATACAATCCGCTGGGCTTGATGCATCGTAATAAAGGGGTCTTCGGCCTCAACCTCGGACACATGTGGGACGAAGGTGAAAAAGTCGCCGGCTGGACCGCTGAACTGATGCGCGGCGTCGCTGAGGGCTGGATTCAACCTCACGTTGATTCTGCGTTTCCGTTTGACCAGATCGCGGACGCACACCGCCAACTGGAAGAGAGAAAGAACATCGGCAAGGTTGTATTGGTGCCTTAGCTGATTGCAAATAATTCCATGCCTGAGTTCGTAAAAGTCGCGACAATCGATGAAATCCCTGTCGGCAGCGCTAAGCTGATCGAGGTGAAGGGAAACGAAATCGCCTTGTTCAATATTGGCGGCACTCTTCATGCGATTGATAACAGTTGCACACACGTCGGCGGGCCGCTCTGTGAAGGCGAGATCAGCGGCGCCGACGTAACTTGTCCCTGGCACGGCGCCGTGTTCGACCTCACCACCGGCCGCGCGGTTGGGCCGCCTGCTTTCGAAGCCGTAAACCGCTACGAGGTCCGGGTCGAAGGCCCGGACGTGCAGATCGAAATCTAGCCCTCCTTTACATTGCAAAGTACTTGACAGAGCAGAATGAACGGGTGTAGTTTGGCCTCGATGGCTCCGTTGCTCCAGCCAAAAGAACCGCATGCGCTGCATGATCGCGCCATGGACAACCTGCGCTACATCCGCGAAACGATGGAGCGCGCTTCGGCTTTTACCGCCGTGCCCGGCTGGGGACAGGTGGCCATCGGCGTGACAGCCATTGCCGCGGCCTATCTCGCGGCGCTTCAGTCGACACCGCGGGCCTGGCTGGGAGTCTGGCTGGCCGAAGCGATCATCTCGCTATTGATCGCCGGTTGGTTGATGGACCGAAAAGCGCGCGCGCTCGGTGTCCCTTTGCTGTCCGGGCCCGGCCGGAAAGTCGCCTTCAGTTTGTCACCGCCCATGATCGTCGGCGCGCTCTTAACCGTTGCTCTTTTTAAGGCGGGATTGGTGAGATTAATCCCGGCCGTTTGGCTTCTGCTTTACGGCACCGGTGTGGTGACTGGCGGAATGTTCTCGGTAAGTGTCGTGCCCGTAATGGGAGTGTGTTTCATGTTGCTGGGCGCAGTTGGGCTTTTCGTTCCGGCTAGGTTCGGCGACTGGTTGATGGGCGCGGGATTTGGCGGCCTGCATATTATTTTCGGGTCGGTTATCGCGAGGAGGTACGGTGGCTAAGCAGGGCGCACTAAAGCGCGAAGTAAAGCGCGATCAGACTGCGAAAGAAAAGTTGCAAGCCGTGCGCGGCGGTGCGCCCCACAGCGCCCATGAGATTGATCGCATGATTCATGAAAGACTACGCCTGGGGATCATCAGCGCTTTGGCGGCCAAAGAGCCGCTCACCTTCAACGAGCTCAAGCACACCGTGAAGACGAGCGACGGCAATCTAAGCGTGCATGCCCGCAAGCTTGAGGACGCCGGCTACATCAATTGTTCAAAGTCGTTTGAAGGGCGCACGCCAAAGACGGAATACAGCCTGACGGTGGCCGGGAAGCGTGCATTACAGCGTTACCTTGATCACATGGAGGCTTTGATTGGCCGCATGCGCCAGCAGTGAAGCAGTGCAAAAAATTTTTTGCCTTTCGTCTTTGTAATGCAAAGCGCTTTGCCGAACTAGGGAGGCCGAGAAGAAATGAAAGACCTTGACGTAATGGTGATCGGGGCCGGGCTGGCAGGCTTGCAGCTCGCGCGTCTGCTGGGTGAGAGCGGGCTTCGCATCTTGCTGGTCGACCGGAAGCCTTCGCTCGATCAATCAGTTCATACGACCGGCATTTTTGTGAGACGAACGCTGGAGGATTTCTCGCTTCCGGAGCACTGCCTCGGTCCGCCGGTCCGAGATGTGACTCTGTATTCGCCGGCGCGACGGAAGATTGAATTTGCCAGCCGCCATGATGAATTTCGGGTCGGAAGAATGGGCCTCCTCTACCAGCGGTTCCTGGATAATGCGGTGCGCGCCGGAGTCGAGTGGATGCCGGGCACGAAGTTCGCCGGATACACGCGGTCGCAGGATGGGCTCACTGTACGCCTCGAAGGTAGCGGCGGTCCGCATTCAGCAAAGGCACGTTACCTGGTGGGCGGCGATGGAGCGCGGTCGCGGGTCGCGACGGCACTTGGCCTGGACGAGAATCGTGAATGGATTGTGGGCGTCGAAGAGGTGCTGGAAAACGTCCCACTGGAAGGGCGGCCGCGTTTCCACTGTTTTCTTGATCCTCACCTGGCGCCGGGATATCTCGCGTGGGCGGTGCACGATGGCGAGGAGGTACACGTCGGTGTGGGTGGATATCCGGGACGGTTCGATCCCGCAAAGGCGCTTTCCGAGTTTCGCGCCGGCCTTGACGATATTCTCGACCTTAGCCAGGCGAGGCTAATTGAACGTCGCGGTGGCCGGATACCCGTAGGCGGAGTCTTGCGGCGAATCGCGAATTCTGACGGTCTTCTGATTGGTGATGCCGCCGGCGCTGTTTCGCCCCTCACCGCCGGCGGATTGGATCCCTGTCTCCGTCTATCTTCTTTTGCCGCGAAGGTAATTGTGGATTACCTGCAGTCGGAAAATGCCGACGCGCTTAAGGCCTACTCGGGAGACTTGTTTCGCGCGCGTTTTGTATCGCGTATTTGGATGCGTCGAGTGATTGCACGCGTCGGCTCAAGCGCGCTTACCGAAGTGGGATGCGCGCTATTAAGTCTGCCTGTCTTTTATTCATTTGCCAGGCACGTTTTCTTTGGACGTGGGTCCTTTCCCGATGTCGCTCACCATCCGTCAGGGCAAACCGCCCTGAGACTAAAGCCACAGCCAGGTTCGACCACATACTGAAATCCAGGATGGAGAGACGTAGATGTTCACAGGTTCTTGACGTGGGAAGCCACATTGGTACGGCCGGCGTGAGAGACGAGAATCGGAAAAACGAAAAATAATGACCTTCTGTCCGATCACCGATTCGCAAAACTGAGGAGCACGAACAATGATCAAACGTATTGCCGCTATCACTTTTATCTTTTTATGCACCGCCGTGGCCTGGGCCATCCTGGGAGCAACGATCTTTCAGCGCACGTACGACTTCGGCAGCCGTTCAGAGAATCTGGTGACTTCGACCTGGGGCGCGCCGCAAAATCAGGTTCCGCCGCAGGCTTGGTATTCCGAACAAGTGCCGAAACGGGAAATAAAGGCTGAGAACGGCCGATATGTCGAAACCATTACCCAGCAAACCGTAAACACTCAACTGCCTCTGGAAAGCAGCCGGATCGCGGTCGACCTGGATCTTGAGCACCGCCAGAAAGGGTTGCTGTGGTACAGCACGTACAAAGTAGGTTTCGATGGGACCTATGCTTTTAAGAATACGAGTGACAAGGACCAGAACATTAGCTTCGTTCTCACTTTTCCTACCGCCCAGGCTATTTATGACGACCTGTTGTTTACGGTTGACGGTGCGCCGCTCGAGCTAAAGAGCGAAAAGAGCAGCGCCAGTGCCAGCGCCCGAGTTGGCGCGGGCAAGGTCGCCTTGTTGAAGGTTGGATATAAATCACAGGGACTTAACGACTGGAGGTACAGCCTTGGCAATGTCGCGGGTAATCAAGGATCTAATGTTGCCCAAGTCCGTGATTTCGCTTTGAAGATGACTACGAACTTCAAAGACATCGATTTCCCCGAGAACACGTTGTCACCAACGCTGAAAAAAGATTATGGAAATGGCTGGAGCCTTGATTGGAACTACAAGAACCTGGTTTCGGGCTACCAGATCGCCATGACTATGCCTGAGAAATTACAGCCGGGACCGCTGGCGGGCCGGATTAGTTTCTTTGCTCCGGTGTCGTTGTTCTTCTTTTTCTTTCTGATGCTCATCATCACGACCCTCCGTGGCATCGAGGTGCATCCGATGAACTATTTCTTCCTGGCAGCGGCGTTCTTTTCGTTTCATTTGCTGCTTGCCTATCTGGTCGATCACATTTCGATTCATGCCGCCTTTGCGATTTGTTCCGCGGTTTCCGTCTTTCTCGTAGTTTCTTATCTGCGCCTCGTTGTCGGCACACGATTCGCCCTGCGCGAAGCCGCCCTGGCGCAATTCATTTACCTGGTTGCGTTTTCATACGCGTTTTTCCTCAAGGGATTCACCGGCCTGGCAGTTACGATCGGTTCAATCATTACGCTGTTTGTGGTGATGCAAGCGACAGGAAAGATTCGTTGGAAGGATAAGTTCGCGGCCCAACTGCCCGAGCCTTCCGTGAGCCCGATCGAAACGCGCACGGCGCCGAGTAGCATTACCAGTTGATGTTGCGGCGCCGAGCGCGTAACGATAAGTTGTTATGCGGCGTGACGTATGTGCTGTTGAGACTCCGGCTGCGACGATTGCTTTGGCTGTTCGCTGACGGCCACTCCATGCCGGAAAACCAGCTCTCCGCCTAAATAGCCGCCAATTGAGAGACCGAGGACGCCCACTGCTGAAAGAATGATCGGCAACAGCGGCACACCGGTAGTCAATCCCGATCCGATCGTGGTGCGAAGAAAGAAACTGCCGCCGAAGATTAGCAGGGTGATCACCATCATGCGTGCGTGCCAGTTCGCGACCTTCACTGCGGCTGGATCAGTGAGACTGGCCCAGTCAATCAACCCAGGAATCGCGGCCGCTGCGCCGCCAATTGTCCCCGCGAGCAACGTGTAAAACGCGACATAGTCTTTCCAAATCGGATTTCCACGCCAGAGGTAAATCAAATCGGCGATAAACGAGAAAACCAATAGGCCAATTGGAAAAGGAATCAACGCCGGATGGATAGGATGTCCTCCGACACTTGCTCTACTTGCCATAACGACCTCCTTACCACTCATTTGGTTCACAAAGCGCATGCCAACGCGCCCACGGTAGCCTTCGGCCTTACCCGCGCCGAAATCTGTACTAATCTTCCGTTCAATTCCTTGTATTTGTTGTGAATTAAGACAGTTCTCCTAACGCCGCTTAACAACCAAACCAGCGGAAACACACGTTCTGATGGCACGTCTCTCGCTAGAAGAATGTGAAATGAAACCAACTTCAGGAACCACCGAATCCGTTTGGATGGCCACCTCCAATCCACCCTTAAACGACCCGTTGAAAGAAAACACCACCGCGAATGTATGCGTGATCGGGGCCGGCATCGCCGGGTTGACCACGGCTTATCTGCTGGCGCGCGCCGGCAAGAAAGTCATTGTTCTGGACGATGGGCCAATTGGTGGAGGCATGACCGCGCGCACCACTGCGCACTTAAGCAATGCCCTTGACGACCGCTATTACGAACTCGAGCGTTTGTTTGGTGAAGAAGGTTCACGCCTGGCGGCGCAGAGCCACACTGCCGCGATCGATCAGGTGGAAACGATCGTGCGCGAAGAAAAGATTGATTGTGAATTCGAACGCGTCGACGGCTATCTGTTTCTTCCCACCAATGGAAAGATGAAAGTGCTGGAGGACGAATTGCCCGCCGCCCGCCGGGCGGGATTGACTGAGGTTCGCAGACTGGAGCGAGCGCCTTTGGAAAGTTTCGACACTGGCCCCTGCTTGCACTTCCCGAGGCAGGCCCAATTTCACCCATTGAAGTACTTGATTGGGCTAGCGCAGGCGATTGCAAGAGAAGGCGGCGAGATTTTCAACGGGACGCATGCCGACGAAATCGAGGGAGGATCCGACGCGCACGTAACCAGCTCGAGCGGTTACACCATCACTGCGGACGAGATCGTGGTGGCCACTAACACGCCGGTTAACGATCGCGTCGCCATTCACACCAAGCAGGCGCCTTACACCACTTACGTAATCGGCGCTCGGGTTCCGCAGGATTCAGTTCCTGCGATTCTGCTTTGGGACGCGCCCGAGGATCCCTACGAAGGTTATCACTACGTGCGGATTGAGCGCGCGGGCGATCATGATGTGCTGATTGTGGGCGGTGAAGATCATAAAACGGGGCAGCAGCACGACGGAGCGCAACGCTGGGGCAAACTCGAGCAATGGACGCGCAACCGCTTTTCGATGGCCGGCGAGATTGTGTTTCGCTGGTCCGGACAAGTCATGGAGCCGATTGATTCTTTGGCATTCATCGGTCGTAACCCCGGAGACTCAGAGAACGTCTTCATCGCCACTGGCGACTCAGGGATGGGCATGACCCATGGAACGATTGCCGGGATGCTTATCACTGACTTGATCATGGGACGAAAAAATCCCTGGACGGATCTCTATGATCCATCGCGCAAGACACTGGTTGCGGTAAAAGACTTCGCCCATGAAAACGTCAACGTGGCGGCCCAGTATACGGATCTGCTAACAGCTGGTGATGTCGATTCAGTTGACGAAATCGCGAAAGGTGAAGGCCGGGTGGTGCGCAGCGGATTGTCCAAAGTTGCTTCGTATCGCGATGAGGACGGCACCCTGCATAACATTTCCGCGATCTGTACTCACCTGGGTTGCGTGGTCAGCTGGAACTCAGCCGAAAAAACGTGGGATTGCCCCTGTCATGGCTCGCGCTTTGACAAGCTCGGCAGCGTTATCAACGGGCCGGCTAATAAGGACCTGCCGCCGGTTACCGATCCCTGATGGATTTTAGAATTTGATGATTAGTCCGGCCCGCACGCCCCTTGGAGAACCAGGCGAAATATTGTTGTTACCGTCGGCATTGACGTAGTAACGCTGGTTCAAAACATTCTCAAGGTGTACCTGGAAACGAAGTCTCTCACTGATCGGAACGAAAACTGATCCATCTATTTTTGTGTAGCCCGGCAGAGTAACTTTGTTGTCGATGGCCGCGAACATGTCAGACCGGCGAATCACTCCCAACCCAAATCCTAATTTCGGCAAGACTTGAAACTTGTTCCACAACGAGAACGAATGGTGCGGCACCTGGGCTACCAGGGATCCTGCAGGCGCGGCACTGGTGGCGCTGGTAATAAAGGCATCCTGATAGGCGTAGCCGCCTGCCATACTCCAGATGCGATTAATGCTCCCGTTCACGCCGATCTCGAAACCGTTAGTGCGCTGACTGCCGGTCTGCACAATTCTGGTCGGATCGTTCGGATCCGTTGACCGCGTGTTGGTGCGATCCTGGCGGTAGAGTGCGGCGGCCAGCGCCAAATGGCGGCGCACATCCCACTTCACGCCCACTTCGTAGTTAGTGAACCGCTCTGGCTCGACCTGTTGAGTAATCACCGTGAGCGACGAGAACTGATCGCCTGAGCTGGGCAGGTAAGAAACAGAATAAGTTCCGTAAATCGAAACGCCGTCTGCAGGTTTAAATACGACGCCGGCGCGGGGCGAAATCATTCTGTCGATGCGCCGCAGGCTTTCATCAGTGCGGTTGTTATGGAATTGAAGGTCAAAGTAATCGTAGCGGACGCCCGCGATTACCTGCAGGTATCGGGAAAGCTCAATCTGATCCTGCGCGTATACCGCCCCGAGATTGACCCTGACGTGATTGTTTGCGTCGGTTGCGTTTTGACGGAAGGTCACCGGAGTGCTGATTGTCGGATCTGCGTAAGGCACCAGGATTGAGGTGGTTGAGTTGTTGAAAAAGCCCGTGCGCCGAAAATTGTTGGTTGTCTGGCGACCCGCTTCGACTCCAGCCAATAACGTGTGCCGCACCGATCCGGTTGAAACGGCAAGAGTTACATCTGTCTGATTGAAAAAGTTCCGACGAGCTGTGGCGTTATTGTAGGCAGACAGGGCTACCTGCGTTTTGTCGGCCGTAACCGCACCCGGCACAAAGTTCTGATAAGCGCGATCGTAATCTCCGAACAAAGTTTGATTGCGAATATTGAGCCGGCCGCGGTTGTGCTCAACGACGGCCGAGGCCAAATTCACGTCGGCGCGTACATACGCGTCCGCCGGATTGCCATAATAGGTTGCGATTGAAACGTCCGCAGGCTTGCCCTGAAACGAGGGAATCCCGCGATCAGCAACCCGCCGGTCGTGAAAATGTTCGTAGTTGAAGGTGATTCTGGTCGCCGGCGTCGGCAGGAACATCACGCTTGGAGCGATCCCATAGCGATTGAAATAAACGTGATCGCGGAAACTGTCTGCGGCTTGGTAAAGGCCATTCAAGCGAATCGCGAATTTGTCGTTCACAGGCTGATCAAAATCCAGCGTAGCGCGCCGGTTGAAATACGATCCGCCTTCGAACGTTAATTCACGGAGTTTCGAGAAGCCCGCCTGTTTAGTTACTCGATTGATTACACCGCCGCCGCCACCCCGGCCAAAGATCATGGCGTTTGGACCTTTCAAAGCCTCGACCCGCTCGATGTTGTAAAGATCACGAAAGTACTGAACATCGTCGCGCGCGCCATTAAGAAAAAAGTCAGCGCTGGTGCTGTTGCCACGAATGATCAACTGATCCCGATTGTTTTCGCCCTGATGAGAAGTGATGCCGGGAACGTAACTTACGACGTCGGCGATACTATCCATTGATTGATCCCGGATCTGATCTTTTGTCACTACCGCGACTGATTGAGGGACATCGCGAAGTGAAACCAGGGTCTTAGTCGCGCTGTTTACGGTTTCGGCCAGGTAACCCACACTGTCTCCGGCGACAATCGAAACCTCAGCACGCGCTTCAGCGGGATACAAAGTTATTTCGAGTGCCTGAAAACCCGCTCGGGTCACTCTTATTTTCGTGGACGCTTCTGAAAATCCGTTGGCCGTGACCTTGATCGCGTAATCAGCCGGGGGGAGAGAAGCAGCGAACTCGCCTCGATCGTCGGATGTCACCGACGTACTGAGAATATTGGAATCGAAAGCGAGGGTCGCTCCGGCCACTCGGGCACGGTTCGGATCTAAGACCTGGCCGCGAACCATAACTTTGTCGGAAGCGATTTGCGCCTGGCAAAGCACCGCCGCTCCCGTCAAAAGGATGAGCACAGAAAAAATCCGGGAAAATATTTTTGTTAGTGACACGTTCATAAGGTCGCGACTGTGATTATGATAATCATTTTCAAAACGAGTTTAGCGAACGGGCTGGAGGTTCGTCAACTGGCAAAAACCCTAGGGGCGTCCAGCGATCGGCATTTTCCTGTCGTTTTCTTAGGAATTTGTTGAAGAGGGGAGGTGTAGAAAGAGTTAAAAAGTTCTGTTTGCCGGCCAGGAACCCGCCGCGTCAGGCGTTCGGGCGCAAGAGACTACGAAAGATTCCCTGAATCTCGACGCGGGAGGCGTGCACGCGCATGGGCTCGAGCTGAGCGTTCGATGGTCTCAATTCTACTTCGTCGCCGAACCGGAAGAGGCGTTTGAGAGTGGCGCGCGCACGGTCGACCAGGGCGACAACAATTTCGCCGTCGCGCGCTTCGTTGCGGCTTTCAATGAGCGCAATGTCGCCGTCGCAAATATGCTCATCAATCATGGAATCGCCTTTTACGCGCAACGCGTAAATGCGATCGGGTCGAACGCGGCCGAGAAGAAACCGAGGGACGCAGATCATTTCAATGTCTTCGATCGCATCTATCGGAACACCGGCGGCGATTCGGCCCACCAAAGGTACCTCGCAAACTGCATCAGCCGGAGCGTCTTCAATTCTCACCGCCAGGGTGAAGTGTCCCGGCTCGTGTTGCCGTTTGATCAGTCCGCGCTTCTCGAGTGCCGAAATATGCTTGGCGATGGTGGCCTTCGAGCTCACACCGAAGTGCCGGGCGATTTGAGCGTACGAGGGTTCGTGTCCGTGCTTAGCGAGAAAACGAGTGATGTAATCGAGGACTTCTTTCTGGCGTTGTGTGCGCGGTAGCATCAGAATCTCAAAACCGTGAGTTGAGCCGAATTCTAATCTCGCCTGATAACAATCGTCAAGCAATTCTGCGTGATACGTTGATTCAATGTGCAAAGAGTGTCGGACAGACTCAAAATCTGAGCAATTTAATTTGACTAAGAACTTGTGATCGGATAAACCTTTTGGCCTCGTCTGTAACCGGGCAAAGCCGGCAGTCGTATTATCGTTTCAGTGGATTGCACTTCGACGCAGTCATGAATTCTTTTGACTGCCTTCTTAACACAGTCTAAGTGAAAGGAACTCGTCCTTCATGAAAAGAACGTGTCGCGCAACTGGCAACGTGGCGGGATTGGTATTGGCAACAGCAGCCCTGGCACTGGTGTTGGTAACCCTCGGCGCACTGGGCGCGCAGGCTGAGAATTCATCAACGCGGCAAATCGCGGCTGCGTCTCAGACGCCGGCGCCAACCGCGACTGCGACGCCGGCCGCGAGTGCCACACCGAGCGCGAGTCCCACACCGACTCCGATTAATTGGTCAACCGATCCATTGCTGCGCCGTTTTGTCTGGCGTGGAATCGGCCCCGCCAGCATGGGTGGCCGCATCGACGACATCGCGGTGGCTGAAACCAACCCGTACATTTATTACGTTGGGTTTGCGACCGGCGGGGTGTGGAAAACAAGCAATAATGGCACGACTTTTCAGCCTGTATTCGCCACTTATTCCACTGCATCCATTGGGGATATTGCCGTGGCGCCCTCGAATGCCGACGTAGTCTGGGTCGGCACCGGCGAACCCAATAATCGCCAGAGTTCCAGCTTCGGGGACGGCATCTACAAATCCACAGACGGTGGCAAGACCTTTACGCGAATGGGTCTCGAAAACTCACAAACGATCGCGCGCATCGTGATCGATCCAAAAGATATCAACACAGTTTATGTAGCCGTGCTCGGCCACCTGTTTGGGCCGAACCGGGAACGCGGCATCTACAAGACGACCGATGGTGGAAAGAACTGGTCGAATGTGAAGTTCATCGACGAGGACACCGGTTTCACCGACATCGTGATGGATCCGTCGGACAGCAAAACGCTGTATGCCGCTTCGTACCAGCGCCGCCGCACCTCCTGGGGTTTCAATGGCGGCGGTCCGGGATCCGGAATTTGGAAAAGTACTGATGCAGGTAAGAGCTGGACCAGGCTTCAAGGAAATGGATTGCCGGAAGGTTTGTTGGGCCGCATCGGCATTGATGTTTCGCGATCGAACCCGAACGTGCTCTATGCGCAGATGGAAGTCGGTGCAAGCACGGGAACCGGCGGCGAAGAACAAACGCCGGGGGCCGCGACTCCGACGCCCACTCCTACGCCGTCACCGTCAGCTTCGCCTACACCCACGCCACTTAATCCGAAGCGTCACGGTATCTGGCGTTCGGACGACAAGGGCAAAACCTGGCGCATTGTTAGCAACGAGAATAACCGGCCGATGTATTACAGCCAGATTCGAGTTGATCCTACCAACGCGGAAACCATCTATGTGGGCGGCTTAAACTTCAGCCGGTCAACTGACGGCGGGAAAAAATTCACTTCGCTTCAAGCGGGGATCGCGCACGTCGACAATCACGCAATTTGGATCAATCCAAAAGACGGTAATCATCTTCTGCTCGGAAATGACGGCGGCCTGCATGTCAGTTTCGACCAGGGAGCAAATTGGGAATTCATCAACACGATTCCGGCCGCACAGTTCTATGCCGTGAGCGCCGACATGCGCAAACCGTATTACGTTTACGGCGGTTTGCAGGACAACGGCTCGTGGGGAGGACCGAGCCAAACGAGAAGTGGGGCCGGCGTCACCAATGCTGACTGGTTTCGCACGGGCGGCGGCGATGGCTTTTATGCGCTGGCGGATCCGAACGACTACAACATTGTCTATTCCGAATCGCAGAACGGGAACATGAACCGGATCGACCTGCGCACGGGCCGCTCTGTGAATATTCGACCGCGCGGAACTCCGCGGCGGGGTGGGAGCCAGCCGGGAGGCGCGCGCCCCACTGCTTCGCCCGGAGCTTCACCTGAACCCAGTCCCCAGGATCCGGTAACTGCTTTAGCTGCAGTAACTGGGGCTCAGGGTGGGGGCGGTTTTGGGGGTAATCAGGCTTCGAACGTAGTGCCTGCACCATCGCCGGGAGTGCAGTTCAGGTTTTATTGGAGCACGCCGATGATCATGTCGCCGCACAACTCGCGAATTATTTATGCGGGTGGCGATAGGTTTTTCAAGTCGCTCGATCGCGGTGACTCCTGGACGGCCTCAAACGATCTGACCAAGCACATCGATCGCAATACCCTTTCGATAATGGGCGTCAAAGGCAGCGAGCCGATGGCGTCAAAAAACGATGGTTACACCAGTTATGGTTACATCGTGACCATCGCCGAATCGCCGGTCGTTCCCGGAATACTTTGGGCCGGCACTGACGATGGCAACATTCAGATCAGCCGCGATGGAGGAGCGACATGGACGAATGTCGCTAAGAACGTGCCGGGAATTGGCGAGCTCTATCACATTTCGCGCATCGAGCCTTCGCACTTCGATGCCGCCACTGCTTATCTGTCCGTGGACGGGCATCGCTTTGATGATTGGAAGCCCTACGTGTTTGTGACGCGCGACTATGGCGCAACCTGGAGTTCAATCAGCAGTAACTTACCCGCGGTGGGACACGTGAACGTCATCCGAGAGGATCCAAAAAATAAGGATCTGCTCTTCGTGGGAACCGAAGTGGGGTTCTTTCTTTCCATCGACGGCGGCAGAGAATGGCGGAAGCTCATGTCCGGGCTGCCCACCGTCCGAGTTGATGACATTTTGATTCATCCGCGTGACAACGATGTGATCATTGGCACGCACGGTCTGGGCATCTACATCCTGGATGACATTACACCGTTGCAACAACTTACCCGCAGCAAGGTGCTTGATACCGAGTCTTTCCTGTTTGATGTGCGGCCGGGCACCCAATGGTTCAACGACCTGCGCCTCAGTAGATCTACCGGCGGTGCCAAGCTGTTTCGCGGTGCAAACCCGCCGGCGGGGACGGCCATTAGCTACTACTTAAAGGCACAGCCTACTACTGACGTAAAGATCACGATCAGTGATTACACTGGCAAGGTCATCCGCAATATTAACGGAACCAAAGAGCTGGGAATCAATCGAGTCCAGTGGAACCTGCGCGGCAATCCGCCCCCGCGGCCGGCAAATGCGCCGACCGGCGGTGGTGGTGGTGGCGGCGGTGGTTTTGCCGGTCTGTTCAATATCGGACCGCTGGTCGAACCGGGAACTTACGTCGTGAAAATATCGGTGGATGGAAAAGACTCCACGACGAAAGTCGTGGTGGAAGCGGATCCCGGGATTCAGCCTTAGAAAGCAAGGCAAGCCGTCGCGCTGGTTCTCATTCAAGCACGCGAACCACGACGCATTTTAAGTAGTGCGTCTCAGGCACGCCCAAGAGCACCGGATGGTCGCTTGATTGTCCTCGCACTTCGATGATCTGGAGGCGGCGGCGCGCATCCAACGCGGCCGCCGCAATGATCTCCAGAAACATCTCTTCACTCATGTGATACGAACAGGTGCACGTAACCAGCACTCCGCCAGGATTCAGAAGTTTCATCGCCCGGAGATTGATTTCTTTATAGCCACGCGCCGCGGATTTCACGCTCGCCCGATTCTTCGCAAAGGCGGGCGGATCCAGAACGATAGTGTCAAACTGCTCGCCGGCGGCTTCGAAATCGCGCAGCTTGTCAAACACATTCGCGGCAATGAATTCAACGTTTTCCACGTCATTGAGCCGGGCGTTGCGCTGAGCCGCCGCGATTGCGTCTTCCGCAATGTCGATCGCCACAACCGAGTTGCATGCGGCAGCAAGATGAAGCGCGAATCCGCCATTGAACGTGAAGCAATCAAGCCCACGACCGTTTGCGAAACGGTTTGCGCTCAAGTAATTCTCGCGCTGATCGAGGAAAGCCCCCGTTTTCTGTCCGCCGAGCGGTGAAACCAGAAAGCGCATTCCATTCTGCTGTATTTCGAGTTCTGCCGGAGTTTCGCCGGACAAAATGCCGGTCTGCGATTCCAGACCTTCAAACTGGCGAACCCTGGCATCGTTGCGCTCAACGATGGCGCGCGGGTTGAACTGCTCGTTGAGTAACTCCGCGAACATTGTTTTGAGACGGTCGGTGCCCTGCGAAAGGGTCTGCATTACGAGAACGTCATCGTACTTATCGATGATCAGTGATGGCAGCAGGTCTCCTTCAGAGAAAACCAGCCGGTACGAATTCGTTTCCCGTTCGATAGCCGCGCGCCTTTTTGCACAATCAATGAAACGCGCATGCCACCAGCCACGGTCGATTGTGTCTTCTCGGGTTGTGAGAAATCGCAGCGCAATTTCCGAGCGGTCGCTGTAAAAAGCCTGGCCGACAAAATTACCCGCTTGATCGATTACGCGGACAATGTCCCCGCCCTGGGCGCCCTCGACGTCAGACAGATCGCTGCGGTAAACCCAGAGATGCCCGTTGCGAATGCGCTTTGCGCCTCGAGATGCGATCCTTACCTGACTCACGACGATTTGAAATTAGCACAAACGTCACCGTTCCCAGCACTTTCGAAAACCGGAACGCCTCATTTTGTACTTGACCCCACGCAAATTTACGCGTAGAAAAAGAGCGCCCGACTATTCTACGGATTTGAACTGCCCCCAAGTGAAATCCGATTGATGGCCGCACCAGCTGAAGTTAGTTTCACAACCTCCCACCCCGAAAGCGAAGCCTCAACGCTGCAGACAATTGTCGAACTTGTCCGGCGCATTATGCACGCCGATGTGGCCAGCATTCTCGCCTACTCGCTGGACGACGAGACCGTCACGTGGAAAGCAGCCAGCGGATTTCTTTCACCAGACATCGACTATCAAAAACCCGTGCAGAGGCCACTCGCCGCCGGCCTCGCGCGTGACGCGCTTTTTGGCAACAGCGTGGTAATTCTTGAAGGCATCGGGCTGAGACCTGAGCTGCCGGCTGAAAGTTTCCCTGTTCACGCGGCTGAGGGTATTCACGATCTGGCGATTGCGCCGCTCGCGATTTACGACAATCGATCGGGAGCACTCACCGCCGGTTATCGAAAGCGCCACTACTTTACGGAAGACGAAAAACGTTTGCTGCAGGATCTGGCTGAGATGGCCACCGTGGCCCTCAACAGCGCGCGCTTGTTGGAAACGGTGAGCGCGGCCGAGAAGATCTGGGAGCAGACTTTCGATGCGATCGACGAAGGCGTCCTGGTTTACGACGAACAACGCCGGATTATTCGATGTAACGCGCGGGCTGCTGAAATGATCGAGATGCGTTCTGAAGAAGTTGTGGGAATGCTTTTCGACGACGCTTTTGCCCGCCTCGTCGGAGACGAGCAGGCGGCTTATTACCTGACTCAAACCCGTGATGCGCGTTCCGCTTTTGAAGCGCAAACGCAGGGCGGACGCCGATACCTGGTGTCGATTTCCTCGCTGGAGCGCCCGGGTGGTGAAACTGTGAGCGTGGCCGGCTGGAACGACGTGACCAGATTGTCAGAGGTGCAGGAGCAG
Organism: Pyrinomonadaceae bacterium; assembly: GCA_035274925.1. GTDB lineage: Bacteria > Acidobacteriota > Blastocatellia > Pyrinomonadales > Pyrinomonadaceae > UBA11740. The sequence goes on along the minus strand of DATENS010000207.1, from coordinate 7,703 downwards.
TTGGCGCGATCGAGACGGCTTGGCAGTGTCGGCCAACTGGCGGCGGGCGTGGCGCATGAAATAAATAATCCGCTCGCGGCTATTGCGACCTGTGCCGAAGCTGTCCTGCGCGATCTGCGCCGCTCAGAATCAGTCAAGACGTTGGCGGAGGAACATCAGTGGCCTTACTACCTTGAAGAGATTGTGCGGCAGGCGCTGCGCTGCAAAGACATCACGCGCGGCCTTTTGGATCTAACTCAGCAGCGTCATGCGAAGCGAGTACTTTGCGACCTTAATACGATTGCCAGGCAGTGCGCGAAGGTGGCAGTCCAGCAGGCTGATTCCAGCCGCGTGGAGTTTGAAATCAACCTCGATGAAAACATGGGTGAGGTAGCGACCGACGCCGCGATGGTGCGCCAGGTCGTAGACAATCTTCTCAGCAACGCCGTTGATTCCCTTGGTGAAAAAGGTGGGCGGATCGTGATTACCACTGTCCGCGACGGCGACCGTGCGGTGATTGAGGTCGCGGACAACGGTCAGGGCATCGCGCCGGATTTGATGGCCAGAGTCTTTGATCCATTTGTAAGCACAAAAGGCGCCGGCAAGAATTACGGTCTCGGCCTGGCCATATGCGCGGCGCTGGCGGAAGCGCTGGGGGGCGCGCTGACAGTAAATTCAAAGGAGGGCGAGGGAAGCAAGTTTCGTTTGTGGATCCCCCGGCGTGCTCCGGATGCGCGAGCCTGACCGTAAGGGAAGGCTGAAATTGAGTTGCATTGACGGAACTGAGGCTTTGTTTACGCGCGGGCTAATGCCCCGCTCTCGTCAAAGATGAATCGAAGAATTCACGTTCTGGTAGTCGATGATGACAGCCTGCTTCGCAAGCTGGTGGTTGAGCAGCTTTCTCGGTCCGACTTTGATGCCGCCCCAGCGCCCACCGGACAAAAAGCCCTGGAAACCTTGCGCGAGCAGGACTATGACGTGGTGATGTTGGACATCATGATGCCGGATCTGTCCGGTCTCGACGCGCTGCGCGAGATTCGCAAGCTCGACGATCCCCCGGAAGTAATCATGCTGACCGCCGACACTTCGCTGGCCACCGGTATCGAGGCGATGCGCTTCGGGGCCTACGATTACCTCACCAAGCCGGCCACCCTCGACGAGATGGAAGCGGTCATTCGCAAGGCTGATGAAAAACGCCGGTTGGTAAAACAGAATGCATCGCTGCGCGCAGTAGTTCGGCCGTCGAATTCGACAGACGAAGCCTTGCCGATCGCGACTGACGGCTCGGCAATGGCTGCTGTCATTGCGGAAGCGGAAATCGCCGCGCGCACCGATTCAACGATTCTGCTGACAGGAGAGTCAGGCACCGGAAAGGACGTCCTGGCCCGCTTCATTCATTCGAAGAGTTCGCGTGCCGGCACGCCGATGATTACAGTTAACTGCGGCGCATTACCAGACACGCTCTTCGAGTCTGAATTCTTCGGTCACGAACGCGGGGCGTTCACCGGCGCGACGTCGCTGCGACGCGGGCTGCTTGAAGCCGCTGATGGTTCCACGCTCTTTCTCGACGAGATTGGTGACCTGGCGCAGCAGATGCAGGTTAAGTTTCTTCACTTTCTCGAGCAGGGGCGCTTTCGGCGGGTCGGCTCGACGCGAGATCAAAACGCCGATGTGCGGGTAATTGCCGCGACCAATCGCGATTTGACCGAAGAAGTGAAGCAACAGAATTTTCGTGCCGATCTTTTCTACCGCCTGAATGTAGTGTCATTGAGAGTTCCGTCGTTGCGCGAGCGACGCCAGGACATTCCAACGCTGATCGATCATTTTCTCGAGCTCTACCGGCAACGGTTTAATCGTCCCGCCCTGAGTCTCTCGCCTGAAGCACGCCAGTATCTGCAGGATTATTCGTGGCCGGGCAATGTCCGTGAATTGCGTAATTATATGGAGCGCGCAGCCGCGGTTTCTCCCGGAGATACAATCGATATTAATCAGGTTGCGAATATCGCCAGTGAGGGGTTAGTCGCGCGCGCCCAAAATCCCGCAGCCGCCCCGCAAGCTACTCCGGTCACGCTGGAAGAATTGGAGCGAGAACATATTCTTCGCGTGCTCAAGGAAAGCGACGGTAACCGCGAGCGCACTGCAGCAATCCTTGGCATTTCTACGCGAACCTTGTATCGGAAGCTACGCGAATACGAGACTCGAACCTCATCCGGAGGCCTGGCCACCGAAGAATGACGGCGGCTTATCCTGTCTCAACGCGCTTACTCTTTTCCGCTTCGGTGCACGCTTCACATAACCGGTGACCACTGGGCTTCTTCGCAGTAAGGTGAAGTATCGAAGTTTCCGTGGGACGGTTAATGACCACAGGCGTAACTTTCAGTCCGCACAAGGTGGTGTCTTGTGCTGAATTGACGAGGTGAAAAATGCCGTTAGAGGAGGTGGTGGCCCACATCGCTAACCCCACTTTGGCCCCCCGTGGTTGAGGAATACTTGAGCGCTTCCTCGCCCGCCTCGTGATTTCCCCCTGACAAAATGTCAGTCGCCTGACAAAACGTCATCGGCCCACAGCCGTTTCTTTGTAGTCCGGCTATTTCTCGCTCCACCAAACCTGCAAATCAGGCTGTTTTCCGAGCAAAATCGCAAAGCTTGCGCTTCGCAGATCACGGCACAGCGCTTGTTAATGTCCTCTGCGACTGATTGTCTCCCACCCATCAGTTTTTACCCCGATCAAGGATTACCGGGAGAATTTCGCACCGCGACGCGCGATAGCGCCCGAAGGTGCGTTTGCCCCGACTCATCAAGCGAATTTCCGAAGGAGCTCATCACGATGATTACGTCAAAAAAGAAAATTACTGCGGCCCTGGTGGCCACGTTTTTCCTGTTCGCCGTGGGCGTCGCCGGACTGGCGCAACGACATTTGATGGTTGTGTCACCACGCCCCGAAGTGAAAGTGGATTTGTCAGCCGCAGTCGAGCGCGATTCGAAGATCGTGCCGTTGGACAAAGCGTCCGTGGTTAATCCGGGTGAGGTCCTCGACTGGACAATTACCTCTGAGAACACCGGCACTGCTTCCGCATTCGAATACAAGACCGTCGCGCACATCCCCCGCGGTACCAGCTTTGTCGCCGGCACGGCCAAGGCCGACGGCGCTAAGGCTGTTTACAGCATCGACGGCGGCAAGTCGTATTCGGAACAACCCACAATCGAAGAGAAGCAAGCTGACGGGACCGTCAAACGCGTGCCCGCGCCGGTCGCGATGTACACCGACATTCGCTACGAGTGGGCCGATCCGCTCGCAAAAGGCGGCAAGCTCTCCGCTTCGTACAAAGTGCGCGTGAAGTAGAAACGCACTGCCCACCAATCCCTGCCCCCAAACTTTAGTGAGGATGATTATGAGAAACGGACGAACAACTACAGTCGCCACTGCAATCCTGCGCCTCGTGGTCGCGACGGCCATCGCCTGCGCGATATCAGGTCGTGCGATTGCGCAGACTCCCGGCGGAACCACGATTTCGAATACAGCCAGTGCCACGTATTCCGACGGCACCAACAATTACTCAACGGTTTCGAACACGGTCACCGTAATCGTTTCCAACGTTTCCGGCTTGTCGATCACGCCGGATGCCGGGAGCAATCCCACGGTCGTTGCCGGGCAGACTTTAGTGCTCTTCAATTTCACCGTGACCAACACCGGCAACTTTACCGACAAAGTGCACTTCGTGCCGGGCAGCGCCCACCTTTCGGGTCCCGGAACGATCACGCGTGCGGTAATCGACGTTGACGGTTCAGGCACAATCAACGCGGGCGACACAGATATTCTTAGCGCCGCGGTCGATTCCGACGACATTCTGCAGAACGGCTCGATTGCCGTCCTGGTGGAAGTCAGCGTCAACGCAGGCGCCACAGCAGGCCAGGTTGTTCAGGTGTTACTCGGCGATGCCGCCTCAGGTGCGCCGTCGTACGACAACCAGGCGGTGGCGGCTCCAAACGCTGGTGAAGTCCGAACGGTCTCGAGCTCGTCCGTTAACGGCCAGCGCGAAGCGCGTGGCGACATCAGTGTCACCGTAGTCAATGACGCGTTGCTGCAGTTGAGCCTCGGTTACCCAGCAGGCCCGGTCGCTTTGGGCTCAGACATCACCTATACGTGGCAGGTTTGCAACAACGGCTCGCGTGATGCCGCCGGCGTCACCCTGAACGCTTCGACACAGGTCTATATCATCGCTCCGATTCCGGCGCGCACGGTTCTGAAACCCGGCCAGACCTTCCCGGCCGGAACGCTCTACACGACCAGCGCGCTCTCAACCGCGCCCTTGTCAGCCACGTGGAGCTCATCCGCTCCTGTGCCGCTGTCGAACACCACCCGCCTGGCTTTCCCGGTGGGTGCGACACTCGCATCAGGCGGCGCCTGTAGTGCTTCGATCAACATGCTCGTGACCGTCAACACCGGCATCGACGCCTCAGTGCCGATTGACGAGATTGGCGACGCATTCGGTCAAAACACCGTAGCGTCCACCATCACCGATCAGTCCGGCGACAACACGCCGAACAATGGTGACGGCAATGCGAACTTTAACGAAGGCTATGTCGCCGGTCCGGGACATGGCGTAATCAATCAGACGACGCTGGTTCAGGTCGGTTCAGTCCTTATCGGACCCGCCGGCGCCCCGGCCGCGGTTGGACCGAATGACAACAATGACGACTACACCAACAAGGCTGTCAACACCGGTATCGCAGGTGTGGCGCCCGGTGGCGTAACCTCCGCCTCAGGACAGGTCGTCTTTACCAACACCGTCCAGAACACCGGTAACTCAAGCGACACGTTTACGATCGATGCCCCGAACGTGCCCGCTGGCTTCACCGTGGAAGTTTCGACCGACGGCGGTACGAACTACACGACCGTGTCAGGCGGTGGATCGGTTTCACTGGCGATCGCATACGCCAGTTCGGCAAACGTTCTCGTGCGAGTCACTGAGCCCGCCGGCAATACAGTCCTCACCGGCTATGACTCAGTGCTGCGCGCAACTTCCACTATCACCCCAGCAGCATTCAACCGGACGATTGACCGGCTCTACACCGGCTTCGTTCGCCTCGACAAGGCAGTCAGCGTCAGCAACTCCACTGGCGTTGGCGGCGCGACCGATGCAGTTCCCGGCGCGGTCATCACTTACAACGTAACTTACACGAACGTGTCCACTTCGAATGGTGACGCGAACTGCGTGAAGCTCACCGCCCAGAACCTGGTCATCACCGAAGATGGATTGGCAGCTCCAAACAACTGGGGGACCTACACCTCAGACACAGGCACCGCCAGCGATTCAGGTTCAGGCGTGGTCGTGGTTGTTAGTGCTACCAAGTACACCGACACGATAGCGTCACTCGGACCGGGAGTATCGGCCGTGTTTACGTTCTATCGATTAATTAACTAAGCGTCATAGCTGGCACAGACTGACAGTCTGTAGCTCGACTTAGCGGACTTCAGTCTGTGACCGCAAATCACAGACTGAAGTCTTTACCACTTTAAAAGGCACCTTCTCCCTCACGACAAATCTCTTGAGATCAAAGTCAAAAACATCTCTGGTTGCGGCGAGTTTGATGGTGCTGCTGATGGGCCTTTCGCTTGAATTGGGGGCCCGCGCGCTCGATGCCCTGACGAGCGGCAACACGGCCATCCTGAATCAGGCCGAAGCAACTTACGCCGACAGCACCGGTTCCGAGTACAGCACAAAGTCACCGTTGGTCACGATCACGGTGAAGGCCGTAGCCGGCGTCACCGTCACGCCTGACGAAACCACGCCTTCCGACGCCGTCGCGGCGCGCGAGCAGATCACGCGAGTCTTTCGTGTTTGCAACACCGGTAACACTGCCGACTCGTTTGTGCTGACGCAAAGCAACCTTACTGCTCCGTCGACGATCGAGTCCCTGCATTTCGACGTCGATGGCAGCGGAACGCTCACCGCCGGTGACGTCGCAATCAACCTGAATCAAACAGCGTCTCCCCAACTTCCGCCCGGAGGTTGCGTGGACGTGCTTGCGATTATCAACACCAACGATATTGCCCCGCAGAGCACGCTCACAATCTCGATCACAGCCCGCTCGAACGCCACCGGCACCGCCAACGGACAGCCGGTAGATTCGGGCGTCATCATCAACAATGCGGGAACCGGAGCACGGTTTACCGATCCGGGAAATACCAGCCTGCCACCTAACAAACTGGTTAACGGCGTGGTCGAAGCAGTGGTTAGCGTCGGCAACCAGTTCACCTACACGATTGCATTTCGCAACAGCGGCGACGCCCCGGCGCGGGACGTCCTGATGGTGGATCAAATTACCGCGGGAATCGAATACGTACCCGGTTCTCTTCGCCTGAACGATCGACTGCTAACGGACGCACTCGATGCGGACGAGGGTTCTGTTACCGGCGCCACGATCGAAGTTCGCGAGCCCAGGGTCAATCCGTCAGAAGTTCTTCGCGTGACCTTCAATGCGCGGCTCGCGCAGGCAACACCGGCAGGTACCGGCCTGGTTAACAATGCCGCTATTACGGCCGCCAACGCTGCTGCGACAAAAAGCTCGGACGCCACAGTCGTGGTCGATCCATTCGGCTTGGTCTATTCCGCGCGCGGCGGCAGCTCCGCCGGCATTCCCGGCGCACGCGTTGAGATTTTCCAGGACGCGGGCGGCGCCAGTCTCCTCAACCTCCCGGCCAATTTGGGATATGCGCCCAACCCCTCGAATACGAATCCGTTTCCGACCGACGCGACCGGTCACTTCAGTTTCAAGCCGGCTTCCGATCAAATCGGCAATCCTAATGCTGAAACAAACTATTTCATGAGAATTTCAGCGGCAGGTTTCCTGACGCGCATGATTCAGTTGACGCTGCGGCCGACGACTGTCGGACGGTTCGCGCTGACAATTCACGCCCTGGATGGACAGGCCCTGGCTGATGCGCGCTTCGATTTGGTTACCAGCGATATTCAACTTAGCGACCTCGCGGCCCTGGTGATGAACATTCCCATGTTCGAACCGGCGGGGCTGCAAATAATCAAGTCGGCGGATCGCGCGCGTGTTGAAATTGGCGACACAGTCTCTTATCGCGTTGAGATCCAAAATCCAACGATGTCCGTGATCCGCAATGTCACGGTCGAGGATCGGCTGCCTGAATCCTTCCATTACGCGACCGGTTCGTCCATGCTCACCCGCGGCGCGAATCCGGCACAACCAATCGAGCCACAGGTCAACGGCTCGACCCTCACGTTTCAGATTGGCGACCTCGATGGCGGCGCGTCCGCGCGGTTGCTTTATCGAGTGCGTATTGGCGCCAATGCTGCGGAAGGCAATCAGGACAACCTCGCGATCGCGTCCGGACTCTTCGCCTCGGGAGATCGGACCCAGACCGCTCCGTCACGCGCAACCGTATTTGTCGTCGCGGGTGTCTTTTCGACGCGCCAGGTATTAGTTGGCCGGGTGTTTGTGGATGTAAACCGGAACGCCCAGTTTGATGATGGCGATCGGCCGGCGCCGGGCGTGCGACTCTACCTGAATAACGGTCAATCGGTAATTACCGATTCGGCCGGACTCTACAATTTCCCTGCCTTGGCGGATGGCCCACAGGTTATTTCGATCGATCCGGTTTCGGTGCCCTCGCATTACGCCCTGTCGGACGCGGGACAATTGTCTGGGCGCAGCTGGACACGATTGCTGCGCACTCCGATCGGTGGCGGATC
>DATENS010000206.1:0-6000 GCA_035274925.1 Pyrinomonadaceae bacterium | reverse complement strand
AGCCCCGACCGTCAGGTCGGGGAGATGAGGTCAGTACCACCTGCGTTAGCGGGTGGGTGGTGCGCGCAGCGCCGACATGAAATAGCCCCGACCGTCAGGTCGGGGAACCATGTCTCCACAAAACAATCAGGTCCAATAGGGCCGGAATGATCATGCCCCACCTTCGGCGCTCGATTGTTTGCTACTCGCAACCACGGCCCGACGGCCGTGGCTATTCAATGCCGGTCCTTCGGACCTGGCTCGAAATCAATGCTCGTCGTCGTAATAATTTGATCTTCTGTGCGTACGCCGACTCTTATGCATGAGTGGGACGTTATTATCATTGGCGCCGGGGCGGCGGGTCTTTTTTGCGCAATCGAGGCGGGCAAACGCGGGCGCAGAGTCTTAGTTATTGAACACGCCGACCGGGTCGGAAAAAAGATCGCCATCTCCGGCGGCGGGCGTTGCAACTTTACCAATACCGGGACCAGCCCCGATAACTTCATTTCCCGGAACCCACACTTCTGCAAGTCAGCGCTCGCCCGCTACACACCCGCGGACTTTATCGCCCTCGTTGAAAAACACGGCATCGCTTATCACGAGAAGAAGCTGGGCCAACTCTTCTGTGATTTCAGAAATGGATCCTGCCTACAGCCGTCTTCCTCCTGTGCTTGCTAACCTCTAGCCTCGAGGCGTAGCGAGAACTCTGTGACCATCGGAAGACATACCGGCTGGTACTCACCGTCACCTCGTTACTTAAGAGATTGTTTCGTCAGCAAGATGTGATATAAGCCGCTCGTTCTTGCCTAGCCACAGCACGCAGGAGGTTCTCTCATGCCAATCTACACATTTGGCGTATGCGCACACGCAAGGAACGCTGACGTAGAACTAGCGCAAAAGGAAGCTTCTGTTGAGGGCGGAAGGCCGCACAAACTCCCAAGAGCACAAACTTTCAACTTGGTGCACGCCACACCTACAACCCAGATCGGGGGTAAATAGTATGCCTTTTGAAAAGATCTATGAGGTCAACTTTAGAGACGATCACGTTCTGCCAGACATCGATGTGTTTAATTGGGGCGCGGTCCAATTCATGTGGGGACCGGGGTGTTCGGCTGAAATAGGAAATTCCGACGATAAAGGCCTCCCCATCTCCCTTACACGTCCACGAGGTTCCACCGGTTGTACGCGAGGATCAGTATATGTGCCGATACCACAGGGCTTTCCACTTGCGACCCGACTTCGACTTCAGATTGAATTTGATTCGACGAGGTCAGATGTCTACCGCATCGATCCCAGAGGCGACACACTGGTTCCTTCACCCCCGAGTGACATTCCGTATCCCCCCGATCTCACAATGACTGAAGCATGGGCGATAGCTGTTGGCCTCAGTAAGAATGACAACTTAATGGGAGACACCACCAGCAATTCGGTGGTCACATGCCAGTTCCGTCGAGACTTCGGTGCCGGCGTGCGGCTCAACACTCCGGGCCCACTCCAAAAATTTTCCACAGGTCCAGACGAAATACCTGACGTGGCAGCAGCCTTATTGACGCCGCTTAACTATGAGGACTTGTACGGGATGGTCTTCAAACTTGATCATTTTTTCTGTGGATATCCGGGCGTCATGAATTGTCCGTCACAGCCCGATACTATTATCCATACGACCGGATTCGGCATGCTGAAAATGTCAGACCAGGACGGCAATCTACAAAGGGAAGACTACCGCGCCTATTCCAGCAAAGTGTTCTATTCCGCAGGTGTAGGAAGTCCGATCAAGTCGTTGGGAGCACACGTAAGCAACACCGGTGGCATGGGTCGTATGTCTATCCGGATTCGGCGTTTCACGGTTTGGCAAAACACACCGCCACTTCATCCACAAGGCTAATCCGAGTTGTGGCTATCACAGAGTACTGAGCCTCGCGGGCGAGGAGCTGAATTTAACTGTCGCCGAGATGTCGCAAGAGCACGGTACGGTCGATGCTTCGCTCTGCCGGCGGACTCCAAATCTGCCGTTTCGCGGTTAGGTCACCTCGAAGCCGCGATCGAACGCAGCGCGTTTACGAGCTTCATCACGTCGGAAAGCTCTTAACGGGTCAGGCCTTCGATTCTCCGATTCCCATTCGCGTGAAGTCCGACAGCCTCCAACCTCTAACGTTGACCGGCCCCTGACTCCTGACTCCTGACCCTGCTTGTTAGGCTCACCGGTATGCGTCACCTGGATCGCTTTCATGATTGTGAATCGTAGTTCAGTGAGAGGCTGTTTGAGAAACTCTGCCGCGGGTTGCGTAATTCGAAACCATTCGCGTGAAAACAAAGGGTCAGGCGTTCGACTCTGCAATTCTTCGTTGCGTGAAGTCGAGGGTTCGTGCTGAGAAATCGAAGAATCGCAGGCCTGACCACGGATGCCCAATCTTACGTGACAGTCGGAGGCGTCTCTACCGTGGAACTCTCGTCACAAACAATGGAAGCCAGGCGCGTTCCCGGGCTCTACTTCATCGGCGAAGTGGTGGACGTGACGGGCCAACTGGGTGGCTACAACTTTCAGTGGGGCTGGGCCTCGGCTTTCGCCGCCGGTCAGGTTGTGTAACTTGGTAGCGACCGGGTTAGTGCGCGCAGCGCACGACAGCATAAAGCCTGGGGCGTAAGCCCCAGGTACCAGGCACCAAATATCATTTCCCAGAGCCCGCGAAGCGGGCGACAGAATTTGGAGTGCGGCGACTAGTCGCCGCTTTCGTACTCAAATCCAAAGCGCCGTCAAGCCGGCGCACTCCAAAGGCGCGAAGCGCCGAGATGGAATAGCACAGACCTCAAAACCATTTTCGCAACCCTGATCTTCCGGTATCATTCGAGCTGGTTCGCAATCCGTGAGACGAGCGAAATAACAGCACTCAGTACTCAGTACTCATCACGTATGGTCGATTATTATCAGGCTCTCGGGGTCAAGCACACCGCCTCAGCAAAAGAGATCAAGGCGGCCCACAAGCGGCTCGCGCGCCTGCAGCATCCGGATCTCAACGGCGGCTCGGCCGAAGCCTTTGTGCAACTCTCGCATGCCCGGGATATTTTGATTGACCCAAAGAGCCGCGCTGAGTATGACGCTCAGCGCCACGCCGCCGCGCCTGGGCCGGGTGCTTATGCTCCAGTCTTGAAACCAACCGGCGAAGACTCTTTGCAACGCACCCGGTCCGATATTCGCATCAGGCAAAATCTCGAAAGATTTCTGGTCGCTGAACGCAAAGAAACACGCGCGCTGCAGCAAGCTGTCTTTCCAATTGTGGCGTTTCTATTCGCCGCGTTCTGTGTGGCGCTCATCCGGCCTCGTATCTGGCGTTACTCCGGCACGACCGGGCGGGCGGTGATCATAACGCTGGTTAGCCTGGGCGTAGGTCACACGGTGCTGAAGATTTGGACCGCCATTAAACTCCTTCCCGAGGACGGGTCCAGCGCGAAGCGGGTTAACCTGCCGCTGCTCGGCAAAGCCTTGAGCGGACCTCGGGCCCTCTTCTTAATTGGGCTCGCGGCGATCGGGTGTGGATTGGCGGGTGCGGATTGGTGGGCGCCTTCGTTGGTATGTCTCTCAGTGACCTTTTGTCGATCGCCATGCCCAGGTTCTTTGACCAGTCGATTCGCCTGGAGTTGCTGCTCTACCCCTGGGTCATGGTCTTGTTTCTCAACGCCTGCCATTCGGTCAGTCAAAGACTCGACATATAGATTGGTAAGAAGAGCCTTACGAAGAACGCAACGCCACCTGATCTTCCGAATTAATGTTCAGCACTCGGATCGTCGTCCGGCCCGTCGCACTCCTGCCGCGCAAATAGATTCCCTGCCATTCGAAATGGTCGTCCCAAACTTGCCGTCGCGGATTGAATAATTCCGTCAGAGCATTCGTCTCAGGATCAATGCCGGCTAGATTTGTTCCTTTGTGAAGATTGCAATCAATGCAGGCTAGAGCCAAATTGTCGAGATCATCGCTGCCGCCATGAATTCTGGGAATGATGTGCTCAACGTGAAGCGCCGCAAGCGGTGAGTCTGCCTGATGCAGGTGACAGTACTCGCAAGCGTTTTGCGCACGCTCGCGAACCTGAGCCCTGATCTGTGCATTGATCATCTACGAATGGGAGTTGGCGATCTGCTCCGCTTGTCGTTTGAGAATGGCAACGAACTTATTCGCTCGGACATAACCAGCGTATTCGGCGCGCTCATCTTCGGTGAGCTCGCCTTCAGTTGATTTACGGGCGAGTTCTTCGATGCGGGATTGCAGTTCCGGATCGGCTTGAAAACCGATCACTTCGTCAGCTTTTTCCGGCAGCATAATTTCGAGCATTGGCCTGACGCCGCGATCAAATGCGAGGCTTTCCGAGGTTGTGGCCATGCGGAGAAACTAACACTCCGATCTGGGCTTTGGCAATGATTTGCTTTGATCCTGAGAACTTCGTCGTGTCCCGTCTCCGTTTCTCCGTGTCTCCGTGTCTCCGTGTCCCCGTGTCCGCGTCCCCGTCTCCCTGCCTACTGCCTACTGCTTTCCTCAGTCTCCAGCCCCTAGCCTCTAGCCTCCAGCAGCACCTGGATGGCTTTCATGATTGGAGGATCGTAGTTCAGTGAGAGCTATTGAGAAATGCGGACAGGGGAGGTGAAGCTTCGTTTTGTTTTGTAGGTGTACGTGCAGCTACCACAAAATATGGGGCCCTTTCTGTTTTTTGAAAAATAAAACACACAAACCGTTGGGAAAGGTTGACCAGCACCCTTGGAGGTGAGTATTAAAGTGGTCGCCCGACGGGCGAGATGCCCGATGGGTAAGGAGGAAGAGCGCATTTGGAGGCTATATGAGAGTCGAATTAGTCAGCAATTTCAATCGAACACTAAGCGAGGCTACCATCAATTGGTTCGGCATGTTCTCGCGCGGATGGAAGGCTTTGGGTCCCGCGGGCGAAAGCCCGTCCAAGAGATGATGACACGAAGGTATTTGCTCACCATTCCGGCCTATGTATAAAGGCGCGATTCATGTGGCTCAAAATCTCCTACTCACCAGATAAACTCCAAAACTACAATTTCGACGGTCAAACTGTTAGCGTCGAAATCGTAGGCGATACATGTGTACCAGTTCGTGATGCTGACCGGTCCGTACGTGTTAGTCCGATCTTTCCGCTGGTCGACCCTGCAACACCTTTTGATGAACTTTCGTATGAAATCTACTTTTTTGAGTTTTCTGACCCATTTCGGATCCTAGGGCGAATAAACCAATTTGGCTCCGTCGAACTTAAGAATCACACTTACTTTTCTTGTGGAGCTTGCGCGATCCTGCTGTTCTGCAACGGCGACAGGGTGCTGAGGGATTTTCATGATCTGGGCCTTCCAGAGCCTAAGGCGCAGGAAACCTGGGTGGTCAAAAATGGTCATATCGATCACGCTAAATACAAACAAGCTGAATCGCACCCTGAAGTATTAAAGGTAGTCACAGACTATTCCTTGTTACCGCCTGCTTTGAGGACAATTGTCGATGAGTTTGTGGTTTCGATTCGTTTGATTGCAAGTAAGACGGATCGCGACGATCATGACCGTATCCAGATGTTCCACGGGTTAGTTAAGCGTGTGGACAAGTTCATAGAGGAGCTTCGTTACTTGCATACGCTGGAAGGCACACCACCCCAAAGATTTTGGACATCGAACGCTGAAATACGTACGAACCCGGTTCAGCGAGATGTATACATTCAACAAATCGTTGATAGATTGATACAAATAAACTCAGCCCTCTCGTACGTTTCTACGCAAATGCACTCGGGTTCGGTACCGATCCTCGAAAGAAGGTCGCTGATCCGTCGCAATAGTTTACTCGGAAGCGGTGCGGCGCTTCGGACTCTGGATCGCATTGTAGGATTCATTGAATCGGCGTTTCGCACAGTGAACTTTGAACACATCATTCAGAATCAGCTCCGCCTGCAACCGCCCCTTTCAGGGACGGAAGACCCAACCTTTCCAGATCGTAGACGATGGTCCTCAGCAAATTTTGATCGCTTTGAGTTG
>DATENS010000205.1:0-27776 GCA_035274925.1 Pyrinomonadaceae bacterium | reverse complement strand
GTTGGCAATCACTATTAACACCTTAAGATTGCGGATCTTGCGCATGAAAGAAAAACTGCAGCCTTGTGTCGAGCGGTGCCTGGGGCAAACAGATTTTTTGAAATGAAACGAGCCGGAAACCATACGCTGGTGGAGAGAAAGTGCCTGAGTGACTGAAGAAGCCAAACAAAAAGACGACGGTTCCCGAGTTTCCGACGAGACTTTGCGGCAATATTTGTTGTGTCGCCTGGCGGAAAGCGAGCGCGCGAATATTGATCAGTTGCTGCTGGCTGACAATGCATTTGCAGAGCGCGTTGAGGTGGCCGAATCGCAATTGATCGATGAGTACGCCTCGGGCGAGCTCGATCCGAGAGAGCAAGAACTATTCATGAGCCGGTTCATGACTACGGACGAGCGACGGCAAAAGCTTCGCCTGTCCTCAGCGTTGCGGCAATATGCCCAGCCGCCTTCACCTGTGGTCCAGGAAACCAGAAGCACCTGGTGGGCAGCGTTTTCCGAGTTTTTCTCGTTCACGCCGGCGACGGGTTGGGCTACCGTGGGCTCGTTCGCGTTGTTGCTTTTAGTTTTAGGCCTTGCCTGGTGGCTGACCACTCGCACATCTCACATTGAACCGCCGGTCGCGAAACAACAGGCTACTCCGGCCGTATCGCCGCTGCCGGAAACATCGCCGGCACCAATCGCGCAGGCTTCTCAGCCTGAAGACCAGCCGACGCCGGAAACCGCGGCGCCCGCGACCGTGGCGAGCTTTGTTCTCCTGCCGGGAGCGCTGCGCAGTGGGGGCGAGATGACCCGCGTGGTTGTCCCGGGCGGCGAGCGCGACATTGTTCGCCTGAATCTTGTTTTGGAGGCTGACGGCGAAGGGACGTACCAGGCCGAGCTGGCGACTGCTGAAGGCCAAAAGGTCATGGTGCGTTCGGGTTTAAAAGCAGTTCGCAACGGTCACAACAAGATAATCCTCACTGTGCCCGCCCGCCTTTTGCATACTCGTGATTATCAGATCAAGCTCGCCCGCCAGAAGTCTGACGGCCAGCCGGAACCGGCTGGGCGCTATTACTTCCGTGCTTTGCCTGAGTGAATCCTTAGACGAAGTCAGAACCGGGAGCGGTAGCGACCGGTCGCGATCTGCGTGAGCGGCTGGATTGTCAGATCATGACCCGGTCGCTACCGCTCCCGGCTCCCCCAAAAATCTCCTGAAATTTTTCAGCGCTCATCACCATACTCCATTGAACAGCACATCAAGCTCTCTTTTACGAATGCTGAACGAAGGAGATTGAGCGATGAAAAAACTTCTGATTCTGGGCCTGATTTCGCTACTGAGTGCCTGCAGCCAGGGTAGCAAGAGCAGCACCAGCACCGACGGAAAGAATGTCGACACGGGAGCAAAACCGGTTGTCGGCGACACTGCCGTTTATAAGTTCTCACGCCAGGGATACGTCGAAGGAAAAGTTCAGAGCATCGACGGCACCCGATACAAGTTGATGTACGGCCAGTCGCCCCAGACTGTGGATGCCGTGGATGTATATGCGCTGCCCAAGCCCGGCGCGAAAGCCGATGTGAAGCCCGGCGATATCGTCGTGGCGCATCAGCGCGACTCGTACTGGCCGGGGGCGGAAGTGAAGAGCGTCAACGGTGACGTCGTCGAAGTGGAAGTGATTTCGAACGGCGACAGCCTGAGCGTGCCACCGGAAAAGGTCATCAAGATCAATTCTGCCGCCGCCGCTGAGTTCAAGACCTACGCGCAGGAAGTCGCATTTCTGAAGGCCGCCAAAACTGGCCGTCCCCATCCGCCCTCTGATTACAAACCAAAAGCCGGACAGCGCGTAGTTGCTGAATGGACTGATCACACCTGGTACATCGGCAACGTCGTCACCGCTTCGCCCAGCAAGGCGACGGTCAAATGGCCGGCGAGCTTTCCGCAATCGCAACTGACACTGGATAAAGTCCTGCCTTATCCCGCGCCGGCAG
Source organism: Pyrinomonadaceae bacterium (assembly GCA_035274925.1). Taxonomy (GTDB): domain Bacteria; phylum Acidobacteriota; class Blastocatellia; order Pyrinomonadales; family Pyrinomonadaceae; genus UBA11740. The sequence continues at coordinate 25,811 of DATENS010000205.1, read as the reverse complement.
CATCTCCAAAACAGAATGACTTTGTGATTGTGAAGCAGGACAGCGAAAACCAGTCATTCGCCTACGCCAAAGTAACCAGCGTTAACGGCGGCACCGTTGATGTAAAACTCGCCGACGGCAAAACCCGCACCGTGAAGCAAGGCGACTTCTATTTAGTCAACTGAAACCGTCGTACGCAACTGGAGGTAAATCATGACAAGACAAGTCTCAGCAATCACCAAAGTTATCGGCCTCGTGTTCATCACTGCGATGCTCGCCATCGGTGCGTCGGCGCAAATTAGAATCGGCAACGTCGAAATCAAGATGCCGAAGAACCCGCAGCCAAAGAATCCACCGACGACGAACCCGACGACGCCCAATGCGAACGGGAACCGGACTACACCCACGACGCCAAACGCGAACACGCGGCCAACTTCGAATCCCAAAGTCGAGACCGGTCCTACCTGGGATCAGGTTAAGGAATTTAACGACGACAAGAGGCCGTATAGCGAAGCCATGAATTCCCTCGTGTGGTGGTCAACGAGCACCAACAGCATCACGTCGGGGTGCGGAGAGGTCTCGAGTATACGAAGGAACCTCACGGACGGCGCCGCCTTTCTTGAGATCGTGAAGCGAAAGTGGCCCAACATCGAGAATCCCAGTTGGGCCGGTGTTAACGACTTTGATAAGAAAGCCGGGGACTTCCGGCGAGCGGCCGAGAACCGCGAAGCGATCGTCAAGAAGTGTGTGAATGGGTTAGCGGTTGCCCGCCTAAAAGAGAAAGTCGCGAGCATCGAGTCCGCGATTGCCGACTTCGACAAGGGTGAATGGGGAGGCTACGTGCTGGCGCACAACTTTAACGACAAGGCAGGCCGGCATGCGGAAGTCATGGAGAAGTGGAAGGAAGCCTACGCGGCGGCCGGGATCACAATACCCGACGAATCGGTGTTCGCGGAGTACGACGCGGCGCATGAGCGACTCGTCGCACACGCCAACGAAAACGCGGCGAAGTGGGTGTTTCCGCCAACCTTCCACGACGCGATGATCGAAGCTAAGGCGCGCGGCTGGTTGAAGGATAGGGACCCCAAAGCCACGGTCGTAAAGATCGGCATGCTGCACGGCGAGTGGCAGGTCAACAAACACAGCAACGGCATTCCGTCAGGACGATACAAACGCGGTTATGTGATGTTCCGCATGCCGGGTTTTCAAAATTGCCTGGTGACCAGTTTTGCGCTCGAGCAGAACTATATCGGCGGCGGACGCTTCAATGCCGAGGCGGTTACCAGCGGCATGCAACACTCGCTGCGCATGCAACTCTGTAAGTGAGGGCCGTCAACCGCGTCTGCAAAATTGCAATTAGAAGGCGTCAATACAAGTTGCAGGGCCGTCCCCGTCGATGGGTAATGCGCTAACGAGCGTGTGGCCCTCTGGAGCTGGCGTGGGACATTCAACGCGCGACGGAAGCTAACCGTCGCGCGTTTGTTTACCGGGAGCGATAACTACCCCGCTTCATTGATTTGTTTCACCGCGCGCAGGCTCGAATCCAGCGCCCCCTGGATCCACGAAAACCATGGCGAGAGGTGCTCGCCGGCGAAATGAATTCGTCCCTCGGCTGCTGAGGAAGCCATGAAATCCCTCAGTCCCACAAAGGCCCACGCGCCGCGAGCCCACTCATCTTCGACCCAGCACTTTGTCGCGCCACGTTCAAAGTTTTCGCGCAGGCCGGGAAACATTGGATCCAACTGTGCAAGCGTCGAGCTGATACGTTCGCCGTCCTTCAAATTCGCGATCCGCTCCGCCTGTCCTGGCCGCGCATAAGTCATCAGGATGCCGCGTGGGCCAGGCTGGTTCCAGGTTGGCTGCCAGATTTCCACCGCGTCTTTCGTGAGCGCAAAACCATTCAGCCCTTTCTCTTCCCAGGAACGCTTTTTCGCTTGCAGGTACACCCGCGAAACGGAATCGTATTTGAGGTTCTTAATGATGTTGATCTTCCGCTCGGAGAAGTTTTTTGGCAGTTCGATATTTCGCAGCACCGAAAACGGCAACGCGCAAAGAATTCGATCAGCCGTCAAGGTTTGGGCCACGCCGTTCCGCAAGACCACGGCCCGGGCTGAGCCGGCGTCCTGGTCCAGCCGCACGACTGGTGCGCCATACTGAATCCTGTCGGCGAGCTTCTTCGCAAATGCCTGTGGGAGAAGATCAGAACCGCCTTTGATCTTGGACCAGCGGGCCGGGTTTCCGCCGAGCTCACTGCCAAAGAAATCTCCCAGCGCCTTTGTGAAGCCGTCCATAGGCATTCGTTCGGCTGACTTGCCGTCCCAACGCAACGCGGAAAGCTGCGATGGGTACATCGGCTCCAGCCCAACTCCAAACAACTTCACATACTTCAAAGTGAGATCGTGGTTATCACGAATGCGGGCGGCGCCGGCTTCAGCATAGAGCCCGTCTGAGAAAGGCTCGCGCAGAGTACGCACGCGGCCGCCCGGCCGCGTACGCGCTTCGAGAATTGTTATGTCATGACCCGCTTGGCTCAATTCATAGCCCGCGCAAAGTCCGGCCATGCCAGCGCCAATGATCAGAATCTTTTTCGGCGCGACTCCGACTGTCGCAAGTGCACCGGACCGCGCGAGCGAAACACCGGCGACGGCAACCGCGCTGCGCTTAAGGAATTTGCGGCGGGTGATTCTCGACATAAAAAGTATGAGAACCGCGGATCAAAGGTGCGTCAACCAGCCGGCGTAGCCGGCCGTATATTCGTAGCCCACGGCGCAAGCCGTGGGTGTGAAGCTCAACTCTCAGCCTGCATTGCCTTGATGTCATCAAGCAGTACGCGCTCGTGTCCTTCAGGGTTCACCTTTTCATATGTCTTTCGCAAAACGCAGTTCGGATCGATCACGAACGAGGTGCGGTTCCAATACATGGTTCCGTTGTAGTCGGTTTGTCCGACACCGGCCGCGGAAAGCAATTCGGCGTTCGGGTCGGCCAGCAAATCGATGGTGAACGAGAACTTATTGCAGAAGTCCTTATGAGATGCGACATCGTCGGTACTCACACCAACCACGGAAATATTAGCGTCGTCGAATTCCTGTTTAGTAGCTGTAAATGATTTTCCCTGGATCGTGCATCCGGGCGTGTCGTCTTTTGGATAGACGTAAAGCACCAGCCACTTGCCCGCAAAATCATCGAGCGTCACCGTCTGACCGTCCTGGTTCTGTAAACTAAAATCCGGAAAGCGCTTGCCTGTTTCTGCTGTCATAAGTTTTATTTTCTCCTTATCGATTGGGGCGCAAGAATGACACTGGCAGGAGGTGAGATCAAGGTCTTTCCTTGAAAGGGTTCACTGCAGTTCCTTCAACAGCGCGCACGCTTCAACGTAGGCAGCTTTGTAAGTGTAATCGGGAGGACCATCGCAGGCGGCGAGATGTTTCGCTTTCTGTGCTTGCTCTTTTCCCTTGTCCTTGTCGCCGCGGGCGAGCGCGAGTTTTGCTAGTTCGAGATGCGCATCTGCGCCTTGCAAAACGTAGCCACTGCGCTCAGTGATGATCAGCGCCTCTTCGGCTAGGTGTTGCGCTTCGCCCGGACCGCTGGTGGCGGCTCGCAACCGCGCAAGATCGATCAGAATGTCGGCTTCGATATGGACTGTATTGTTTCGACGACACCGCTCCAAGGCTTCGTGCAAGTGACGTTCGGCTTCGTCACACTCGCCAGCGATGAGATTGGCTGCGCCTAGCAGCCAGTGGCTACGAATGTAATCGAGAACTGGGTAAACGAAGACCGGGCTGCGGGCTGTCTCATCTGCTAGTTTCAAGGCCTTGTCAGCCGCGTCGAACATAGGCGCAGAGTCGACTTTGGAAGGAGAAGCCGACCGAGTCCTTAAAAGCTCGAGTAAGCCGAAATAGGACCAAGTGACGCCTTTCAACTGACTGTGTTTCATCATTTCAAACACTTCCATCGCTGTTGCAAGTTCTTTCTTCGCCTCGACATAACTCCCCTTGTAGACTAGCAAGCGGCCTAACTCTAGGTGCCCTATTGCTTCCTGAGAAATTCTTTGGTGGTCGTCGCTATCTTGCGTAAGCGCAATAGAGCGCCGTAGATTGAGCTCAGCCGCACGCAGCGATCCAATCTTCGATTGGTCATCAGCAACATTGCTTAAGGCCGTTGCGAGATTGATCGGGGCTAGGTCAACGTATTTCTCAAAAATGTTGATCACTTGCAAAAATATCGGTACTGCGGCGTGTGGTTGACCGCTCAGGCTGTAGCAGTTCCCCAGCGCGTTGAACGCCCAAGCTTGAGCCCCTTCGTCTTCTTGAGGGGAGGGTCGGATCTTATTGTCCGGAAAAACACCGTGCAAAAGATCTATTTCCAACTGGTAAGCCCCAAGCTGGTAATAAAGAATTCGGCCTATACGTCCGTAGAAGAGGGCCAATGCTTCCTGATACTGACCAGCCCGAACGGTGTGGTGATAGAGTTCAATCACGGGCGATAAATCTTCCAAGCCTGTCACCTTATCCGGCGGAGGCACGGCGGCGAAATAATCTCTCAGGCGAGCATGAGCTGACTGGCGGTCCGGCACGGTTAACCGCTCGTAGGCGTAGCGACGTACAATCGGATGCAAATCAAACCGGCTTCGCTTTGTGTCTTGATGTAAGAGTCCGCGCGCAACCAAGTCTCGAAGATCAATGTCGAGATTCTGCGGCGAGGGAACGCGGCTACTCTGAGTTTCCGCCAGCGCCCTCAATGCATCATATTTCACGGGACTTCGAAAACAGGCGATACGTCCCAGCAATTCTCGCCGCTCAGGCGTGAGACTGTTGTACGCCCTCTCCAAAACGTGATGCTGTCTCTGGATTAGATCGCCGCTAACATCCAGACGCTTCGCTGTGGCGATATCACCCGGTTGCTGGAAGTCAGACACGATCATGCCAGCCACCAATCGCAGACTGAGCGGGTGATAGCCGTAAGGTTCGCATGCTGATTCAATCTCGGTGTGCGTGCCGCGAATCCCCTGCGCGCGAAAGAATTCTACAGCGTCGTCGGGTTGCATTTGCTTCAGTTCTTCTTCGCGACAACCTTGCAACAGTCCGCCGCCTCTTGCTTCAAGCACTCGGGGACGGAGCCGCGTCGTGAGTAGGACCTTGGATCGAATGTTTGGCAATGCAGTGAAATTGCGAAGAAAGTCTTCGGCGAGCGGGGAGATGCAATCTCGGTCGTTGTCGTCTGAAACCGCTTTCCGACTCTCCAATATGGTTTCGTCCCCTTGATACGCAGCCTCCATTCCACCAAAAGCTCGAAGGGCGCGCTCGAAGCCGTCGAGCACCAGCACCGTCCCGGGCTGTCGAAGTATTTTCAGGAGTGAGTTAACGCCGTTCTTGCCCGACTTATCCTTTGCATCAATTTCTCCTCCACCGAGATAGTCCAGCGTCTGAATCAGAAAGTTGTCAAAGCTGGCGTCGCCCTCGTAGAAACTCCACCAGACGACCCGCGGCCATTCTTCCGGCATTACCTCGTGTGTGAGCCAGTGCCAGGCAAGCGCACTCTTGCCGAACCCTCCCAGCGCGCGCACGACCAACATTGGATGCGCGGCGGCTGTCGTCAACCAATGCGTGAGCATTTCACGCTCTACGACCCGCCCGGTAAAGTTTGGCGGCATCGGATACGGGTGCGCCAGGAACCAGTCGCCACGCTCCGGTTGTTTCGGTGGTTCGGGCGCGGGTGGTGCGCCCAGTGCGGTTAAAAGCTGGCGCCAAGCGAGGTCGTGATCCGCATCATCCGTGAAATCAATGTGCGTGAGCGTCCCCATGCGAAGCGGTTTCTGGCACTCAACTCTTAATAAGGGGAGCAGTCGAAGACTCTCGTTCGCTGGATCAAGCGTTTGCACCATGATGTTTTCAAACTCGGTCCAGCCGCTTGAAAGGTAATTTGGAGTGAGGACTATGAGGGTCTTTCGACACTCGACGACACCACGTTCACACTCCTTTATACTCGGCGCACCGCGCCTGAAATCGCGATAGTCGATGAAAGCTTTCAGACCGCATTGCTCGATGCGCTCAAGTAGTTCGCCACGCACCCAGTCTTTATCACGGCTGCTGTAAGAGATGAAAACGTCGTAGGAGAATTCGTCCGACATGGGCTCAATCCTTGCGAGGGTTGAGGCGCGAACGATAGCACATCGGGACAGAGTACAAAACCCGAGCGGTAAACGGGGATGCCGCACTTGAGGCGAGTCTACGATCCGGTCGCTACCGCTCCCGGTTCTGACACGCCAATCAGATGTGTGACCAGTCCCAAAGTCCCCACTTTAGTTCGTCGGTTAATTTATGGCCGCTCTGCTTGAGGGTTAGCAGGATGCTGCCGCGATGATGCGACTCGTGCGCGATTAGATAGCCAACCAGCGGCAATAATCCGCGTTTGAAGCCGGGCGTCTTGCCGCCATTGGCCCATGATTCACGAATGGTGGTCTCGTTCGCTTTCGCAGATACGTCCAACGCCGATCGTAATTCCTTTTTGGAAGGCGTCGTGCCTTTCGCAAAATGCGCGAGCTTGGCTAAACGATTTGTCTTCGAAGTGATTTCGGCAACCTTCAGTCTTACTTCAATCACATGCGCCAATTGGCGCGCGACGTCGCGGCCGCCACGCGTTGAAAGCGTCGCCTGTAGTTCCGCGTCTGACAACGCATTCAGCAATTTGAGCGTGACCCGGTGATTAATCTGCCACGATTCGATCAATTGTTCGAGCATAAGCGGCCCACTTTTCAGGTCGAGTCTGTTCGGCGAAGCGGATTCTACTGCGAATTCCGGCGGCGGCATAGACTGCTTGATGCTTTGCTTCTTTCCGGCTAATGTAGCGGCCCAACATGCTAAACCGAATCGTTTATCGTCCCGCGCTGGTCGGGCTCGTCGCGGCGACATTACTTGGCGTCACTCTTTTTGGCAGTTGCCGGTCAACCGGCCCGCGCGGAACATCACTCACCCTCGCGATTAACTCAGGCGTTGAAGGCGACGCCTTGAAACAAGCGGCCAAAGACTATGAGGCGCAAACTGGAGTTCACATCAACATCGCGGAGTTTCCTTACGCAAATCTTTTCGAAAAGGAGCTGATCGATCTTCAGTCGCGCACCGGCGCCTACGATCTGATGATGCTGGACGATCCGTGGTTTCCAAAGTTTGCGTCGCTTGACGTGCTGACCGATATCGCGCCGCTTTTGAAAAAGCGCGGCCTGGAAAAACCCGACGATGATTTTGTCGCGACATCTCTGGCGCTGTGCCACCATCCTTATCAAGCGGGCGCGCTGTACGCGTTGCCTTATGTGGGCAATTCGCAATTGTACTTTTACCGCAAAGATCTGTTTGAGAAGCATCAATTGAATGCACCGGCGACCTGGGACGACGTGCTGGCGGCGGCGAAAACTATTAGCGAGCAGGAAACCAACGGCGCGCCCGGCGGCGGAAAAGTTTATGGGTACGTGATGCGCGCGGCCCAGGGGAATGCTGCGGTGGCCGATTTCATGCCGATCTTTTGGGCCTTTGGCGGCGAAATGTTCGATGGGAACGGCCAACCCACGGTCAACAGCGCTGAGGGCATCGCGGCGCTGAAGTTCATGCTCGAGCTGGGAAAGTATTCACCGCCGGGCTACGCGAGTTTCAATGCCGATGAAGTCGGCGCGCATTTGCTACAGGGCACCGCCGCCATGTCGATCAATTGGCCCGCCTGGATCAGCTCGTTTTCGGACACGTCAAAATCAAAGGTGATTGGGAAGATGGAGTTTGGCCAATTGCCGGCGGGAAAAAACCCGGGACGCGCCGAGATTGGCAACTGGCTGATCGCCATTCCGCGCGAATCAAAAAATGCCGAGGCCGCCATGGATTTTCTGTTGTGGGCGACTGCGGCTGAACAGATGAAGCTCTCCGCCCAGCGCGGCAATCCACCGACACGCAAATCGGTTTTCAATGATGCGCAGCTCGTTGCGAAGTTTCCATCGTATCCCGCGCAACTTCGTTCACTCGAGAGTTCGCGTCCGCGTCCGCGCACTCCACTGTGGAACGAGATCGAAAACGCATTTGGTATTTATCTCTCAAAGGCCAACAGCGGCGAGCTGTCCGCAGAGGACGCAATGAACCAGGCCAATGCCGAGATAAAGAAGATCATTGAGCGAGGGAAGTGAGATTGCTGAGGCGTTCCTCGCCGCGTAGCGGCGAAATGTCTATAGTTTCGAAGTCACAAGTAATCCCTTAGCTCCGTAGGAGCGAAATGTTGTTACGACCCGATACGTTTCGCTGCTACGCAGCTTGGCTTTCTTCTTGACGTCAAACCTATAAACATTTCGTCCCTACGGGACGGAGTGGAGGGGCTTAAGTGGCTAACGCCGAATTCGAGAGACGCGACCTTTCTTCAAAATCTGATCGATCTCTCGCATATCTCTTAATTGCCCCAACCGTCGTCGTTCTCCTCGCACTTTCAATCTACCCGCTCATCTATTCGATCAAAGTCAGTTTCCAGACCGGTTCAGGAAATGCGACGCTCGAAAACTTTACGCGCCTTGTCAGCGATCAGTTTTTCCGGAGCGCGCTGCTGCACACGTTCGTTTATGCGGCGATTGCACTCACGATTGAATTCCTGATCGGCCTCGGTTTGGCGTTGCTGCTCAATGAAAAGATGCGCGGGCGCGGCGTGTTTCGCGCATTGCTACTACTGCCGATGATGCTGCCGCCGGTAGTGACCGGTGTGGTGTGGCGTCTGATGCTCAACTCGAATTTCGGCGCACTGAACGGAACGCTGAAAGGATTCGGAATTAGTACCGAGGCGCTTACCTGGACCGCCTCGCCGAAATTGGCGATGGCCTCGGTGATTATGGCGGACGTCTGGCAGTGGTCACCGTTCATGTTTCTGATCCTGCTGGCGGGTTTGCAAAGCATTCCTCAGGAGCCATACGAGGCGGCGGTCATCGACGGGTCGAACGCATGGCAGACATTTCGCTATGTGACCCTGCCCTTGCTGAAGCCGGCGATCCTGATCGCGCTCTTGCTGAGAACGATGGATCTGCTGCGCGTATTCGATCACATCGTCATTCTTACTGAAGGCGGACCGGGCTTCGCTACCGAGACTCTCAGTATCTACATTTATCGGACCGCATTTCGCTTTTCGAATTTTGGGTACGCGGCGGCCATGTCGTTCGTGCTGTTGCTGATTACGAACCTGATTAGCGCCGGTTACATTCGGATGCTGGAGGCGCGAGAGGCGTGAGAGTCAGAAGCCGACCGTGAGGAAAGGCATACCCTCTCCAGTGGGAGAGGGGTGAAGAGAAAGCGCAGTTACTCGAGGCAGTCATAGTGGTGACAAGAAGAATTAGCAAATACCTGATCGTCGTAGCAGTGCTGCTTGTCACGCTCGCGCCCGGCTACTGGATGTTCACGATTTCATTCAAGCGCGAGGTCGATCAATTTGCCGTGCCGCCGCGTTGGTTTTCTTTCACGCCTACCCTGGAACACTACACTGAGGCGTTCATTGAGCGGTCCTTCGCACAATATCTTTTCAACAGTCTCATCATCGCGTTGAGCTCGACTGTCTGCGCCCTGGTTCTCGGCACGCTGGCCGCCTACGCATTGGCACGATTTCGCCTGCCGTATCGTTTGGATCGAAAGTTGGCGTTGTGGATTCTCTCGACGAGAATGTTTCCCGCGATTGTCACGGCCGTGCCGCTGTTTCTAATCATGCGCAACGTCGGTTTGGTAAACACTCGATTGTCACTGGTGATCGTTTACACCGCCTTCAATCTTCCATTTGTGGTGTGGATGATGCGGGGATTCTTTGCCGAAGTGCCGCGCGATTTGGAAGAGGCCGCCATGGTCGATGGCGATTCGCGTCTGGGCGCATTCTGGCGTGTGGTTTTGCCTATGGTCATGCCCGGGCTGGCGGCCACCGCAGTCTTTTGCCTGATTGTGTCGTGGAATGAATTCCTTTTTGCACTCGTCCTGACACAGACTGATCAAGCAATGACGCTGCCCGTAGGCATCGCGGGCCGGGTCACGCAGTATGGAATCAAATGGGGAGCGATGAGCGCGGCGGCGGTGGTGGCCATGGTGCCGATTCTGGCGTTTGCCTTGTCGGTCCAGAAGTATTTAGTTCGCGGTTTGTCTTTAGGAGCTGTTAAGGGATAGTGGCACAGACTTTCTCATTAACACCGAGGCTTCAGCCCGGTGACCAGGCCGATTCGAGGAGCTTTGGAAACCGTTTCAAACGGTTTCCCGATCTGTGCGCCGAGAAGTTCACCGGGCTAAAGCCTCGGTGTTAGTAAGAAAGTCTGTGCGACTGCAGGATGAGCATTCAACTCATCAATCTCAACAAATCCTTTGGCGCGGCCAGCGTCGTTGACGATCTGTCGCTGGAATTCAACGACGGCGAGTTTGTGGTGTTGCTTGGTCCATCCGGTTGCGGCAAGACAACCACGCTGCGCATGATTGCCGGACTGGAACAGGCAACGTCAGGAGATATTTTCATCGACGGGCAGCGCGTAAATCAGATACCACCGCAGCGACGTGACCTGGCGATGGTCTTTCAGAGCTATGCGCTCTATCCCCACATGAGCGTGGCTGAAAACATCGGCTATCCGTTGCGGATTCGCAAATTGGATCGAGGTCTGATGCGCGAGAAAATCCGGGAAACCGCCGCGCTTCTGGAAATTGAGCCGTTGCTTTCGCGTAAACCGCGCGAGCTCTCTGGCGGCGAGCGTCAACGCGTGGCCCTGGCGCGCGCGATCGTGCGCGCCCCGCGCGCTTTTCTCATGGACGAGCCACTGTCTAACCTCGATGCGAAACTCCGTGTGCAAATGCGCGCCGAACTAAAACGATTACAGAGGAAGCTGAAGACAACGACCGTCTATGTGACCCACGATCAGGCAGAAGCAATGACACTCGGACACCGCGTAGCGGTGATGCATAAAGGCCGGTTGCAACAGTTCGACACGCCGCTCGAGATTTACCATCATCCGGCCAATCGTTTTGTGGCCGAATTTGTCGGCACACCCGGCATGAATTTCTTAACAGGCAAGGCCGCGCAGAACCTCTTTCCGGCAGGCACACAGAAAAACGCCGACGCGGTGGTGGGAGTTCGGCCAGAACATATTCAGGTTTCATCGACGCCGCGCGACGGATGGCATCCGGCACGGGTGTACGTCACCGAGTTGATGGGCAATGAAGTGTTTGTCTTTCTTGAAATTCACGACGAGCAGGTTATTGCTCGGGCCCCGGGTGATTTTCGCGCGGAACCTGAAACTACTGTGTGGATTAATCCTGATCAGGATCGGCTACATTTCTTTGATGCCGGGACGGGAATGCGGATATAAGGTTAGTGCCATCTACTTCTTCGGATGGTACTGGTATCATCGCTCAAAATGAAACTATCACTTAATGGCGCCACCACCATGAAGGCGGATCTGGAAACCGACATTCAGGCCGCTGCCGCCGCCGGGTTCGATTACGTCGAGATTTGGGCGGCAAAACTGCGGAAATTCCTCGAGACGCAGAAAGTTGCCGACCTGAAAAAGCTGTTCGACGGGGCGGGCGTAAAACCCCTGAGCATCAATTCGATCGAGCACATTACCTTCAGAGATGCGGATGCTTACGCGAAGATCAAAGCCGAATGCGAAGAGTTGTGTGCGATTGCCGCGGCAATTAGTTGTCCCTGCATCGTAGTCGTGCCGGGCAGGATCCCACCTCGCGGTCTGAGTAGTTACGAGGTAATCGAAGAATCCGTGCGCGTGCTGAGAGAGTTGGCGTCAATCGGTGAACGGTATGGCGTCTCGCTGGCTTTTGAGTTCCTCGGCCAAAAGGATTGCACTGTGCAGACGCTCACACTGGCCGATGAAATAGTAGTGAACGTGAATCGCCGCAACATTGGTTTGGTGATCGACAGTTTTCATTTTCACGCGGGCGGTTCGACCATAGACATGATTGAGGATCTCGATCCGAAACGGCTGTACATCTTTCATATCAACGACGCGGAAAACCGTCCGGTTGACCAGCTGACCGATGCACATCGCCTGCTGCCGGGCCTTGGTATCCTGCCCCTAAAAGAGATGATCGAGGCGTTCAAACGCATCGGCTACGACGCGGTTGCGAGTGTCGAAATCTTTCGCCCTGAATACTGGGAACGCGATCCGTTTGAGTTGGCGCGTGAGGCGAAGGCGGCGATGGACAAGGTACTAAGCGGGTCAGAACCGGGAGCGGTAGCGACCGGGTGACCATTGCCCTTCTTATGGCCAAAGTCAAAATTGGTTTTCTTGGCGCCGGTTACATCGCCGGGGTTCACGCGTCGATCCTTGCGCGCGACGATCGCGTAGAGATTGCCGCCGTGCATGATGTGGCCAAGAAGCGCGCGAAATCCCTGGCGCGCACGCTTGACGGCGCCAGCGTTGCCCATAGCGTCGCCGAAGTCCTCGCCCTCTGCGACGCAATCTACATCACCACGCCAAACACAAAACACACAGAGCTGGCGATTCTGGCTGCCGAAGAACGCAAGCACGTCTTTTGTGAGAAACCGATGGCTACCAAAGTCGCGGATGCCAGGCGCATTGTGGAAATTGCCGAGAAGAGCGGCCGGGTATTTCAGGTTGGCCACAATCGCCGCTTCGCACCGGTGTACGCCGAGCTGAAGCGCATGCTTTCAGAGACGCACCAACCCCATTCCGCTCACGTAAAAATGAATCGCGGCGAGTTGCTGAATCCCGAATGGACCGGCAATGCGAAAATCACCGGCGGCTTCCTGTTCGAGACGACGATTCATATGTTCGACATGATGCGATTCCTGTTTGGTGAAGTGAAAACGCTGCAGGCAGTTGGCTCGACGCACGAATATGCCGAGACGGATGACTTTTCCGTGCTGCTCAATTTTGGCAACGGTATGCACGCCACGCTGGCCTCGTCTGCCGACGCCGGCTGGATGTTTCCTTTCGAGCGCGTGGAAGTGTTTTGTCATCACGCGACCATCGTCACGCGTGAAATGGAGAGCCTGGCGTACAGCGAAGGACTCGAAGGCCGCCTGATCGAGCGATCAATGCACCAACTTTCGAAAGAAGAGAAGTGGGGTTATGCGCAGGAAGATCGCGCGTTTGTTGATTCAATCCTGAACGGCAGCCCACCCGCGGTCTCGGCGCATGACGGGCTTAAATCAGTTGAACTTGTGGCGGCAGTTTACGAATCGGTGAAGACAGGAAACCTCGTGACTTTGAGCTGACCGGAAAAACCATCGAACGGGAAAAACGGTAAGTCGTAAAGAAAATGGGCCACGGATCCTGTAACCCGTGGCCCAAAAAGTTTAGCGGGCGACGAACTGATCGGTTACAACCACCGTCACCGGAATGCCTTCAATATCGTCCGGCAAGAATGGCCTTGCCGAATCCTTGTTCACGTAGACCACAATCGCGGCCACGCCATCGGCTTTGTCGGATAAGCCAACGCCGGCGCCCATGACTCCTGGTGTGAACATGAGGCTGGCGCGATGTCTTTCAAGCACTGCGGATGCGCGGTCCGCGGCTTGTGCTGGTATTTGTGGCATCAAACCCCCCAGTCCGGGCACGAAAGGTTCGCGTCCGCCGGCCGAACTTCCCTGTGTCGTCGGGGCGGCGCCGCCACCACCGCCGAAGCTGAATGTGCGGCCCATAGCGGTCCCGAGTTTCGTTAATACTTCACCGATCGGGTTGCCGATGGTGGTGCTGCTGCTGCCGGCGTACAAGAGCGCAACCGGATTGTGCGACGCGTTGTTTGTAACGATCAGCGAACCCGAATCGCCGCCCGCACTGAACGTGCTGCTATTAATTACCACCTGATTCGTGTACGACACAGTAAATTTCTTACCCTGATTGCATTCTTTCTGATACTGCACGTTCACGCTGGTATTGATCGAAGAGATTGTTCCGGTCGTGAAGCCAGTGGTACGGCCACTTTTTGCAACCCCAAGACCCACGGAAGGATTTACGACTGTGCTGCTCGGCACGCCGATGTCTTCGATAAAGCCCGTTGAATCCATCTGTCCCGGCCGCAACTGGGCCACGGCGGCATCGACATTTGATCCCAACGGGGCCGCACCACTGAAGTCAGCGACAACAGTGGCGATATTACAATTGAAATCGATCATCCCTGGCTGCGATACGTCTTCTCCCACGACGGCTTGGTCGCCTCGGGCCAAAACGTGATTGTTACTGAGTATGTACTGCGTACTTCCGTCAGTTATTAATGCTCCGAGAGTTCCACTGCAGCAGTACCGGCGCGATATATCGTTCACGTTGCCGCCGGAAACGCCCAGATGCAGGTTTCTAACGCGGTGATTTGCTCCGCCGTCCGCGAGGCCGGGCGTCAGCAATGAGCTAAACCCGAGGAGCGTGGCGACAAGCGCCACGATCAGAACCGTTTTGAGTCTAAACATGAGAGGTCTCCTTTTTTCCAAATTGTAATCGTCACATTGAGAGACGCCGCAACAAAGGTGCGCTATTCGATTTTTTCAGGAATAAGGCATTACGGCGCGAGAGGGAAGTAAATCTAAACGCTCCACACCGGAAAAGTCAATGAAAAAATTAGACTTATTTTCCCTTGCGCAGATCGTTGCAACGTCTGCGTCTCAGCGATGAATATCTGTGGGAAAATACACTCCGAGGATTTCACACAAAGGAAGGCGAAAAACAGACGCCTCACCCGCCGATGAAGCTCATCGACCGGGACGGCGCAACAAAATCCGGATCGTTGATGAAGTGACGCGGTTCTTTCTTCATCACCACAGATTCGATGAAGTCGATAATTTCCTGACGTGAAGCGCCGTCGCGGACGACGTCGCGCAAAGAATGTTCGACGGTTGAGAAAAGACAAGTGCGGATTTGACCGTCGGCGGTGAGGCGAATGCGCGAGCAGGCGCCGCAAAACGGTTCGGTCACGGGCGCGATGATGCCAATTTCTCCCGGCGCGCCATCAGCAAAACGATAGCGTGAAGCGGTCTCGGAACCGCGAAACACATCGATCGGTTCGAGGGGAAATCTCTCGCTAATCCTGTCACGGATTTCGCGACCCGACACCACATCTTCGCGTGACCATTCGTGTCCGGAATCCAACGGCATGAACTCAATGAAGCGCATCTTAACGTCGTGCTCGCGCGCGAACGCGGCAAAGTCCGCTACTTCGTCTTCATTATGACCGCGGACGATCACGGCGTTGATCTTGATTGGCTCGAGGCCGGCGTTCTTCGCAGCCTGAATCCCCGCCAGTACTCGATCGAGGACATCGACGCCGGTCATCTGCTTGAAAACGTCACGCTTCAAACTATCCAAACTGATCGTAATGCGATCGAGGCCGGCGTCTTTAATACTCTGCGCACGATCGGGAAGAAAATAACCGTTGGTGGTCAGCGCCAGATCGACCAGCCCTTTAGTTTTTAGTCTGGCCAGCTTGCCGATAATGGTTTCGATGTCCTGACGCATCATCGGCTCGCCACCGGTCAGCCGAATCTTCTCAATGCCGAGTTCGACGAAGATGTCGCAGACGTACTCGATCTCTTCGTACGAGAGCATCTGTTCTTTCGGTGCGATCGGCGGCTCGCCGTGCGGCAGGCAGTAGAAACAGCGAAAATTGCAGCGGTCAGTCAAAGACACGCGCAGATCGCGAATCGGGCGGTTGTAGGAATCTTTGAGGGCGAACATCGGATGAATGATACTCACTGGAGAGTCACAGGGACAAATCGTCTATCTGTAACATGATCGGAAAGGCGCCCGCGCCCTTGACGGCGTCGATGATTTTGATCAGGTCGCCGTACTTGATCGAGCGATTTGCCTTGATAACCAGCGTTTTTTCAATACGCTCAGAAAGTGGCAAATCAGAGCGGTTTTCGAATCCGGGCTTAATTGCAAACTGCTCTTCGCGCAGCCGAAAGACCTGGACGAGTTTAGTGCTGAGAGGTTCCAGATCGTTCACGCTGCCATAGTCATTTTGGTTGAGCCTGACTTTCAGATCTGGCGTGACCGAAACAACCAGCGTTAGCGGATTGGGTTTCATCAAGCGAAGGTCTTCGTTTGGATCAGGCTCGGCGGGAATCTCAATCGCGAAAATGTTTGGACCATCAGACTTTTGGCGAAGCACCAACAGCCCGACACGGGAAACACCTTGCCTCCTAATCTCGTCGATTACTTTAACTATCGAATCGTAACTATTGTCTGCCGCTGCCGCGAGATAAACTCGCTGATCCGGCTCAGAGTGGTTTTGCAGCACCTGTTTCAATTTGTCGGCGAAATCTTCTCTTCGCAACTCTCGACGATCTTTCCCGACATGAATGCTGTTCTCATTCGGGAGGCTGACTACTACCGAGGTGTCTTTATCAACCGATGGATTGCGCTCTGAGTACTTCGTGTCTTTCGGCAAATCAACGTAGACTCGCCCGCCGTCATAGGTGGCGTAACGCTCAGGCATGACCTTGCGGCAAGCCAGGCAAGTGATTACCAGCAGCGTTAAGACTAACGTAGTGAATAGAGTTCGTAGTGTCACTGGAGAGTCTTGCGCAGATCAGTTCTCACTTTACGGTCAATGTCATCTTCGCGAAATATTCGGTGAGGTTGCCGTTGTGCATCATGGTTTCGCGTTTGCCCCAGGCGATGATGTAAACCGAGAACTTGCCGGCAGGAAGCGAGATCATATTGTTGGTAGTGGCATAGAAGCGGTTCGTCTCGCCGATGTTCTGTTGGTACTCGTTAGTGAACTTAACGTCTTTGCCGTCGGGTCCCTGCTGGTAAAAAACGATACCGATAAAGTCCACGCCTACGGGCGTCGGGTTCTTGAAAAGAACGTCGAACCCTGCATTGGCTTTCCATTCATTTGATCCACCGACGCAATTCCAGTTGTCATCGACTGTCTTACAAATCCAAACGTTTCCTCCACCTGAGGCCGTGTTGCCGGCGGCACGCGGTCCAACCGTGTCCGCGCCCACGGTGAAGTCCGTGGTCGCCCAGATTTGCGCCTTGTTGTAATAGTTCGCCAGCCGCACAAAATATTTTCCCGGCGTGTTGATGGTCAGTTGGGCGTAAGCCGTCGTGTGCTGCGGCGAGACGGAGTAGTCGACGTTTTGCACGTACTCACCGTCGGCATTGTCCTTAGTGATCATAAAGGTCACGCCGGCGCCCGTCGGCACTTTGGGAAATGAATAGAGAATATGGACATTGCGCAGCGTGCCCTTCGGGCTAAATGTCCTGGTCGGACTAATGCAGGTGGCGGTCTCGACCGTGTTCACGCCGTAATGCGCTTGAGTAATTTTCAAGTCTTCGCAGGTTTCCAGTTTGTATTGGGCCTGCGTGCTCGAAACAAGTAGAAGCACACACGCGGCCACGGCAAAGGAATAGACGGATCGGATCAACATGAACTACGGACTCCTTTCGTGCGGCGAATACTAACGCTCAAGGAAGAGTGCGTCAATCGAGTTTGAAGAAGGAAGACCTTTCTCATTCACGTCTGGCTTAAACCAGGCGAACAACGCAAAGCATGATTTTGGAAACCGTTTTAAACGGTTTCCCTTCTTGCTCAAGCAGCCGCCCACCGGCTGAAGCCGTGTGTGAATGAGAGTCTTACGCTGGTGCGATTCAATTCGCGGAATAAAATCTGCCGTTCCAGCGATAGACAATACGTCGCAGTCGGCGGCCGCCGTCATCAATGCGTCCGCGATCGCTTTCGCGATAAGCGCTGAAGGTTCGATTGAGACGCCGGCGGCTAATTATTTTTAATTCGGGTGCGGACTTTGATTCGCCTAGCAGCATGGCCGACCAAACCTGATTGGTGAGCTTACCGTCTTCCCTGAAAATCTTCTTCGGCATTGCCCGGTTCGTTTTTGGGTCGATCACAAAATAGTGATAGAGCAGTGACGGCGGCATGCTGTTGGCAGTTGAGACTTCGATCAGTTGTTGCCCATTCAGATTCGCAAACTCAATCCCCACTGAATTGTCGACGCGCGAGTAATAACCATCCAGGACCTGAGTGACAAACACTTTTCCGCCTTTGCGAACCAGAAGAAATGCGTTCGATCCGTTGAAGCCCGTCTGGTAACAGGGATCATCGATCAGCGCCAGCCGAATGTCGTGACTGCCAAAAAGCTGGAACCGGTAATCGCCGCGTTTCCATGCTTCCTTTTGCTCGTCCGTCAGTTCACCGGCAGTTTCCTTGAATGCGCACGCGTTTAAGTTATCGACATCCGCTTGCCACCAGGCGGCATTGCTCAACGCGGCCAGCTCCGCCTCCAGGGCTTTAATGGCTCGGAGTCTCTGCGGCAATTTCAAGATTGCTTCATCAGAATCATTTGGCTCGTCAGGACATTCGTAAGTGAGCTGCGGCAGAGGCTTGAAGGCCGCCGCCGTGGTTTGACTGCAAACGGGATCGGGCCTCTGCTTTTGTGCCCAACAGGTGGATGCGACGGCGAGTACGGCGGCCAGCGCCAATGTAATTTGCCGGGTTAGAGTCATAGCGTCAGCAAGAAAAACTTCACGATTGTCGCAATGATTTTTCGAACGGCGAGAGCCTAATGTCAGACGCGTTGGAGTGTCAACCCAACTATTTGATCATTAAGCCGGTGATGACGGCTACTACGAGGGAGACTACGGATATCACAAGCGCCCAACTAGTACTACTGAGTCGGCCGTTGATTCTGAAACCTTTTGCAGACTTGCGCCGGTAACCCAAGTGGGCCAGCGCCAGACACAAACACGATATTAAGCATGTTTAGTTTGTCAGGCGGCAGCCACACTTGTACGGCGACTGCGAATGCTAATTCGAAGCCTGAACTCGACTGAATTTGTGCGATTTACTTTTCTGAAATCAGACGTTCCACCGGGGTGCGTCCGTTTTGATCGAACCCTGCCACCACTCGACGGCGTTTACTCAAGTTTAGCTGCGACGCGGCGTCAGGCTCTGAAAAAAAGCGCGCCCGACTCAACCCCCGTAGATAAAGCAACAGACGACCGAGGAGGCCCACCACTATCAAAATATCGCCGATGCGCGAGACGTGGTATTCGATTCCGAGTGCGCGCAAGAGCACTCCCGTCAGGAACACCAGGATAAGAAGAAACTTCAGGGCCCGCGTATGGGGACTATTCCTCATTCTGATTTCCACACATTCGTTTCTAATGTGCTCGGCATTGCCAAACTGTGCGTTTGCCTTGGCTCTTGCTTCATCCGGGTGCATGTTGTGCCGGCATAGTTCATCAGTGAGCAGATCCAGATGAAAATTCAGTTCATCATCTATCTCACGCCTGGCGTGCTGACTATCGAGACGCTGAAATAGGCCGGACAAGGCTTTCATCTTCTGCCCTTTCAAGTTGCGAGAACTATGCGGTTTGCAGAATTCTGGCCATCGCCTGTGACACGCGTTCCCAGTTCGCGCGTTCGCCGGCCAGTTGTTTTCGCCCGGCCCTGGTCAATCGATAGTACTTGGCGCGGCGATTGTTTTCTGACACGCCCCATTCTGACGAGATCCACCCGCGCTCTTTCATCCGATAGAGCGCGGGGTAAAGCGAGCCGTCCTCTATCTTGAGCAGGTCATCGACCGCTTCATGAATTCGTTGGGCAATGCCGTAGCCGTGCATCGGATCACGCGAAAGCGTCTTGAGAATCAAAAGCTCCAGCGTGCCTTGCATCAGATCCGTGCGAGCATTTCCCATAATATTCATCTCCCCGGCTTGTGTCCGCGCGGAGAGTACTTGTCGGCCCCCTAGATTGTCAAGGGGGAGTTAGTTAGACACTTGTTCAGGGGTTTTGTTCCCGGCGAGTGAACCCATCGGAACTACAACTCGAGCTCGCGATTTGCCATGAATATCGACGCTGGCAAACGCTTCTCGGCGCCGGGCAACCTAATCGTGCGTTTCAAAACAAAATCAAACAGCAGCGGGTTGTAATCATAAATCTCGTTCATTGAGGCGCGCTCTTCCGGGTTGATGTAGCCTTGTTTGACCAGCCCACTGGTCCTGATCAAAAAGTTAATCGCCGGCAGCGGATAGTCACTGCCATTGACCAGTCGCTCGTGCAGATCTTCGCGCGCCAGGATCGTACGCAGCGCGCCCGCGCGGTTGTATTGCGTCATCGCTGAAATGTCCGCGAACAGCAATCCTTCGTAGCGCTTCTCTGCCATCAACCGCAGGAACAATTCGAAGTTCGGCACCCGCCGTCGCTGCGGATCGTCGAGGTCTTCGTTATCGCCAAGCCCGGCACAGTGCGCGACGATTACCTTCACGCCTTGATCCAAAGCCCGCCGCAGTAACAAAGGATTACCAAGCCTTTGATCTTCTTCTGCTTCAACGGCTTTCTCTTCGCCTCCATGGCTTAGCAGAACTAAGCCGAGCTGTTTCATCTTTTGATAGAACGGGTCGCAAAGCTCATCCGAGGGATCGATGCCCATCGCGTTGGGGAGCCATTTGACCATGCGCGCGCCGCGTTTGGCGCCGCGATCCAGTGCGTCGATCGCATCAGCGCGATAAGGATTTACTGAGATGACCGGCTCGAAGAGATTCGGATGGGCTTCCGCGATTCCGAAGACATGATCGTTGGGAACGTAGAATTCCGTCTTGCTCAGGTTCTCACGACCGTCACGGCAGTAGTTCTTATCAAAAGCGAGCAGGCGATACTTTCCATGGCCTTCGATGTTGCTCACCAGCCGCTCCAGACGTTCAACGATTTGCGAGTCAGCTTTCGTTTCGTCGGTGACTCCGCCGGCGCTGACATAAACTTTGAACTTTAGCCGGTGAAAGGGGTGGCGCCACGTGCGCATCTTCCCATTGACGAAGGTGCCGCTCTGACCGGAGCCGATACCCGCAACGTGTGTGTGATAGTCAATCAGACGTGCCGGATCGATGTCGTCGAAGGCGCGCTTGATTAGATCTCCGGCCCTCGCACTAATCTTTGCTTTTAGTTCTTCCGGCTGGTGGGTAAAAGCTCCGCCGGCGCGATGAATCAGGCACATGGGATTCGGTTTGATGTGGCACGCGCATCTTGCGCGCGTTCACGGGCGGGCGCGCGTGCCACCAGTTCGTTATTCAAACTGCCGCTTGAATTGTTCGAATTGATCGGTGAGTTGGTCGACCTTTTCGGTCAACGAGCCCACTTGCCCTTCCAGTTTTGCGATTCGTTCAGCGTCACTGGTGCGCCGGGCTGGCGTGGCCGCACTCTCCGCCGGCATTTCCGTTTCCGGCTTACCACACAGCAAGTGCGCGAACCGCGCGTCTTTCTGGCCCGGCTGGCGCGGCAGCTTTGTGACCAGCGGGTCGGTCTCGCGCGTGCTCAATGCGTGCAGGGTTTGTTCGACTTCTTCAAGTCCGGTGAAATCGTGCATACGCGATCCACGCGTACGAATCTCGCCCATGGTCTGGTGACCACTCAACATCAGCACGCAGATGACCGCAAGCTCAGCGGGGTTCAGCTGCAGGACTTCAGGCGCCACGTGCTTGAATTTCGGCACGCGGCTGGTGCTGCCGTGAAAAACGTAAGCAAGATTTTTTTCGCGGAGGCTGTCGAGCGCGTGCTCAACTTCAGATTCGTCGAGAGCAGTTACCGGATTGCGATTGTTCTTTTGATTGCAGGCCGCGGTCAGCGAGTTCAGCGTGAGCGGGTAGTACTCGGGCGTAGTGATCTGTTTCTCGATCAGCGAACCAAGAACGCGGACTTCAGTTTCAGTAAGTAACATGGCTTGGCTGAAAGACTAGCAGAAGTCTGGTGCTAATCGCGTTGTTACTCGCTTCCTCTTTCTTTCTTGCTGATAGTACCAATGCCGCTCACACTTTTGTTAACCACGCCCGGATTGCCGTCGTAGACCACCTTGCCGATACCGGAAACTGTGGCGTCCAGTTGCTGGCTGGCATAAACATCCACGCTGCCTGCGCCGGTGACGGTCACCTTCGCGCGTTCCGCACGCAGCCGGCTGGTATCGATTTTTCCCGCGCCCGTCGTTTGAATGTTAACCGTGTTAGTTTGACCAACGGCTTCGATCCGCGCCGCGCCTGTTGAATTAACGGTCAGCTGGTCGTTCTTTACGTCGGTGATACGAATGTCGCCCGCTCCGTGCGTGGCGACTGCCTCGAGGTCCGGGACACTAATGCGCACTATCACTGCTTTGGACGAGCTGTAACCGGTATCGCTGGAAATATTCAGCATGCCATCGCGCACCGAGGTGCGAATCAAAGGAAGGATGTTGTCGTCAGCCTCGATTTCAAAACTGGCCGCTTGCTGGCACGTCACCTGGATGTCATAAGCGCCGGTAGTTTGGATTGACTTGAACGCGCCCAGGTCTCGCTTCTCGGTTTTGCGCACACCCGAGCCTTTCACGCCCTTGCCAACATGACGACAAGAGGCAAAAGCGAATAGCAAGGTTAATGAGATGGCCGCCGCGATAAAAAGTCTCCTCATGGTAAGTCTCCACTAGCGCTCTGCAGGAGCGCGATGTCTATTGACCAGGCATTGAAAGTTGTTTCATCAGCCACGAATAACTACGCTCCTTTGGCGTCATCGGTTCGAAACTTTACGGTGCGGGTATAGGCCCGTTCAAAACCCAAGGTGCAGTCCGGTAAGGCAGAGCCTTACCGCACATCAGGCGGCAAAGCCGCACGCTTACCTTAACAAACACATCATCGTGCCCTGCATGGTTGCCACCAGCTTTCGTTCAGCATGGGCCTCGATGGCAAAAACATCAGCGCGCACCACACTTAAAGTGCGGCCCGCCTTGATCACCTCCGCGCGCGTAACAAATGACTCGCCCTGCGCCGGTCGCAGCATGTTTACCTTGAACTCGACGCTGAGTACCGCGGAACCTTCCGGCATCAAACTGAGCGCCGCGTAACCGCAAGCCGAATCAGCAATCGTGGTCACTACGCCCGCATGCAGATAGCCGTTTTGCTGAGTGAGATCAGCGCGATACGGCAGAGAGATTTCCACGATGCCCGGCTCAACCAAATCAAGCTGCGCGCCAATCAGCTCCATGATCGGTTGCTGCGCGAAACTCTGGGCAACTGCCGCGGCGAAAGATGGATTGAGTGGTTTCGCGTCCAATTTCACAGTTTGCCAGACAATCGTTCTCGCCAATAGCCAGGGCGGCGATGTAAGTGCATCACAGCGACTATGAGGATTGAATCAGCCTCGATGGAGTAAAGTACGCCGTAGGGAAACGTGTGAGTGAGACAGCGCCGTACATCCTGTTAAATCACCCGCCAGCTTCTCGGATTGTTTACTATCCGTTCGATTGCGGCTTCAACTTCGATTGTGAAAGCTGCGCCTAGACCGGAACGACGGGCCTCATAGAAAGCAGCGGCTTCGCGGTATTCCAGGCGCGCTTCCGGATGGAAGTCATAGGTCATTCACTATCGGCCAACCAGACGACGAACCTCTTCGATCACTTGGGCACCGGAAATTGGCTGCACACGCCCCGAGCGAATCTCGTCACGGCGGCGAATCGCTTCTGCTGACCAGAGTCGCTGGATCTCATCAGGCTCCTCAGCCTCAAGGCTCTGCATGAGTTTGTCCGCAAGCAATGCCCTTGATGCGGGCGGCAATTTGATTGCTTCTTCGGTGATCTGATCGAGAGTTAGTGGCATGGCAAAGATATTAGTCCGCTCGCTAAAGAAGCTCAAGGCTCTTGCGCGTTAGTTGCGGAGTCAATGCTGATTCTACGACTCACGGAAATCGTTTGCGCTGCGAATGAAGGCGACCAATCGGTTCATCGTCTTTCTGAGGTCGAGGACATCTAGATCAGTTGCTCTCTTCACTACCTCATGGGCAATCTTTACTTTATCTACTTTGTCGACGATGCGTCGCGTCGTCGTTCGATAAAAGAGGCAATGATCGAATTGACCCGTGTTGGCTAACCTAACTGCGTTTTTGTGAACCTCTTTGACGGCCGCTTCTAAAGTTTCCGGTCGGACGTAATTCTCAATTTCGCGACCTTTAGTTACCCACGCAAAACCTGGCCCTACGTCAAACTCGCCCCTATTGAGCTTAGCCTCGATCTCACTTTAGCGCCTGATCCAACGACGACCGATCGTCCAGCAGGATCCATTCAACAATCGACAGCGGCAGGCTGCCATTCTTGATCAAATCGTCATGAAACTGACCGAGGCGAAAATCTTTGCCCTTGTGATCCCGATACTTGCCCAGCAGCCGCATGATCTGCCACTTGCCAGTGATGTAAGTAATTTTCTGAGTCGGACTTGCGGCCGCTCCGGCAGACTCGCCTTCGGCGGCTTCACGATCGAGCCCGCCCGCTTCCATGAAATAGTTGACCGCCTGTTCAAAGGTCCACCGTCCGGTTTGCAGGTTCACGTCCACACCGATGCGCGCGGCCCGATAGCGCGAGGCGCGCAATACCTGGCCCTGTGAAGCTGAATTCACCGGATAAAGCCCGGTGCGCATCAACATCTCTTCGCCGTAAAGCGCCCAGCCCTCGATAAAAATTCCATCGCCGTGCTGCCGGCGAATCTCGTTCTTCAAATGATTGGCTATCGAGAGTTGAAGAAAGTGACCCGGAATGCCCTCGTGTCCAAGGATGGGCCGCGGATCTTCGATCGCCGCGCGAATGTAGAAATTCTTGCTCTGCGGGTTGTAGGTCGGAATGAAGTAGAAGCCGGACGAATCTTTGTCGTAAACGCCGGGCGGATTCATGAAACCGCCGGGGCTGGTCGGCTTGAATGCTTCGGGAAGTTGCCGGATCTGAAACTGCCCGAGGTAAGAAGGAAGCGTGATCAGCTCGTGCTCTTTCAGGAAAGCAATCATTTCCGTCTGCCGACTCTCGTACGCTTTGAGAAAGTCGTCCTGATCTTTGGGAATGACTTTGGCGCGCTGCGGGTTGGGATCGGCGAGAGCAGGATCAGGCAGCATTGATTCCATTGCCCGAGAGCGCGCGAGTTCGGCCTGACCCAACATCTCGACCTGTTTCGCGTCGAACGGCAGCAGGTAGATGTGCTTGAGCAGATAGTTGTAATTCGCCTCGCCCATCGGCGCGAAGGGCGGCATCGATGGCACTCGTTTTTCCAGCCAATCGGCATAGGCGTGTATCGATTTGATCGCGGCGTCGCGGGCGCTTACCAGCTCGTTCATTTCCGCCGGCGACAATTCCTTTGCCAGCACCGTCATCATGCTGTCTTTGAAGAGGCTGTCGATCGAGCGTGCCGAATCAATGGCCAGTTGCGCGTACAGCTTCACCGGTTTAGTCAGATTCCGCTTACCCTGCTCAAGCATTCCGGGCATGGCCTTCAGCCGCGCCGTGGCTGAGAGGGCGCGGTTACGCGGCGAGTCGTACTCTTTTTTGATTAGCGAAAAGATGGCGTTGGAACATTCGTTGACATAAACCTGCGGATCGCTGTGCTCGAAATCCATCACGCGATCGAAGGAGACAGGGCCCTCGAGTTGCGCGCGCATCAGCAGCCAATCAATCTGATCGTCTTTCTTCCAACGGTTCGTGCGCATGCGATTCACCTGCGCCAGCAGATTCACCACGTGCGCGCGTCGCGCGGCCAGCGCCGCCGGCGAATAGTCGGTCAACTTGTTATCCCAGGTGTGCAGCCCCGCGTCGCTGGAAAAAACCGGGTAGTTTTGGTTGCGCCAGTTGTAGTAATCGCCGGCGAGCCGTTGCAGCGTGGCCGGCGTCCCGGGCGATTGTGCGTTCGTCAACGTTGCGCCCAACAACATGATTGAGAGAGCGGCGAAAGTGATGACTGATTTCATTTCGAAAATATGACCTCAGGCTGTCTTGATTCGGGAAAATCCGAATGACGATAAATCAGTAATCACCGGGCGACAAGTTGAGCGAACTGGCTGGATGAGGTCAGTTTGAAAAGCGGCACGGGCCGC
>DATENS010000204.1:0-10699 GCA_035274925.1 Pyrinomonadaceae bacterium | reverse complement strand
CTGGAATCGAGTCGTTGAAGATAACGCGGCCCACGGTCGTGTTGATGACGCGGCGCACGTTCTCCTGCACCGTCGCGCGCAGCACGTCCTGCGTGTCGTGCTCCTGCGTCAGGTCAATCAAATCGCCAGTGATGCGCAGCTTGATGGGCGTCTGCGTCGTCACCTCTTTGGCATCGAGCGCGAGCAACACCTCTTCGAGAGAGGCGAAGACGCGGCCCTCGCCCTTCGCGCCCGGCTTGTCGCGCGTCAGGTAGTAGCAGCCCAACACGATGTCCTGACTGGGGACAGCAATGGGCTGTCCGTTAGCCGGACTCAAGATGTTGTTTGACGAAAGCATCAAGACAGCTGCCTCGATCTGCGCCTCGGGCGAGAGCGGAATGTGCACGGCCATCTGGTCGCCGTCAAAGTCGGCGTTGAACGCCGTGCAGACGAGCGGGTGAATCTTGATCGCCTTGCCCTCGACGAGCACCGGCTCGAAGGCCTGAATGCCGAGGCGGTGGAGCGTCGGCGCGCGATTCAGAAGAACCGGGTGCTCGCGAATTACTTCTTCGAGGATGTCCCAAACCACCGGTTCCTGGCGCTCAACCATTTCTCGCGCCTGCTTGATGGTCGCGGCGTGCTGCTGCTTTTCCAGCTGGTTGTAGATGAATGGCTTGAACAACTCGAGCGCCATCTTCTTCGGTAAACCGCATTGATGCAGCTTCAACTCGGGTCCGACAACGATCACCGAACGGCCGGAGTAGTCGACGCGCTTGCCCAGCAGGTTCTGTCGAAAGCGACCCTGCTTACCTTTCAAGGTTCCGGAGAGAGACTTAAGCGGGCGATTGTTGACGCCGCGCAGCACACGGCCACGACGGCCATTATCGAACAGCGCATCGACCGCTTCCTGAAGCATGCGCTTTTCATTGCGCACGATTACTTCCGGCGCACGCAGCTCCATCAGCTTCTTCAGGCGGTTGTTGCGATTGATGACGCGGCGATAGAGATCGTTCAGATCGGAAGTCGCAAAGCGGCCGCCGTCGAGGGGCACCAGCGGGCGGAGCTCAGGTGGAATCACCGGAATCACGTCGAGGATCATCCAGTCCGGATGATTTCCGGATTTCAGGAACGAAGTCGCCACCTTGAGGCGCTTGGAAAACTTCAGCTTCTTTTGCTGCGAAGTCTCTTCACGCATGCGGCGGCGTAGTTCCACCGCCAGTTCGTCGATGTTGACCATCGAAAGCAATTCTTTGATCGCTTCCGCGCCCATCTTGGCGACAAACTGTCCCGGGTAATCACGGGCCAGCTCGCGATAGCGCTCGTCGGTGAGCAGCTCGCGCTCCTTCAGCTCTTTTACGTCGCCGGGATCGATGACGATGTACGATTCGAAGTAGAGGACCTTCTCCAGTTCACGCAAAGGAATGTCGAGCAGATGACCAATGCGCGAAGGTAGTCCTTTGAAAAACCAGACGTGCGAGCACGGACTGGCCAGATCGATATGGCCCAGACGCTCGCGGCGGACTTTCGCCTGCGTGACTTCAACGCCGCACTTGTCGCAGATCACGCCGCGATGCTTCATGCGCTTGTACTTGCCGCAGAGACACTCCCAATCAGCGACAGGTCCGAAAATGCGCGCACAGAAGAGACCGTCACGCTCAGGTTTGAACGTCCGGTAATTGATCGTTTCCGGCTTGGTTACTTCACCGTGAGACCACTGACGGATCTTGTCCGGTGAAGCCAGCGAGATGCGGATCGCCTCAAAGTCAGGCGCAAGTTGCGTTTTCTCTTGATGAAATCGAAACACTTTAGTTCTCCGTAGTTCGTTTCAGCCTAAATGCGTTAACCGTGCTTCGTACTTAGTACTTTCCGGTTGCGAACAAAGTACAAAGCACTAAGTACTAAGTTCAGCCCCGTTGACGTCACGCTAAATACCCGACGTGATCAGCGGTTCAGCAATCGCTTCGTCCGGTGCGCCGTCTTTCTTCACCAGCTCGACGTCGAGACACAAAGACTGCAGCTCGCGCACAAGCACGTTGAAAGATTCCGGCAAACCTGGATCGAAGTCCGCTTCGCCCTTGACGATTGCCTCGTAGATCTTGGATCTGCCTGCAACGTCGTCAGATTTAGCGGTTAGCAATTCCTGTAGGATGTGCGCGGCGCCATAAGCCTCCAGCGCCCACACTTCCATTTCTCCGAAACGCTGTCCGCCGAATTGGGCCTTGCCGCCAAGCGGCTGCTGGGTAATCAGCGAGTACGGCCCGATCGAGCGTGCGTGAATCTTGTCGTCAACCAGGTGCGACAGCTTCAACATGTAGATGTAGCCAACCGTCACCTTCTGCTCAAAAGCATCGCCGGTGAGTCCGTCGTAGAGCACGGCCTTACCCGACGCGCTGACGATCTCGGGGAGGCCAAGCTCAGTTGCTCGCACTCCCGCTTCGTCGAGTTTCTTCTTGATCTCTTTTTCGGTAGCCCCGTCGAATACCGGCGTCGCGAAATAAAGTCCCAGGACGCGCGCGGCCCAGCCGAGGTGCGTCTCGAGAATCTGTCCCACGTTCATGCGCGAAGGCACGCCGAGTGGATTGAGCACGATTTCGACCGGCGTTCCGTCCGGCAGATAAGGCATGTCCTCTTCGGGCAGAATGCGAGCAATCACGCCCTTGTTGCCATGACGTCCGGCCATCTTGTCGCCCACCGAAAGCTTGCGCTTCATGGCGATGAAGACCTTCACCATCTTGATCACGCCCGGTGAAAGTTCGTCGCCCTGTCGAAGCTTGGCAATCTTCTCTTCGTAAATGTCCGAGAGGATTTTGATCTGCCGTTCAGTCCGATCTTCGTATTCCTTAACTTCCGCCGTGGCATCGACACGCGAGCCGGCGACCTGGGCTTTGCGCAGCGCTTTTGCCTCGACGCCTTGCAGCATCTCCCGCGTAATCGCTTCGCCCTTCGGAATTACCACTTCGCGATTGACGGTGAGATCGGCCGACAACTTCCGTCCTTCGAACAGCTCATAAATTCGTTCGTTGCGCTGCTCGTGAAGGATGCGAATTTCGTCCTCGAGGTCGCGACGCAGGCGCTCTTCTTCGGTCAGTTCAATCGCCAGAGAGCGCTGGTCCTTTTCCTGCCCCTTGCGGGTAAAGACCTGAACGTCAACCACGGTGCCGTCGATTCCCGGAGGAGAAACCAGCGACGCGTCTTTCACGTCCGCTGCCTTCTCGCCAAAGATTGCGCGCAGCAGTTTTTCTTCGGCGGTCAACTGGGTTTCGCCTTTCGGCGTCACCTTGCCCACCAGGATCGATCCCGGCTTGACCTGGGCGCCGATGCGAATGATGCCGCTCTCGTCGAGGTCACGCAGCATGTTTTCGCCCACGTTGGGAATGTCGCGAGTGATTTCTTCCGGACCCAGCTTGGTGTCGCGGGCTTCGATCTCAAGTTCTTCGATGTGAATCGAAGTGTAGTAGTCCTCTTTGACCAGCCGCTCCGAAACCAGGATCGCGTCTTCGAAGTTGTAACCGCGCCAGGGCATGAACGCCACCAGGATGTTGCGGCCGAGAGCCAACTCACCGCGATCGGTACAAGGCCCGTCGGCGATCACCTGTCCTTTGTTTACGCGTTCACCCACATGCACGATTGGGCGCTGGTTGATGCAAGTGTTTTGGTTCGAACGCTTGAACTTAATCAGGGTGTAAATGTCGGCGGTCACTTCGCGTGAAATAGTTCCGTCAACATTGTGATCGGCCTTGACGATAATGCGTTCAGAGTCCACGTAATCAACCACGCCGTCGCGGCGCGCGATTACCACTGCACCCGAGTCGCGTGCAGTTACGTCCTCCATGCCGGTGCCGATATAAGGCGCTTCGGCGCGCAGCAAGGGAACAGACTGGCGCTGCATGTTCGAACCCATCAACGCGCGGTTCGCGTCGTCATTTTCGAGGAACGGAATCAGCGAGGCGGCCACCGAAACCAACTGTTTCGGCGAAACGTCCACGAACTCAATATCGTCGCGATGCGCAAGAATGAACTCGCCGGCTTTGCGCGCGGCATTACGCTCGTTAACGATGTAGCCCTGTTCGTCCAGCGCGATATTCGCCTGGCCGACCACATGCTTATCTTCTTCCCACGCGGTGAGATAAAACGGGAACGGTTCGTAGCTCGCCTTATCGCCGTTGGCGCCGACGCGCTTGTTAGCCTTGTCGACCTCTTCCTGCGGCACGTGATCGTTGGGCTTGAACTTCGTGTCGCCGCCGTTTCTCACGCGCACGAACTCGGTGACGATCCCGTTGACTACCTTGCGATACGGCGATTCGATAAACCCGAATTCGTTGATGCGCGCATAGCACGACAACGACGAAATCAAACCGATGTTCGGACCTTCAGGCGTCTCGATCGGACAGATGCGGCCATAGTGGGTCGGATGCACGTCGCGCACCTCGAATCCGGCGCGCTCGCGGCTCAGACCACCCGGTCCGAGGGCCGACAGGCGGCGCTTGTGAGTGATTTCCGACAACGGATTCGTCTGGTCCATGAACTGCGACAACTGTGACGAGCCAAAAAATTCGCGCACCGCAGCCGTGACCGGCTTGGCGTTGATTAGATCGCGCGGCATGGTCGTCTGCATTTCCTGATGGATCGACATCTTTTCCTTGATGGCCCGCTCCATGCGCTCGAGTCCGATGCGAAACTGATTCTCGAGCAGCTCGCCCACGGCGCGCACGCGGCGGTTGCCCAGGTGGTCGATGTCGTCAGCCTGATAAATCGGCCGCTTCTCATCGTCCACCGGATTGCGCCGCATCTTCAGCACATAGGCCACCACTTCGAAAAAGTCGCTGGCCTGCAGAAGTGGATCCTCGATGCGGCCCATTTCGGGCTTGCCCATCTTGATGTTGAATTTCAGCCGCCCGACGCGGGAAAAATCGAATTTGCGGGGATCGAAGAACATCCCTTCGAGCAGTCGATAAGCGGTCTGCACCGTCGGCGGATCACCGGGACGCATCTTGCGATAGATCTCAAGGAGCGCATCGACCGGTTTGGTGATCGTGTCCTTCTTAAGCGTCTGCGAGATGACGACTCCGACATCGTCGCCCTCGGGGAAAAAGACGGCAAAGCTTTGCACGCCGTTTTCGATGATTTCCTGAAGCTTCGCCGCGGTGATTTCGTTGTTGGCCTCGAGGATGACTTCACCGGTTTCGGTGTTCACCACGTCAGCCATGGCGTAGGCGCCTTCGAACTGGCCGGCGTCGATTTCCACCTCGCCGATGTTGGCCTTACGCAGGCCTTCGAGTGACGTGCGCGTAATCTCCTTGCCCTTGCGCACGATCGGATCGTTGCCACGACCCTTGATCTCGAAGTCGACTTTCATGCCAACCAAATTTGTGCGCCCTGATTCGGGCACCTGAACCATCAGGCGTCCATCTTCCACGCGCACTTCGTCAACCACGTAGAACGCGCGCAGCAGATCTTCATCGGTATAGGAAGAGGTCTTTACTGCTTCCTCCAACTGGCCGTCACTGCCGAACGACTTGCTGTTGAAATTCGAGCCCAGCCAGACACCGAGTGCGCGCAAAAAGATGGTGGCGAGAAACTTACGCTTGCCGACGCGCACGTACAGCAGGTTTTTCTGATCGTATTCGAATTCTACCCACGACCCGCGATACGGAATGATCTTGGCGACAAACATCGCGCCGCGCTTGAAGAAAACACCGGGAGAGCGATGCAACTGGGAAACGATGACGCGCTCAGTTCCATTGATAATGAAAGTGCCGTTGTCGGTCATCAATGGAATTTCACCAAAGAAGACCTCTTCTTCTTTAATGTCGCGAATGGATTTGACGTTGGTGTCCGGATCCTTGTCGTAAACCGTGAGCCGGATCTTCACCTTCAGCGGCACGCTGTAACTCATGCCCCGTTCCTGGCATTCCTGCTGATCGTGTTTGTGCTTCAGACCGACAGGCTCGCCGCAATTGGGGCACAGCTCGGGACGCACGGAATTGAAGGTGCCGCAGACGTGACACAGCGTTTCGCCCGGACGCAGGGGATCGACTTTGATGTTGGCGCCACAGCTCTTACAGGCGGCGCGCAGGTACTTGAGGCCTTCAAGATTTCCGCACTTACATTGCCAGTTGCCGATTTGATACTCGACGAAATCGAGGGTGGCCGTTTCGCGAAAGTCAGAAATCGGGAATACCGATTTGAACACTGACTGCAGACCGGTGCTCACGCGTTCTTCGGGCAACAAATCCATCTGCAGGAACCGGTTGTAAGAATCCCGCTGGATCTCGATCAGGTTCGGAATCGGTACCGCAGTCTTGATCTTGGAAAAGTCCTGCCGCTCCGGCGCCTGACTCGTGCGCCGGCCTAATCCTGTGTTCAATGCTTCGAGTAAGTTTGCAGACATGAATGCTCCTAATTCCGGCTGTGCGCTGCTGACTAACTGAGGAGGACGGCCGCTGACTGCCGCCTAAAAACACTTATCCGCGATCAGGGCGCACAATTCCCTGACCGCTTCTCATGAGTTGAAAGCGATTGCATTCGTTAAAGTTTTTCGGGAGTAACGCCAGCGCCCTCAATACTCCCTTAAATTAGCTGCTCAAGTACCAAAGGTCAAGCTAACGCTCGACCTCTGGTGGCCTTAATGCTTCATCTTCGATCTTCGAAGCCGACTCGTGCCCCGCGTTGCGGACCG
Organism: Pyrinomonadaceae bacterium; assembly: GCA_035274925.1. Taxonomy (GTDB): domain Bacteria; phylum Acidobacteriota; class Blastocatellia; order Pyrinomonadales; family Pyrinomonadaceae; genus UBA11740. Next base: position 4,041 of record DATENS010000204.1, on the reverse strand, counting down.
GGCCCGAATTACAAAGCCCAAAGACCGTCTAATTACTTAACTTCAACGGTTGCGCCCGCATCCGCAAGTTTTTGCTTAATGGTCTCAGCTTCTTCTTTCGACACGCCTTCTTTGACGGCCTTCGGAGCAGCTTCGACCAGGTCCTTCGCTTCTTTCAATCCCAGCGCAGTGACTTCGCGCACAACTTTGATGACGTTGATCTTGTTGCCGCCCACAGACTGAAGCACGACATCAAACTCGGTCTTCTCTTCTGCTGCCGCCGCTTCGCCGCCACCTGCTGCCGCGCCGCCGGCCGCCGGAGCTGCCGCCACCGCTGCCGCTGCCGACACGCCGAAGGTCTCTTCCATCAGCTTAACCAACTGCGAGGCTTCCAAAAGTGAAAGCTCTTTAATTTGATCTACGATTCCCTGAAGTTTCTCAGACATGATTATTCACATTCTCCCGTTTTCACAGCAAACCACTGTTTGCTTCTTTCTCAAGCAGCGTCGCGCGGTTGCACCTCCGCTTGTCGCTTGCTTTCCATGGCCGTCCACTGACAATTAGCGACGGCCGTAATCGATTTCGGATTGCGAATTTCGGATTGCGAATTTGCCCTCCGTCAGCAACCTCTTTTCAATTTCGAAATCCGCAATTCGAATTTCGCAATTCTTAGACGCTCTGTGTTTCCTTCTGAGCGCGAACCTGCTCCATCACCACCGCCAGATTACGCGGCACGGCGTTGATCACCGTGACCAGTCGTTGCGCCTGGCAATTGATCATGAACAACACCTTGGAGAGCAGCTCTTCGCGCGACGGCAAACTGGCAATCGCTTCGATTTCGCTCAGCTCAACCACGCGGCCTTCAACCAGACCAGCCTTAAAGCTGAAGATCTCGGCGTTGGCCTTGGTGAATTTTGCGATCGCTTTCGAGAGCCCGACCGGATCCGTAGTGCTCAGCGCCACCGCCGTCACACCTTTGAACTGATCAGCCATCGGCTCGAGCGGCGTGCCCACGGCAGCCTTGCGCGCCAGCGTATTCTTGACGACGGCATAGCTCACCCCGGCTTCACGCAACTGGCGGCGCAGCTCCTGATCCTTGGCGACGGTCATTTTCTTGAAACTGACCAGCATCGCAGCATCAGCAGTCTTGAATTGCTCAGCGAGAGCTTCGAGGGCCTTTTGCTTCTGTTCTCTGTTCTTCATTCGAAACTCCTCACTACTTCGCGAACGCCGTTTCGTCGAGCAGAATGCCCGGACTCATCGTCGATGCGAGATTAACTTTCTTCATGTACTTGCCTTTGGCGGTCGACGGTTTGGCTTTCGCCACGGCGTCGATTAGCGCGCGCGTGTTTTCGATGATCTTGTTTTCATCGAACGAGACTTTGCCGACGCCGGTATGAATGACTCCGGTTTTATCCACGCGATACTCGACCTTGCCCGCTTTGGTCTCTTTCACGGCCGTCTTTACATCGAAAGTTACCGTGCCCGTCTTGGGGTTAGGCATCAGGCCGCGAGGTCCGAGGACCTTACCGAGCCCGCCGACCAACCGCATCATGTCCGGGGTTGAAACAACCGCGTCAAAATCCAGCCAGCCGCCCTTGATCTTATTGACCAGGTCTTCACCGCCGACGATATCAGCGCCGGCCTCTTCGGCTTCTTTGACCTTTTCGCCCTGCGCGATAACCAGAACTCGTTTTGATTTGCCCAGGCCGTGCGGCAGCACGAGCGTGCCACGCACCAACTGATCGGCCTTGCGGGGATCGACCCCCAGCCACATGGTCAGCTCGACAGTTTCATCGAACTTAGCGAAAGTGATTTCCTTGAGTATCTTGACGGCCTCTTCGAGGCTGTACTTGCGCCCGATTTCCACCTTCTCAGCGGCGGCGCGATATTTTTTTCCGTGCTTTTTCACTTAACTTACCTCCGAGGTGCAGACGAGATTCTGGAATCTGAAATCTGTGATTTGAAATTCCGAACTCTCTCCCTCTAAAACCGAACATCGATTATCTGTTGCCGCAAATTGGCAATTGGCAATCGACAATCGGCAATTACTCAACCGTCAGACCCATCTGCCTGGCGGTCCCTTCGATCGTGCGCATGGCACTTTCGAGGTTCGTCGTATTCAAATCCGGCATCTTCGTCTTCGCGATTTCTTCGATCTTCGAACGCGAAATCTTGCCGACCTTTTCCTTGTTGGGCTTTCCGGATCCGCTTGAGATACCGGCAGCTTTCTTCAACAAATCAGCCGCCGGCGGCGTCTTTGTTTCAAAAGTGAACGAACGATCGGCATAGACGGTGATGACCACCGGAATCTTCATGTCCGGATCCATCTGCGCAGTCTTCGCATTGAACGCTTTGCAGAACTCCATGATGTTCACGCCGTGCTGGCCCAGCGCCGGACCAATCGGCGGCGCGGGATTAGCCTTACCCGCGGGAACCTGAAGCTTGATGTAACCTGAAATCTTCTTAGCCATAATGTTATCGACTCGTTTACTTCTTTTATTCTTCTTCGGTAAAGGTGACCTTCTCAACGTCCAAAAAGTTCAGCTCAACCGGGGTGGAACGTCCAAAGATAGTCACCGTCACCTTGAGCGTGGATTTCTCTTCATTCACATCTTCGACCTTGCCGGTGAAACTCTGGAACGGTCCTGATTTGATGCGCACCGTTTCGCCGGCGGCGTACGAGAACTTCGGCTTCGGTTTCTCCGCAGCCGCGGCCTGCTGGTTAACAATCTGATCGACTTCCTGAGCCGTCAGCGGCGTGGGATTTTGGCCGCCGACAAATCCCGTGACCTTCGGTGTCGAGCGAATCGCGTGAAATACATTGTCCGGAATGTGTCCGCGATCGTCACAATCGATCTCGACCAATACATAGCCAGGGTAAAACATGCGCGAAGACTCGATGCGCTTGTTGCCGCGCATTTCCACCACCGTTTCCGTCGGCACCAGGACTTCGCTGATCGCAGTTTCCAGATCAGTCCCCGCGACGCGAGCTTTCAGGCTTTCGCAAACCTTCTTCTCATGACCGGAATAGGTATGAAGAATGTACCACTGCTTCATAAACTGTTTTGCTCTCAGCCTCCGAGCCAGCCTCGCAGGCGATCAATTAGAAACGACCAGAGACGATCGACAGCGAACAGATAAATCGCAAAGAAAATCACGGCGACCAGCGTGATGATCGTGGTGTTCTTCACCATGTTCATCGTGGGCCACGACACTCGCCGCATTTCGGCGCGCGTGTCCCGCAGAAACTGGGCCGTGCGGGCAAAGAAACCGTGGTTCGCCGCCGCCTTCGCCGGCCGCCGGCCGCCGCCGTCTCCTGAGGAACCGGGGCGCGTGCCCGACGCTACCTTCGCTGGCGGAACGCCAGACGCATCTGCGCCGGCAGTTTCGGTTTCAAGTTCAGCCGACTCTTCGCTCACGTTAATCTTTCCAAACCTCTTCGCCACTTAGTTTTCCCAGATCAAACTGGCAGGGGTACCAGGATTCGAACCCGGACTTTCGGTTTTGGAGACCGACGTGCTAACCGTTGACACTATACCCCTTCGGTTGATGCTCACTTCGTTTCCTTGTGAGATGTGTGCTTGCGGCAACGGCGGCAGAACTTGCTGAATTCCAGACGGTCGGTAGTCGTCTTCTTGTTCTTGGTCGTTACGTAATTGCGACTCTTGCAATCAATGCATTGCAACACGATGTTGTCACGCGGCATAGCTCAATTTCCCCAACTTCTTTTCCTTTGAGATCTCAAAATTGAGATCTGAAACAAAACCCTACTCAACAACGTCGGCAACAGTGCCCGCGCCTACGGTTCTTCCACCTTCACGAATCGCGAAGCGCAAGCCTTTTTCCATGGCGATCGGCGCAATCAGCTCGATGTCCATCTGAATGTTGTCGCCGGGCATCACCATCTCCACTCCTTCAGGCAGATGCGCTACTCCGGTGACGTCCGTGGTCCGGAAGTAAAACTGCGGACGATAGCCGGTGAAGAACGGTGTGTGTCGACCGCCCTCTTCCTTCGTCAGCACATACGCTTCCGCCTTGAACTTCGTGTGCGGCGTAATC